>NZ_JBKDRI010000135.1:0-25517 GCF_046341535.1 Acidovorax sp. | reverse complement strand
GATTACTACAATCGGGAATGCGACGTGCCACTACAGCGATTTTTGGAAAACGGACAAAAAACGCAGCCAACCCATTGATTCAAAACACACGCGCCTTGGCGCAAGGTCGAAAAAAGGTCGGGAAGTGTCGAACTCGGGGGGGCTCGGGTAGTCCACGGCGTTGCTTTTCTTGCCGATAGCCAGGCTATTGGCTGCAAAAAGCGCCTTGTGGCCCATCCCGATCCGCACCCGCGCATCCTCGCGAGGGTTTTGCAGAGCTTCCTTAAGCCGCGGCGTTTCGCCGAGCTGGCTTCCTGGGGGGCGGTCGCCCGGTGCGAAGCGCCCGTCAGTGAGCGCGCATTTTCGCCCGCAGGCGGGCGATGGACTGGCTGTGCAGCTGGCAGACGCGGGATTCGGTAACACCCAAAACGGCCGCGATTTCCTTGAGGTTCATGTCGTGCTCGTAGTACATGCCCATGATGTGCTGCTCGCGCTCGGGCAGGCTCTTGATCGCGTTGATCAGGGATGTCTTCAGACGCTCATTCCGCAGCATTTCAACCGGGTCGGCCGCCGCGTCGGCGACATGGCGATCCAGAAAGCCGTCCTCGTCCTCGTGGCCATGCGTCATGTCCTCGAGGTAGACGAGCTGGGTGCCACGCACCTTGCTCAGCAGGGTCTGATATTCGGCCAGCGACATCCCCATCTCGGCGGCGATCTCGGACTCCAGCGGGCTTCGGATCAGCTTTTGCTCTAGCCGGTGCACCGCGTGCTCGATGTCTTTTTGACTTTTGCGAGAACTGCGCGACATCCAGTCGCCTTCGCGCAATTCGTCGAGCATGGCGCCGCGGATGCGTTGGGTGGCAAAGGTCTCGAACTGGACACCCTGGGCGACCTCGTAGCGCGACAGTGCTTCGGCCAGACCCATCATTCCGACCTGGATGAGATCATCGAGCTCCACATTGGGTGGGAGCTTTGCGATCATGTGGTGCGCGATCCTTCGCACCAGCGGAACGTGCTGGCGAATCATCGCGTCACGGTCAAGCTGGCCTTTGGCGGTGTACATCAGATCAGTGGCTCCGAGCGAGGTGCGCAGACATGCCTTGCAGGCTGGAAGGGCGCAACGCTACAAGCGGTTCGTCCTGGATGGTGCCCGCATTCTCCAGCAGTTGCAAGGCCAGCCGCTGGAGGTCTTGAGGACTTTGCGTCGAAATGGTCGTGGTGCGCACCGAGCCACCCAGGTGACGACCCGCACATTTCTGCAGGGTCTGCAGCGAAGCCCGGGCCGCTTTGCGTTCCGCTTCGGAGCTGCCGCTGAGCAAGGCAGCGACCATGCAGGGAAGACCCGTGTGAACGGCGATCTGCTTGAGGCTGGTGTAGCTGCTCAGGACGCCTGCAGCGCCTTGGCCCATGATCACCAGCGGGACCGTTGCGGTATGGGTCAACAGAGATGCCAGTGTGGCAGCGGGGGCATGTAAAACAAGGAGGCCGTACCGCCTGAAGAGCGGCAGCAGCTCTGCCAGCGGTGACAGACCCGCAGCGACCGCCTGGCGCCCGAGCACGCCCAACCCCTTTCCTGCGGGCACAACGGCCAGCGAAGACGCTGGCACGCCACCACCCAATGCCGCGGTGTCGCGCAGCGGGCCGTCACGCAGCAGGTGGATCAGCCCGGGGCTGTCATCCGTCTCCTGCGCAGAGCCGTCCAGCACCATCACCGGATACCCCAGGCGCTGAAGGTTGGCATACACCTGCCAGAGGGCGTCCAGGCTGGTACCTGGGTTGGCGTCACTGGCAACCGCGGCCAGTCTCAGATCCGCCTGCGGCATGAAACCCTGCAGGCCGGCGGCTTGGTGCGGACTGATGTCAAGCATCGACCAGCCCCCGCTCGTTGAGGTTGTCAGGCGAGTGCGAGAAGAAGAAGTTAAGATCGCTCGCCTTGGGGTCGAAGGCCGACTTGACGGGTGCCTTCATGGATGTGGAGATGAGCTTGCCGGCATCGGCGCGCTCCCAGTCTTCGGGCACACGCTGGCCGTTCGTCACGCCACGCAGCACCATCTGGTGCCGGATCAGCGCATCGATCGCGGGGCCGAGCTTGACGGCTTCATCCACCTTGGAAAGGATCGCCTGCTGCGAACCATCGGTCTTGAAGGCGCTGAGCACGTCGTCCAGGGTATCGCCGTGGGAGCTGGCGTTGAGCACCAGCAGCCTGTGAATGTCGGGCAGGTCCAGGACGTCCAGCATGTCGCGCTTGCGTGGGTCCCGGGGTGCAACGCCGGTGGTGTCGATCAGCACCATCTTCTTGCCGTTCAGCAGGCCCAGCAGGTCCTGGAGTGCAGCACGGTCATGCGCCAGGTGCGCCACCACACCCAGCATACGCCCGTAGCTGCGCAACTGTTCGTGGGCACCGACGCGATAGGTATCCAGCGTGATCAGGCCAACGCTGCCCGGGCCGTGGATGCGGGCGCACATGGCGGCCAGTTTGGCGGCGGTGGTCGTCTTGCCGACGCCGGTCGAGCCGACGAGGGCAAAAACACCGCCTTGCTCATACAGGGGCGGGTCAGACTGGTCGGTCTTGAGATTGCGCTCCAGCACGTCCATCAGCCACCGCACAGCATCGGCCGCAGACAGGTCTTGCGGCATTCGTTCCAGCACCACCCGCGCCAGGGATGGCGAATATCCGGCGCGGATCATCTTGAGCATGAGGTTGGACTGGATGGGGTTCTGCCGCGCCTGACCCAGCCAGGCCATGGTGTTGAACCGGTCCTCGATCATCTCCTTCATGGCGTGCAGTTCGCTCATCAGGCTTTGCTGGTTGGCAACGGACTGCATAGAACTGGCAGAGGGTTCTGTGCGACGGCGTGCTGGTGGTTCGGGCGGCAGGTCCATCGGAATGGAGCGCAGCGGGTTGTGACGAACCACATTGGGCGCGGGCATGCGTTGCTCGCGCTCCGGTTCATGGTCACGGTTGCGCTCGGACAGCAGTGATGTTTCAGCGGGGCTGTTGAGGGCCTCGTGTCGGCGGCGCAGCATGCGTTCACGGACATAGTCCTGGAACGACAGGGTACTCATGGCGAGCTGCTCCGTGTCTTCCTCAACCGGACTGCGCCCTGCGCGGGACGCGGCACCGGACTGATCAGAGCGCGGCGCAGTGCCTCGGGCCGTGGAAGGCGCCAGCAGCGGTGGCGTTGCCGATGGCGAGCCTGCGGCGCTGTCAAGCGCGGACAGCGTGTCTTCGGCGGTGGCCATCACCTCGACGCCGTTGGCAGTCGGGCGGTTTGACAGAATGAGTGTGCCCTCGCCAAAGGCCATGCGCGCCTTGGCCAATGCCTCGCGGGAGGTGGGGGCGGTAAAGCGTTTGATGTTCATGCTGTTGCACCTTTAAGGATCGGCCCAATACGGATGGTGTGGGTCTCGGGGATCTCGCTGTGGGCGAGCACCTGCAGCCGTGGTGCCACGCGGCGCACAAGTCGGGCGATGGCGTTACGGATCTGGTCTGGCACGAGCAGGCACGCTGGCAGGCCCATTTCTTCCTGCTTGAGAGCGACCTCGGCTGCTTTCTGCGTCAGGATGTCGGCGACACCGGGATCCAGTGCCGGCCCGGCGGCGTTGCCCAGGGCCTGCACCAGCAGACGCTCCAGACCCGGTTCGATGGCAATGACGTTGAGTTCGCGAGTAGGCCCATAGATTTGCTGCACGATGGCTGGCGACAGCGCAATGCGCACGCGGCGGGCCAGCTCCACAGGATCGGAAATCCCGCCAGCGTGCTCGGCCAGCGTTTCGATGATGGTGCGGATATCGCGGATGTGCACAGACTCTTCCAGCAGCAGCTGGAGGACTTTCTGGAACGTGGCGATCGACACCATTTTGGGAACGACTTCTTCGATGAGTTTGGGGGCCAGCTTGGCCACGTGCTCCACCAGTTGCTGCGTCTCTGTGCGACTCAGGAGCTTGGCTGCCTGCACTTGCATCAAGTGTGACAAATGGGTCGCCATCACGGTTTCGGAATCAACGACGGTAAAACCTGCCATTTGCGCGGCTTCTTTGTGGCGCTCGTCGATCCAGTGCGCCGGCAGGCCAAATGCGGGGTCAGTGGTGGGGGTGCCAATCAGTGGCGTGGCGATGCCTCCGGGGTTGATGGCCAGGAACATGCCGGGGAAGGCTTCGCCTTCGCCGACCACCACACCGCGCAGCGTGATGCGGTACCCGCTGGGCTTGAGTTCGAGGTTGTCCCGCACGTGGACCGCCGGGGGCAGGAAGCCCACCTCCTGTGCGAACTTGCGGCGCACGCCCTTGATGCGGGTAAGCAGGTCGCCCTGGCGGCTCTTGTCGACCAGGCTGATGAGCCGATAGCCGAGTTCCAGGCCCAGCAGATCCACGGGCTGCAGATCATCCCAGGTGGCCTCACCGTCTCCGACCGGTACGGCGGGCGCCTCTACCTCGGGCGGAATCTGCTGGCGCTTGTGCATGAGCCAGGCACCGTAGCCCAAAAGGCCACCCACGGTCAGAAACACCACGTGGGGCATGCCTGGAATGAGCCCCAGCAGAATCAAAATAGTGGCCGTAACGCCCAGGACTTTGGGCGACATGAAGAGCTGGTCAACGATCTGGCGACCCATGTCGTGGTCCTTGCCAACGCGCGAGATCACCATCGCCGCCGCCACCGAGATCAGCAGCCCTGGAATCTGGGCCACCAGCGCATCGCCAATGGCAAGCACGATATACGTGTCGGCGGCCTTGCTGGCAGACAGGTTGTGTTGCAGCATCCCGACGGCAAAGCCGCCCACGATGTTGATGAACAGGATGAGGATACCGGCGATGGCATCGCCGCGCACAAACTTGGATGCACCATCCATCGAGCCAAAAAAGTTCGCTTCTTCCGCCACTTCGGCACGCCGGCGCTTGGCTTCTTTCTCGTCGATCAGGCCAGCGTTCAGGTCTGCGTCCACCGCCATCTGTTTGCCGGGCATGGCATCCAGCGTGAAGCGGGCCGACACTTCGGCGATACGCTCGGCCCCCTTGGTGATCACCACGAAGTTGATCACCACCAAAATGGCGAAAACAATCAGGCCCACGGCGAAGTTGCCGCCAATCAGAAAGTGACCGAAAGCCTCGATCACGGCACCTGCGGCGCCTGGGCCGGTGTGCCCTTCCAGCAACACGACACGCGTTGATGCAACGTTCAGCGACAGCCGCATCAGGGTGGTGAGCAGCAGCACCGTCGGGAATGCCGCAAAGTCCAGCGGCCGCAGCATGTAGGCTGCCACCATCATCACCATCAAAGCAACGGCGATGTTGAGCGTAAAGAAGGCATCCAGCATCCACGCGGGGATGGGCAACACCATCAGCGCCAGGATGGCCACCACCAGCAGGGGGGCTGACAGCCCTTGAAGGGCATTTGCGTTGCTACCAGCCCAGTTTTGCAGGGACTTTACGGAGGTATTCATACGGAGGCGCCTTGCACTGATGTGCGGTTCAGCGGATCAAGTTCGGGCGGTACATAGGGGTCGGGCACGCTGTCGGGCATGCGGCCCTCGCCGCGCATTGCGGCCTTCAGGCAATACACGTAGGCCAGCACCTGCGCAACTGCGGTGTAGAGCTTCGCGGGGATGGCCTGGTCGAGTTCGGCATGGGCATAGAGCGCCCGTGCCAGCATGGGCGACTGAAGTACCGGCACGCCGTGCTTCTTGGCGATATCTCGGATGCTGAAGGCGATGAGGTCGGTGCCGCGCGAGATGACCTGGGGGGCGCTCATGGTTTTGTCGTCGTACCTGAGGGCAACCGCATAGTGGGTGGGGTTCATCACCACGAAATCAGCCTTGGGTACCGCCGCGACGCTGGCCCGGTCGGCTACTTCGCGCTGTCGCTGGCGAATGCGTCCCTTGGTGTGTGGGTCGCCGTCCGACTCCTTATGTTCCTGTTTGATTTCTTCATGGGACATCCTGAGCTGTGCCTTGAAGAAATACGCCTGCAATGGAACGTCAACCACGGCAGCCAGGAACACCACCAGCAGCAACAGACTCATGCCCGAGGTGAGCCAGTCCGCCACATGGCGTATCGCCAGCGGCGACGGCTGGAGCACCAGCATGGCCACCTGATCGATGCTGTTTCCCATGAACTTCCAGGCGACGTAACTCAGGATGCCCGTCATCAAAACCATCTTGGCCACATTGGCCATTTGCTGCTTGGAAAACAGGTTGGACAGGCCCGACAGGGGGTTCAGGCGGTTCCATTGCGGCGTGATCGGTTTGGCGCTGAAGATCCATCCGCCCGCACCGATGGCGCTGACCAGCGCTGCGCCTGCGGTCAGCAGGGCAAAGACCGTGCTGGCAATCAAGCCGATGGCCACCATGTCCTGCAGGCGGCTGAGCATGTGTCCTGGGGCCATCACGGTGCTCGCATCAAAGGCGAGCTGCTGGCTCATGGCCAACTGCAGGCGCGTCACCAGCTGTGGGGCCAGCATCAGCAGGCAGGCCGCGCCTGCCCCCAGGATTGCCAGATGCGACAAATCGCGCGATCGAGCGCCCTGTCCGTCTTCGCGCGCTTTTTGTAGCTTGCGTTCTGACGCGGGTAGGCTTTTTTCTTGGCTGGAGTCCATGATGGCATGACGGGTGGTGTCATGCCATTGTCGTGAGCGACCCCGAAATCTAAAGGAGAAAAAGGGGGCCCGAGGGCCCCCTTTTCGGCGGTGGATTTGTCGCCCGTCGAGGGGCGCGGAGGAATCCGGTTTTTAGAAGCCCAGGCTTGCGAGTAGATCGTCAACCTGGGACTGGTCCGTGACCACGTCAGGGTTCCCCTCAGCTTTCACCACGGGCCCCTGGAGGTGTTTGGGCGGCTCAGGTGTAGCCACCTGCGCGTTTGGCGGGGCCGTCTGTATGAGCAGTTGCACGAGCTGCTCTTCTATGGTGGCCGCCAGGCTCACCACGCGGGCAATCACCTGGCCCGTGAGGTCATGGAAGTCCTGGGCCATCATGATTTCGGTGAGGTGCATGTCAGCCTCTTTGGTGACGCGCTCCACATCCTTGACGAAGTTCATGACGTCCCCCCGGGCCACCGCTGCCACCGGGTCTTTCACCAGCAAGCCAGTGACTCGACGGGTCTCTCCTGCGATGTATTCGTGCTGTGCCTTGGCTTGTTCCACACGGCCAAGGACCTTCTCTGCGGCTTCTCCCGTGAGCCGCGCAATGTAATTGAGTCGGCTCTGCGCATCTGGCAATTCACCCATGGAGCCCCGCAGCTTTTCGGCAAATCCCAGTTCTCTCAGCGAATCGTGCAGTTGCCGAGTCAGAATCCCGATTTTCTGGTGAACATCCACCGGCTGGCTGTTGTTTGAAGAGTCTTCCATGATGTCATAGCCCCATCTTTTTGAGGATCAAGGTCACTTTCTCTTCAAGCGTCGCTTTGGTGAAAGGTTTGACGATGTATCCCGCGGCACCACCCTGGGCTGCCGCAACGATGTCTTCCTTGCGTGCTTCTGCAGTCACCATCAACACGGGAAGGTGCTTGAGCTTGTCGTCCTTCTTGATCTCGGCCAGCAACTGGAAGCCGTTCATGTTGGGCATGTTGATGTCCGTGACCACGAAGTCAAACTTGCTGTTGCGCAGCTTGTTCAGAGCGGCCACGCCATCCTCGGCCTCATCGGCGTCGGAAAAACCACTTTCTTTGAGCAGATTGCGCACGATGCGGCGCATGGTTGAAAAGTCGTCAACGATCAAAAAGCGCAGGGCAGTGGTCACTTTGGACCCTTTCGGTCGGAAATGGCTAAAGATATTGTCGTGTGAGGAGGCAATAGTGACAAGTCGTAACTACTGCCTCGGCTGGGGAGGGTTTTCCCGGTTTCCATTTGTCAATTCTGCGGGGGTTATCTCGGGTATCAGTTTGCCCATGAGTCGTTCCTCGGCTTCTCGGGTCAGTACCGTGATGGTAATACGCCGGTTCGCCGGAGATCGCGGATTTGCAGGCTCCAGCAGATCGCTGGCTGCCAGACCGACGACGCGGCTCAGTTTAGCGTCTGGCATGCCCGCCGTAACCAGTTCGCGTCGGGATGCGTTGGCGCGGTCTGCAGACAATTCCCAGTTGCTATATCCGCGTTCGCTGTTTCCATAGGGGACCGCGTCAGTATGGCCCGCCAGGCTGATCCGGTTTTCGACATTCGCCAAGGCCGCTCCGATTTCCCTGAGGATATCCCGCATGTAGGGTTTTACCAACGCACTTCCGCTGTCGAACATCGGGCGGTTCTGGTCATCGATGATCTGGATTTGCAGTCCGTCCGGTGTGATGTCGATGCGAATCTGGGATCTGTACTCGTTCAACCGTGGAATTTCGGTGATCAGTGCGTCGATTTTTGCTTCCAGCGCCTTGATGCGTTCCAGGTCCTGCTTGGCCTGCTCCACGCGCGCCGCTTCCAGGCTCATTTGGCGGTGGCGGGATTGCTCCGACTCGGATCTGCGCATTTGTCCACGCGCCTTGGACAGATCATTGCCGCCGCCGGGGATCACGGTTGAGCTGTTGCCCGAGCCGTCTCCGCCGGTCATGGCCACCTTGACCGGCGACTGGAAATACGAAGCGATGCCTTGCAGATCTCCCTTGGCCGTCGAGCCCAGCAGCCACATCAGCAGGAAAAAAGCCATCATCGCGGTCACAAAGTCCGCATAAGCGATCTTCCAGGCGCCGCCATGGACGGCGTGCCCCCCCTTCTTGGGGCGCTTGATGATGATCGGTTGAAGCTTTTTGTCTGCCATCGATGCCAAGCGTCAATGCGCCCATGGCGCCTATTTCTTGCCTTTCACGTGCCCCTCCAGCTCCGTGAAGCTGGGTCGATCCCCGGAGAACAGTACCTTGCGACCGAATTCGATGGCGGTCGCCGGGTTGTAGCCCTGCATGCTGGCCAGCAGCGTTGACTTGATGCACTGCAACTCCTTGGCGGCATCTTCGGTTTTTTGTTCAACCAGACCCCCCAGAGGCTCGACCACGCCGTAGGCCAGCAAAATCCCCAGGAAGGTACCCACCAACGCCGATCCGATCATGCCACCCAGGACTGCCGGTGGCTGGCCCACGGACCCCATGGTATTCACCACCCCCAGCACGGCGGCCACGATACCGAACGCGGGCAGGGCGCCCGCCAGCCGCGCAAGTGCAGCGACTGGCGCATGGGCCTCCTGGTGATGGGTTTCGATTTCGCTGTCCATCAAGGCTTCGATCTCGTGCGAGTTCAGATTGCCAGACACCATCATGCGCAGGTAGTCGGTCGTGAACTCGATCACATGGTGGTCGCTGCCCACCGTGGGGTATTTTTTAAAGATCTCGGAATCACCGGGATTTTCCACATCCTTTTCGATGGCCATCAGCCCTTCCTTGCGGGCCTTTTGGAGGATTTCATACAGCATGGCCATCAGTTCCAGATATCGGGCCTTGGTGTACTTGGAGCCCTTCATGGCCATCGGGATGGCTTTGAGCGTGGCTTTGATGACCTTGGGCTGGTTGTTCACCACAAACGCACCCAGCGCACCGCCCAAAATGGTGACGATTTCGAACGGAAGCGCCTTGAGGATGACCGTGATATTCCCGCCATGCAGGATGTAGACGCCAAAGATGCAGCCAAGGCAGACGATGTAACCGATGATGACGAACATGCGGATGCGGTTATTACGGTGGCGTGAGCCGCCTTTCGGGTTGAATGGCACAAGGGATGTGTCAACCCCTGTCTTGGCTTCACTTTATCTGATTGTGCGCGAATCAAAGCGCAGAGCAATCGGCAAACCACCCTCTTCTTAGAAGGTTGTATGACGCGCGCTCGGGGGTGGTCAGACCAAGGTACCGCCCAGGCGACCTGATTTTTGCCGCTTTTCTCCGCTTCAGGCGCTTGCAAGGTGTTTATCCTGTTGATCGGGCGCCCCGACACTGCGGTTGGGGCCAGCAGACATAAGGCGGGTGAATGCAAGCAACCATGGTCAACGAACATCCAGCGGCCGAAGGTGCGACGGGTCAGGAGCCACTGACACCGCCCGCTCTGCCGTCCACGGTGCAGGCCCTGTTGCGACAAACCATGGACCTGGCCCTCAGTTGCCATCGCGCCCGCAATCTGGAGCAGGCCGAAGAGCTCTACCGGGCCGTGTTGAGTCTGGAGCCGGCCCATCCTGACGCCAACCACAATCTGGGGGCGATCGCCGTCGAATGCGGGCAGTTTCTCGCGGCCGTTCCGTGCTTTCAGGCGGCGTTGCAGGCCGACCCAAAAAACCGCCAGTACTGGGTCAGTCTGGTCGATGCCCTGATCCAGGCGAAGGAGTGGGCCCTGGCCGAGGACATTCTGGAGGACGCTCGCCGCGCAGGACTTGCGGGTGACGCCGCTGGCGAGCTGGTGGAGCGCCTGGTCGAGGCTGCGATCGAGCGCGCCCTGAGGGCCCTGCCCAAGCCAGGACGCCTGGCGCCAGTGGAGCAGCGCGCGGAAATCAATCGTCTGTTCGATGAGGAAAAGTTTGACGAGGTGCTTCGCCTGGGCCGAAAGATGATCCGCCAGTACCCGCAGTGCCCCACGGGCTTCAAATTCCTCAGTGCCGCGCTCATGCGTCTGGGCCAGTTGGGCAAGGCCATCGCACCCATGCAGCAAGCCCTGCGGCTCAATCCGATCGATGTAGACATGCTCAGCAACTACGGCCTTGCGCGATCGCTCAAGGGCGATCTGGTGCAGGCCGAGGTTCTGCTGCGGCAGGCCGTGAGCCATGCTCCGGGATTCACGCAGGGCTGGATCAATCTGGCGATCGTCATGCGGGGGCAGGCACGCCTGGAGGCCGCCGAGCTGGCGTATCGGCGCGCCTTGGAAGTCGGTGGGGCGGCCCCGGGCGTGCTCATCAACCTTGGAATCTTGCTGGGCGAAATGCACCGTTTTACTGAGGCAGAGGAATGCACTCGCCAGGCACTGGCATGCAATCCCAAGATGGTGCAGGCCCATGTGAGCCTGGGCATGCTGCTCAAGGACCAGGGCAAGCTGGCCGAATCGCTGGACGTGTTGCGCGGAGCCATTGCCCTGTGCCCGACGGACGAGGCTGCACACAGCTGCTATCTCTTTGTGGCCAACTGCATGCCCGAGCTCGACCCGCTGGAGCGGTACGCCGCGTACCAGCGGTTCAACAAGCACTTTGGTGAGCCGCACCGCCACGCCTGGCGCCCCCACGCCAATGACCGCAATCCGGCGCGCCGCCTGCGGGTGGGCTATGTGGCACCGGTTTTTCGAACCCATGCCTGTCGGCCTTTTCTCGAGCCGCTGCTGGAAAACCATGATCCCGCCTGCGTCGAGCTTTTCGCCTATTCCGGGCTGGTCGAGCTGGAAGACGAGGTCACCGACCACTACCGCACCCTGTTCGAGCACTGGGCCGATATTGGCCAGATGAGCGATGACGAACTCGCCGCACGCATCCGGGCCGATGGCATTGACATCTTGATCGACATCGCGGGGCAGACCAAAGGCCACCGGCTGGGGACGTTCGCGCGCAAGCCGGCTCCTGTGTCGCTGCACTGGCTTGACTCCGGCTACACCACCGGTCTTACCGCCATCGACTACTACCTGACCGATGCCGTGACGGTGCCCGAAGGCGCTGAGCATCTGTTTTCCGAGACGCCGTGGCGTCTGCCGCGTACGCCATTCGTGTACCGCGCCAACCCGCGTGCGGGCGAGGTGAGCGAACTCCCGGCTCTGGCCAACGGCTACATCACGTTCGGAACGCTCACGCGTGCAGTGCGGCTCAATGATCGTGTGTTGCGGACCTGGGCCGAGGTGCTGCACCGCTTGCCCCATGCCAGGCTGGAGCTCAACAGCGGCAATTTCAGCCAGGCCGAAGTGCGCGAACAATGGTGGCCACGGTTTGAGGCCCTGGGCATCTCCCGCGACCGCATCATCATGGGCTTTGAAACCCCGCCCTGGAACGTGCTGCGCCGCATGGACATTGCGCTCGACTGCTTTCCGCAGAACTCCGGCACCACGCTGATCGAGTCGCTTTACATGGGCCTGCCCTTTGTGTCGCTGGCCAGTGCGCCCAGCATGGGCACGTTGGGGGCCTCCGTGCTGTCTGCCGTGGGGCATCCCGAGTGGATTGCTCACAGCGAAGAGGGATACGTCAACAAGCTGGTGGCTCTGGCCAGCGACCTGCCTCGCCTGGCCAACATACGACGCGAGCTGCGTGCGCAGATGCAGGCCTCTGCGTTGATGGACGAGCCAGGGTTTGCCCGCGACGTGGAAGCGGCTTACCGGGAAATGTTTGCCCGCTGGTGCGCCAAGCAAGCTTGAAGGCCCGAGATGCGCCGCGTTTTCCCCTCCACACCGGCTTTGCTGCAACGCATGGCTTCACTATGCTTGATGCCATGAAAGCTGTATTGCTCGCCGGTGGCCTGGGAACCCGCATTTCCGAAGAGTCACACCTCAAACCCAAGCCCATGATCGAGATTGGGGGGCGCCCCATCCTGTGGCACATCATGAAGATGTACGCCACGCACGGCGTCAATGACTTCGTGATCTGCCTGGGCTACAAGGGCTATGTCATCAAGGAATACTTTGCCAACTACTTCCTGCACATGTCCGACGTGACCTTTGACATGGCCAACAACCGCATGGAAGTGCACCACCGGCACGCCGAGCCCTGGCGCGTCACGCTGGTGGATACGGGCGAGAACACGATGACGGGCGGCCGCCTGCGCCGCGTGCAGGAATACCTGGAGCCCGGCCAGCCGTTTTGTTTTACCTATGGCGACGGCGTGGCTGATCTGGACATGACGGCGCAGTTTGCCTTTCACCGTGCCCATGGCTGCCAGGCCACCGTCACCGCCGTGCAACCACCCGGGCGCTATGGCGCGCTCGTGCGTCAGGGCGACACCGTGCACGGTTTTGAAGAAAAGCCCCGTGGTGACGGCGGCTGGATCAATGGCGGGTTCTTTGTGCTGCAGCCTGAGGTGATCACGCGCATCGCCGACGACGCGACCAGCTGGGAGCTGGAGCCCATGACCGAGCTGGCGCAAAGCGGCCAACTGCGCGCCTTCGAGCACACCGGCTTCTGGCAGCCCATGGATACCCTGCGGGAGAAAAACCTGCTCGAAGAACTCTGGCAAAGCGGCAAAGCCCCTTGGAAGACCTGGTGATGACCGGCACCCTGCAGCCCACCCCCGACTTCTGGCGCGGCAAGCGCGTGCTGCTGACCGGGCACACGGGGTTCAAGGGCAGCTGGCTGGCTCTGTGGCTGTCGCGCTTGGGAAGCCACGTCACGGGCCTGGCACTGCCACCAGCCAGCGAGCCCAACCTGTACACCCTGGCCCGCGTGGGCGATGTGGTGAGCGCCGATCGCATGTGCGACGTGCGCGATGCCCCGGCCGTGGCCGCGCAGGTGCAGGCCGCCCGCCCGCAGATCGTTTTGCACCTGGCGGCGCAGGCCCTGGTGCGCGCGGGCTACGCAGACCCGCTGGGCACCCACGCCACCAACATCATGGGCACGGCCCATGTGCTGGATGCGCTGCGGGGCCAGACCGACGCGCGGGTGGTGGTGGTGGTGACTACCGACAAGGTCTATCGCAACCGCGAGTGGGCCTACCCCTACCGCGAGGACGACCCGCTGGGCGGCCACGACCCCTACAGCGCCAGCAAGGCGGCGGCTGAGATCGTGACCGCCAGCTACCGCGATGCGTTCCTGGCCGCCCAGGGCGTGGCCGTGGCCACTGCCCGCGCAGGCAACGTGATTGGAGGTGGTGACTGGGCGGCCGACCGCCTGCTGCCCGACGCCGTGCGGGCCTGGAGCGCCGGGCAACCCGTTCATATCCGCCGCCCTGGTGCCACACGCCCGTGGCAGCATGTGATCGAGCCGCTGGCCGCCTACCTGTGCCTGGCCGAACGCCTGTGGGCAGAACCCGCCCGCGCAGGCGCCTACAACTTTGGCCCGCTGCCGCACGAGGCAGCCACGGTCGGAAATGTAATAAAAATGGCTGGTTGCGCTTATCCAGGAAGCGAAGTTGGCTATGAAAATCATAGTGAATGGCCCCATGAGGCTGGCTGGTTGGCGCTGGAGACCGCACATGCCCGCCAGGCGCTGGGCGTAGCGCCCCGCTGGGGCCTGAACACGGCCGTGGAGCGCACCATGGCCTGGTACCGCGCGCAGCATGGCGGTGCCGATGCGCGCGCGCTGTGTTTTGCCGATATTGATGCCTGGGGGGCCGCCGAATGACCCCCCCTATTGGCGCCCGCCTGGTCTGCACCGCCCTGCCGCTTTCGGGCTTGGTACGCGTGCAGCGCCAGCCGTTGCTTGACGCGCGCGGCCTGTTCGAGCGCATGTTCTGCGCTGAGGAACTGGCCGCTGCAGGTTGGACGCAGCCCATCGCCCAGATCAACCACAGCATCACGCGCCAGCGCGGCAGCGTGCGTGGCCTGCACTACCAGCGCCCGCCCCATGCCGAGATGAAGCTGGTGAGCTGCCTGCATGGTGAGGTGTGGGACGTGGCCGTGGACCTGCGCGCAGGCTCGCCCACCTTCTTGCAGTGGCACGCCGAGCGCCTGTCGCCGGACAACGCCTGCGCGCTGCTCATCCCGCCCGGCTTCGCGCACGGCTTTCAGGCCCTGTCCGATGATGCCGAGCTGCTGTATCTGCACTCGACCGCCTACGCGCCGCAGGCCGAAGCGGGCCTGAACCCGCTGGACCCATTGCTCGCGCTGCCCTGGCCGCTGCCCGTGGCCGACATGTCCGACCGCGACCGCAGCCACGCGCGGCTGACCGACCTGTTTGAAGGAGTGCGCCTGTGAAGTGCCGACACTGCGGCCAGCCGCTGCACCTGCCGTTTCTCGACCTGGGCAGCGCGCCGCCGTCCAATGCCTACCTCAGCGAGGCTGCTCTGCGCGGCCCTGAAACCTGGTATCCCCTGCGCGTGCTGGTGTGCCAGCACTGCTGGCTGGTGCAGACTGAAGACCATGCTGGCCGCGAAGCGCTGTTCACCCACGACTACGCCTACTTCAGCTCGTTCTCGTCGTCGTGGCTGGAGCATGCCCGCTTGTATGTGCAGGCCATGCAGCAGCGCCTTGGTCTGGGCACCGATGGCTGCGTGGTAGAAGTGGCCTCCAACGACGGCTACCTGCTGCAATACGTGCAGCAGGCGGGCATCCCCTGTTATGGCATCGAGCCCACCGCCAGCACCGCCAAAGCGGCGCGCGTGCTCGGGCTGGAGGTGATCGAGCGCTTTTTTGGGGTGGCGCTGGCTGATGAGCTGGCCAGCGCAGGCCGCCAGGCCGACCTGATCGCCGCCAACAACGTGCTGGCCCATGTGCCCGACATCAACGACTTTGTGGCCGGTTTTGCCCGCCTGCTCAAACCGCAGGGCGTGGCCACGTTCGAGTTTCCGCACCTGCTGCGCATGGTGCAGGGTTGCCAGTTTGATACGGCCTACCACGAGCATTACTCCTACCTCTCGCTCACGGCGGTGCAGCGCATCTTCGCTGCCAATGGCCTCGTGGTGGTGGACGTCGAAGAACTGCCCACCCACGGCGGCAGCCTGCGCGTGTTTGCCGCCCGCGCCGACACCATGGCTCACCCGCAAGCCACGCCCGAGGGGAGCGCCCGCGTAGCGCGCCTGCTGGCCACCGAGGCCGCGGCAGGCATGCTGGGCGAAGGCTTTTACCGCGATTTCCAGTCGCAGTCTTTGCGAATCAAACACGAGTTGCTATCATTTTTGCTGCGTTGCCAGTCTGATGGGCTCACCGTAGGGGCCTACGGCGCAGCCGCCAAGGGCAACACCCTGCTCAACTTTGCGGGCGTGCGGCCCGACCTGCTGCCCTACGTGGTGGATAAAAACCCCGCCAAGCAGGGCCAGTACCTGCCGGGCAGCCGCATCCCCATCGTCGATGAAGCCCACCTGCGCGCCCACCGGCCTGACCGTGTGCTGATCCTGCCCTGGAACCTGCGCAGCGAAGTGGCCGCGCAACTGGACTATGTGCGCGGCTGGGGCGGGCAGTTTGTGACGGCCGTTCCACGGCTGGAGGTGTTCTAGGTGATCGAGCTGCATCCAGCCGCACGCATTTCGCCGCTGGCGGACATCGAGGATTCGGTGCGCGGTACCCGTATCTTGGTAGGCGCGCGTTCGGTGATTGACAGTTTCGTTAAGGTCAAGCCGGCGGGCGGCCATGGCGATCTGGTTGTGGGCGAGGATGTCGTCATCAATTCAGGTTGCGTGCTGTACACCGGCAATGGCATCCAGATTGGCAACCATGTCGCAATTGCCGCCAACTGCACCTTCGCGCCGGTGAACCACGCCTATGCCGAGCGGTCCCGGCTCATCCGTGAGCAGGGGTTTCTGCCCAGCAAGGGTGGCATCGTGGTCGAGGACGATGTCTGGATTGGCTCCAATTGCGTTCTGCTCGATGGGGCCGTGCTGCGGCGCGGCTGCGTGGTGGGCGCGGGCTCCATCGTACGGGGCGAACTGCTACCCTACACGGTGTACGCTGGCCAGCCTTTGATGGCTGTGGGGGAGCGGCGGTGACGGGTGCAGCCGACTTCACGGTGCTAGGGGGAAGTGGCTACATCGGCAGCCGTCTGGTGGCACACCTGCGCTCGCTGGGCCACAGCGTGTGGGCGCCGCTGCGCGCAGATCCCAAGGTATTCACAAGGCCGCTGGGCCATGTGATCTATTGCGTGGGGCTCACGGCCGACTTTCGCACGCGCCCCTTCGACACCGTGGAGGCCCACGTCAGCCTGCTGGCCGATGTACTGCACCGGTCGCGGTTCAGTTCTTTACTGTACCTGTCGTCCACGCGGGTCTATATGGGGGCTGCCAGCACGCAGGAAGACGCACCCCTGTTCGTCCAGCCAAGCGACGCTTCGTACCTGTACAACCTGAGCAAGCTCACGGGCGAATCGCTGTGCCATGCCAGCGGCCGGCCCGCTGTGCGCGTGGCGCGGCTCTCCAACGTGGTGGGGCCAGGCATGGACGCGGAATCGGGCAACATGGTGGCAGATCTGCTCCAACAAGCACGCCAGGGCCGTGTGGTGTTGCACTCGAATCCAAACTCTGCCAAAGATTACATACACGTTTCCGACGTGCTCGATTGGCTTCCGCGCATTGCACTGCAAGGTAGTCATTCGGTGTACAACGTGGCGAGTGGCCATCAAACCACGCATGCCCAGTGGCTTGAGTGGTTGCAGCAACGCACAGGTTGCGTTGTCGATGTATCGAGTCATGCACCGCACCACTCATTTTCGCCGATCAACGTTAGTCGTATGCAGGATGAATTTAATGTGGTTGCACGGTGCCCCCCAGACATCATCCAAGGTGTTTTTTAATCAAATCGAAGGAGTACTTTTTGAACAATCATTTAAGCGCGGTCTTCTTTGGCTTGAAAGACCATGGTAAGTTTCTGAGCGGCATCCAGCAGGCGGTTGATCAGATCAACACCCAGCAGGGTATTTATGCTGGAGACAACCTTTTTACTTATCACCGCAATTTGGGATTCTTGGAAGATGAAGCATTGATGCGGGCGTTCAACGCACACGCCAGTACCGATGTTGAAAAGGCGGTTTTGTGGCGTATTTCCACAGTGCTTTGGGGTGCGCGAAACGGCCTGCGGCTGGAGGGCGATTTTGTGGAGTGTGCTTGCTACAAGGGAACGACGGCACGAGTGATTTGCGATGCGGTTGATTTTGCGTCGCAAACCGATCGCCACTATTATCTCTACGATCTGTTCGACCATGATCCTTCATTGCCTCATCATGCAATGCCCGAACACAGCAAAAAGCTCTTTGCTGAGGTAAAGGACCGATTTTCGGGTTTCAGTAATGTGACGGTTACACAAGGCAAGGTGCCCGATGTTCTGTCGGAAGTTGCGCCCCGCAAAATTGCATTTATGCACCTGGATATGAATAACGCCGAGGCCGAGGTGGGCGCTCTTGAGGTGCTGTTCGAGCGAATGGTGCCCGGCGCAGTGCTGATACTGGACGACTACGGCTGGCTGGGATACCGAGCACAAAAATTGGCGGAAGATCCGTGGTTCGCAAAGTACGGCTATCGTGTGCTGGAAATGCCCACAGGCCAGGGGTTGTTGATCAAGTGAGGTTTGCATGCATCCGGAAGAACAGTTCAAGAGCGAGCGTCTAAAGCGACTGCAGGGTTATGCTGGCGACCTCGCTTTCCAAACTCTGTCCCGCGACTGGTTGCAGGCGTCTATGCAGCGCCAGTACGTGTACAACTTTGACTGGATGGGGCGCCCGATAATCCAGTACCCGCAGGATATGGTGGCGATGCAGCAACTCGTGTGGCGTGTCCGCCCGGACCTGATCATAGAAACCGGGATCGCCCACGGCGGCTCGCTGGTGCTCAGCGCCTCGTTGCTGGCTCTGCTGGACATCAGCGATGCGATCGAGGCTGGCACCACGCTGGACCCTCGTGCTTCACGCCGTAAGGTGCTGGGAGTGGACATTGATATCCGAGCGCACAATCGCGAAGCCATTGAATCGCACCCCATGGCCAGCCGCATCGCCATGATCCAGGGCTCGGCCGTGGCCCCCGACGTGGTGCAGCAAGTGCGCGGGTTCGCGCAAGATTACCAGCGCGTTCTGGTGTGCCTGGATTCGATGCATACCCACGACCATGTGCTGAGCGAACTGGATGCCTACGCGCCGCTGGTCACGCCAGGGAGCTACTGCGTGGTGTTCGACACTTTTGTGGAGGACATGCCGCCGAAATTTTTTGCGGACCGACCCTGGGACGTAGGGAACAACCCCAAGACGGCCGTGCACCAGTGGCTCGGTGGGCACCCCGAGTTCGAGATCGACGTCGACATGGAACAGCGCCTGCAGGTTACGGTGGCACCGCATGGGTTCTTACGTCGTCGTTCGGAGTAATGCGATAACGGAGCGGGTCGGCCGACGCCGATGCGGCATCCCGGTCCTGGCGGGGGCTGCCGACATTGGATCAAGATTCCCAGTGAATCAGGCTTGCAAATGAGCCGGTTTGCACTTTGAGGCCAACGTATTGCCCGTTGGACGGGTGTGCGTTGTTCTTGGCTGTGTGATGAAGTATCCAGTGGACTCCTTCATGTGGGTCGCGCATTACGCGCGGGGCCCTCGGGTTCATCCACAGTCTTTACCGCAATCCGGAGTGCCGCGCATTTCTTTTGCCTGTGCCGCGCTGTATGCGTGGCAGACGCGGCGGGCCCCGAATGACCCTGCAATCACGTTGCTGGAGTGTTCGCGGCGGCAGGGGCAACCACGAAAAACCCCAGCGCCAAGGAAGGCCGCTGGGGTATGTCCGTAAAATTTGCAGGCCCGCTGACCTGCGACGAGAAGTGAGTGCTGTGTTACTTGAGCAACGAAAGCACGCCCTGGGGAATCTGGTTGGCCTGGGCCACCATGGCAGTACCTGCCTGCTGCAAGATCTGCGCGCGCGACAGGTTGGCGGTTTCCGCGGCGAAGTCTGCATCCAGAATGCGCGAACGCGATGCAGACAGGTTTTCGGACGTGATGTTCAGGCTGGCGATGCTGGACTCGAAGCGGGCCTGGAGCGCGCCCAGCTTGGCACGTTCGCCGCTGATGAAGGCCAGGGCAGAGTCCACCGTCTTGAGCGACTCTGTCGCCTTGGAGAAGGTGGTGACATCCAGGTCCGCCACCCGCTTGAGCGTCGAGCCCCCTGTGGTCAGCGCATTGCTGGCCGAGGTCACAGCAAACGATTTGTCCGAATCCAGCGTGATGTAGCCACTGGCCGTGGTGAAGTTGGCGGTGGTGTCGGCTGCCAGCGTGACGCTGCCGCCGACCGCTGTGCCGTCCGCTTGCAGCTTGGTCACGATTGTGGTCCCTGCGTTTTGTACGGCGGTATCGGAGATCACGATGTCGTTGCCTGTGGCATTGGACAGCAAAATCCGGTCACCCGTCTCATTGAGCGAGGCGGTCACCCCCGTCTTGGCAGACTGGTCATTGATGGCGGCAACAGCCGCCGACAGGCGGTCTGCGCCGGAGGTCGATGTCAGGGTGAACGACGCAGTGACCGCCGTGGAGTTGTCCGCCTTGATGGCAAGGGTAAACGAGCCTGCCACAGCGGCAATGTTCAGTTCCACATCGGTGCGTGCCGTCGCTGACACCCCGGAGTTGGCCTTGACCGCATTGATCTGGTCGGCAATCGTCTTGGCGGATGAGCTACTGGCCACGTTCAGGGTGGCCGTGCCCAGCGAACCGCTGATGGATACCGCGCCCGAGGTCACACCGTTGGCAGGTGCCGAGGTGGCAGCGGCAGCCGCCGACACGCCGGCGCCGGCTGACGACGCGTTTTGATTGTTGCCGTAAACACTGGTGCGCAGATTGGCTGTGGTGGCCACAATGGTCTGGTTGGCGTTGGCACCCACCTGGAACTGCTGCGTTCCAAAGGTGCCGTCCAGCAGCTTTTGGCCGTTGAATTCGGTGGTCTGCGAGATGCGGTCGAGTTCGGCAACAAGCTGACCGACCTCCTGCTGCAGGGCCTGGCGGTCGCCAGCGCTGTTGGAGGCGTTGGCCGATTGGACCGCCAGTTCGCGCACACGCTGCAGGATGTCGCCCGCCGCCTTCATGGCGCCTTCTGTGACCTGCGCCAGCGAAATCCCGTCGTTGGCATTGCGCGCTGCCTGGTTCAGGCCCTTGATCTGCGAGGTGAAGCGCTCGGAGATGGCCAGACCGGCCGCATCGTCCTTGGCGCTGTTGATGCGCAAACCCGACGAGAGCCGCTGAATAGAGGTGTTCAGCGACATCTGGCTTGCGCCCAGATTGCGCTGCGCGGTCAACGAAGCAACGTTGGTATTGATGGTGGATGGCATGGCAATGACTCCTGCAGAGCTGAAGATGAACATTTCTGCCGGTTTAAGCGTTGCCCCCCCGGCGGACTTTTTGGGAACGGTGGAGCAATTGTGGGCAGCCGGATTTTTGGCGTTGGGGGGATAAGACGCCGAAAAACAGCTCAATCCGTGCGTTTACTCCTAAAGTTTTCCCGCCACGACCCGAAATCCTTTCCAACGGGACACATGAAATGAGCGTGGTGCCCGCCGTTCACCCCAGCCGCTTGTGCAAAAGGTGAGCACTGTGGCCAGGTAGACCTGGCATTCGGTTGGCGGTAACGCCACATTCAGTCAGTTCTTTTCAGGAGATATGCCATGGCAGCCACTATCAACACCAACGTTGCATCGTTGACCGCACAGCGCAATCTGGGCGCAAGCCAGAGTTCGCTGAACACCTCCATCGAGCGGCTTTCGTCGGGCCTGCGCATCAACAGCGCCAAGGACGATGCGGCCGGTCTGGCCATCTCCGAGCGCTTCACCTCGCAGATCAAGGGCCTGAACCAGGCGGTGCGCAACGCCAACGACGGTATCTCGCTGGCCCAGACGGCTGAAGGCGCGCTCAAGGCTTCGGGCGACATCCTGCAGCGTGTACGCGAACTGGCGGTGCAATCGGCCAACGCCTCCAACAGCGCTGGCGACCGCCAGGCCCTGCAGCAAGAAGTCTCGCAGCTCGTGTCTGAGCTGGACCGTATCTCGCAGACCTCCGAATTCAACGGCCAGAAGCTGCTGGACGGCACCTTTGGAACGCAGCAGTTCCAGGTGGGCGCCAACGCCAACCAGACCATCGTGGCCGCCACGGCCAACCTGCGTACCAGCGTGTACGGTAACAATCAAAACGTGTCGTCAGCTGGTGCCGGCGTGTCTGCTGCTGCCGCTGCCACCTCGGCGCCTGCCAACGGTGTGACTGCGGGTACGGTGTCCATCAGCGGCTCGCTGGGTACAGCCACCCTGAGCGTGGCCAGCAGCTCATCGGCCAAGACGATTGCAGACCAGATCAATGCGGTCAAGGCCAACTCTGGCGTGACTGCCACGGCCCGCACCCAGGTGGAGCTGGATGTCGCAGCAACGGCAGGCTCTTACACGCTTTCGCTCAAGGGCGACAACACCACGGCCCAAAATGTGACGTTTACCCTGACCGCTACGTCGGGGGCAGACCGTCTGTCGGCTGCGGTGTCCGCCATCAATGACCAGGCTGCAAAAACCGGTGTGACGGCCTCGTTGAACAGCGCGGGTGACAGGGTGATTCTGACCAATGCGACAGGCAACGACATCGTGGTCGGCGATACTGCCGTGCAAAATGCTGGCACTACCACCGTGACGAAGCTGCAGGCTGATGGCTCTGCGGTTACAGGCACTGTGACGTTGACAGCCGACACAACCGCCAACTTCACCACGGCCAGCGGCTACATCACGCTGGATTCAGATAAGTCGTTTGCCGTGACTTCGGCCAGCAATGCGCTGACCACAGGCGGTTCTTCGCTGCAAAAGGTGTCGGACCTGGATGTGACCACATTCAGCAAGGCCACCAACGCCCTCAAGACGGTTGACTCCGCGCTGTCATTCATCAACGGCGAACGCGCCAAGCTCGGCGCCTTGCAGTCGCGGTTTGAAACGTCCATCAGCAACCTGCAGGTCACGTCGGAAAACCTGTCTGCATCGCGCTCGCGCATTCTGGATGCTGACTTCGCTGCGGAAACTGCCAACCTGTCGCGCTCGCAGATTCTGCAGCAGGCCGGTACCGCCATGGTGGCCCAGGCCAACCAGCTGCCCCAGGGTGTGCTGGCCCTGCTGCGGTAAGCGGTAGCGGCTTGTCAAGCGGGCAGGGCGTTGCAGCGCCCGGGCCCACCAGGCGCCAGGCGGCGGCAGAGTTTCTGTCGCCGCCATTTGGCTTTTTCAGGGCGGGTGCCAGGACCGCCCAATAAGACGGGTTTCCTGGCGTGTTTACGGACGTTCCTTGACGCCACTTGGCGCGATAATTTCCGTTGGAACAGTTCAGGAGGTTGGTATGGCCACCATTTCATCGCCCGGCGTGGGCAGCAACCTTGATGTGAAGAACATCATCTCCCAGCTGGTTGCGCTGGAGAAAAGACCTCTGGACTCCCTCAAGTTGCAGGCGGCCACGGTCAACACCAAAATATCCGCGTTTGGACAGGTCAAGTCCCTGGTGTCTACGTTGCAGGATGCCGCTGGCAAACTCACCAGCGTGACCGGCTGGAACGGGGTCACCACGACGTCCTCGGATTCCAAATATGTTTCGGCCAGCGCGGTGGGCGGCACCTTGCCCACGTCGTTCAATGTGGAAGTGCAGAGCCTTGCCAAAGCGCAGGCCACGGCCTCGGCGGCGCTGCTGCCGGTGGGCGGTGCTCTGGGTGCTGGAACGCTGCGCCTGGAACTGGGTAAATGGAGCGTGAGCCCCGCATCGTTCACTCCCCAAAGCGGGCAGCCTGTGGACATCACGATCAGCGCGGCGGACAAGCTGTCGGACATTGCCAGCAAGATCAATGGCGCCAATGCTGGAGTCACGGCTTCGATCCTGACCGATGCTTCAGGCGAGCGGCTGCTGCTCAGCGGGCGGGGGACGGGTGAGCAGGCAGGTTACCGCGTATCGGTCAACGAGGGGGCTGGCTGGGATAGCGACACGCAGTCCTTTGCAGACAACTCCGATGGGGTGGGTCTGTCCCGCCTTGCCACAGCCCAGATGGATGCGACCGCAACGACGCTGGCAGCGGATGCCCGCGCCAAGGTCAACGGCATCTCGGTGACCTCTGCGACCAACACCTTTGCCTCCACCATCTCGGGCGTGACGTTCAAGGCCGAACAGGTGACCGAAGCGGGCAAGCCGATTGCGATCACGGTTGCCAAGGATGAGTCCGCCGTTCGCTCCAACATCGAGGCGTTTGTGAAGGCTTACAACGGCATCAACCAGCTCCTCCAGGAGGCGACCAAATACGACCCCAAAACCAAGTCGGCTGGGCTTTTGCAGGGCGACTCCACCGCCATCGCGCTGCAAAATTCGCTTCGCTCGGCAGTCCAGTCGGTCACGACCGGTGGGGGGACTTTGCAGCGGCTCGCCGATATCGGCATTACCCAGAAGCTCGGGGGCGATCTGGTGGTGGACAGCGCAAAACTCGGCAAAGCCTTGACGAGCAGTCCTGACGACGTCAAAAACCTGTTTCGCAACACCGGTGGTGGTTCGGCAGACGGGATTGCGGTGCAGGTCAAGGCGCTGGCGACCAATCTCCTGTCGAACAGCGGATTCTTCAAATCGAAGGACGACAGCCTGCAGCTCAGCCTCAAGCGCATCAGTCAGGACCAGGCGCGCGTGAATGACAAGGTGGATGCGTTCGAAAAACGCATCACGCAGCGATACAACGCGCTCGACAAGCAGCTCAGCAGCCTCAATGGGCTCAACGCCTATGTCGCGCAGCAGGTCACGGCCTGGAATAAGTCCAAAGGGTGATATGTAAGGCTTCAGTTTTGCTGTAGCTTTCCGATAATTGATTGAAGCAACTCGAAGGATGGACAGCATGTTCAGCGCCCACAGCCCCAGTGCCGCCAACGCCTATCAGCGGATCAACATCGAGACCAGCATGCACACCATTGATCAGCACCAGCTGGTCAGCCTGCTGTTTGAGGGCGTGCTCAACTCGATCGCCACCGCGCGTGGGGCCATGGCACGGGGCGACGTGGCTGGCAAGGTCAGCGCGATCTCCAAGGCCCTGCGCATCCTCGAGGAGGGTCTGAGCACCGGCCTGGACCGCGTGGAGGGAGGCGAGTTGGCGCAAAACCTTGGCGCTCTGTACGACTATTGCATGCAGCGCCTGATCCTGGCCAATGCCCGCAATGACGACGCGATGATGCAGGAGGTCATACGTCTCATCGAACCGGTGGCCCAAGGCTGGAACGAGATCCGGAAAACCGGCAGCACTGCCACGGACGCCTCTGCCTCTGGCCAGCCCGCGCTGGTGGAGGTCTGAACCATGTCCCTGATGCTGCTTGACTATTACAAAGCCATCGAAGACAGCAGCGCCAAGATGCTGGAGGCCGCAAGGCTCAAGGACTGGGATGGCGTGGTGCGTTACGAGGGTGCCTGTGCCGTGCTGATCGAGCAGCTGCGCTTTAAGGCGCAGGAGCACGAATTGTTGCCCGAGCACCGTCGCGAGAAGATGCGCATCATGCAGCGTATCCTGCGAAACGATGCTCAGATACGCACGCTGGCCGAGCCCTGGCTTGCCCAGTTTGAGCACTTGTTCGACGGTCAGCCGCAAATGATGCACTGAGGCGCGAGGGCGAACGCCCGTCCCAGTCAAAAAACGCCTCGCATTGCGAGGCGTTTTTATTAGCGTCAGGGGTGGAGGCCTGACAATGAAACCAGCACAACGGTCTGGAAAGGCGTTTTGAGCCTAAAAACGGCAGTTGGATGCATTTGCCAGCGCTGCTGTTGGGGTGCCAGGCAAGGCGCGACGACGCGGCAGGCTCGTGCCTGCACGGAGGCCCAACACCGCATGGCGCTCCAAAAGCGGTGCTGGCAAGTGCATAGCGCTGTCACCCCAAAGGTGAGGCTGCAAAAACAACCCAAGGCCCGAGTCCACGCGGTGTGCGGCAAGATGACAAGCGGTCAACTGCCGTTTTTAGGTTCAGGGCTATCGAGCGGTGATCGTGACCGGTACAGCCTGCTGGGCAGACAGCCCTGCGGAATCCCTGGCCGTGACCAGCAACTGGTATGTGCCTGTCA
>NZ_JBKDRI010000134.1:0-12597 GCF_046341535.1 Acidovorax sp. | reverse complement strand
GCTCAAGTCGTAGGGCAATTGTTTGATTACAAAGTCGGTCATGGTCGCTTCACCTGCTGGGTGAAACGTCACATAGCATCCAAGTCGTTGACTTCAATGGAGAATCAGCAAAATATCGACCATCAGGTCACGGATCCAGGTTTCATACAGACGCAGCGGCTCGATAGAAACGAATTGAAATTGAAATTGCCCAGGTTCAGCCACAACGGCGCTCCACCACCCATTCTGGGTGTTGAGAACGCCCCGCCCCCGGGGCAGTCAGGTTGCTCTGTGCATGCCGCGCGACCGACGCGCTTCGCTCCCTCCTGGACTACCACCCGCAAGGGTGTTGTGCGATCGAGGGGCACAGATCCGTGGCAAATGCTCCATGCGTAGCATGGACCGGCACAGCTGGGCCGGTACGGGCTCTTGAAAGCCGGAACCGTGCGACAGAACGCACGGGGCTCCACCCGCGAGCGCCGCTTCGTCAACCGCCCCCGCACCACCCCCCCGACAAAAAGAGTGGCGCCGTCAGTCAGCCGACGCGGTGCAGCTATTTGTGCATGGATTCCGCAGTCTGTCAAACGTGTCCCGGAGGTTCCTGCCGCCTGTCGCAGCTCTGCGACAGTGCAGGCGCTGGCGGGACAAATCCGGGGCGAACCCGAAGGACAGACAGGGACGCGCAGGGAACCGCAGGGACAAAACCGGGACACTTGGCCCTGGAAATGGGCAAAAAAAGCCCGACCTTTTTGGGATCGGGCTATCATTTTTATAGCAATGAACCTAGTGCTAGCTTGGATTGGCGGAAACGGAGGGATTCGAACCCTCGATGAGGCTCTACACCCCATACTCCCTTAGCAGGGGAGCACCTTCGGCCACTCGGTCACGTTTCCAATCCTTTCATTATGCCTCATTTCAAGGGTATTCCGGGCGAACAAGCTGGCTGGTGACGTCGATCAAAGGCCTCATGCAGGCTGGGTCATAGCGACTGGTCACACGCCTTCCCGCAGTCACCGGCGAGGTCTTGAGCTCAGATATGGAGAGCCTTACGGAGCGCCACCGTATTGGAAAACGTATCAACGCCATTCGCGTTTGGGGTCGTGAGGCATCCGTGCCGCCGCGCGGGCGGATAACAATGGTTCGCTGCGCCTTCGCGGCTCGTGCGCCTAGGAGCCTGTCGGACTTGGAGCGTCGAAAGCGAAAATCGGCCCCAGCGAGGACAGTTTTTGCCGAATTCGCAGCCCCATAGCCGAGCCATGGGGCAAAAAGGCGGTTAAAAATGGACCGCTGCGGTCGATTTGCAGCCGACGATTTCCAAGTCCGACAGGCTCCTAGGGGGCTACATCCCTGTGACCGTGCCAATCGAGGTGCGACCCGGATCGCACCACAAAGCCACGCCCCACCTTCAGGTTGATCCGGTGACTCCGCGTTATGCAGGCGGCGATCTGATCAAGCAACTCGCCCAGTTGGGCTGCGGACGGCGTGGTGTGGTGGTGCTCACGCAGCCAATGACGCAGCACGTTGGCCTGGCGGGCACGGCTCAATGGCTGCAGCTGCTGCAAGGCGGGCGGCACGCCGACTTGCGCAAGATCACCCTGGGCGATCTCGCGTAGCAACTGCGTCGCGTCCCACGCGTTGGCTGCCGTACGGGCAAACGTCTGGCGAAACGCAGGAAAAGCCGCCTCGATCACGGGTAGGAGGTCTGCCCTGATGCGGTTGCGGGCAAAACGCGTATCGCTGTTGGTGGGGTCCTCCACCCAGGCCGCACCTTGCTCGCTCAACCATCTGCGCACATCTCTTGCTGACACTTGCAGCAACGGCCGGTGCCAGGATAAACCGGCGCGCTCCCAGCGCTCTGGCATGGCGGCAAGACCGGCCACACCAGCGCCTCGCGATAGGGCAAGCAGAAGTGTCTCAGCCTGATCGTCCGCATGTTGGCCCAAGGCAATGGACGCGATGCGAGGCGCTAGCCCATTCGCGTAGGCCATGGCCTGCAAGGCAGCATAGCGGGCCTGTCTGGCGGCGTCTTCGGGGCTCTGTCCCGCTGCGGGGCGCGCATCCAGACGCTGCACATGCAGCGGCACATCCAGCTGCCTGCACATCGTCACGCAGTGCTGCTCAAAGCCATCGGCGGCGGCTTGCAAGCCGTGATGAACGTGCAGCGCCCGTACTTGTCCCGGCCAACGGCGGGCGCAGGCGAGCAGCAGCGCAGTCGAGTCCGCGCCACCGCTCAAGGCCACACCCAACGGGAGCGACGGCGCAAAGACGCTGATAGCTGACTCAAAAGGCTGTTTCATACCAGGCACCGCCGCCTCGGCCAAAAAACAGGGCGATATTGGGCATGCCAGCACTGCAATGTTGGCTCCACTGCGCTGGGCACGGCACAGACCCCGGATTCTCTTCGCTAGCAAGGCAGCTCATGGGCTTGATTATCACAAGCAGCGCATCCAGCAAAGCCGCGTGTCGGCAATCTGGCACTTGCGTGTTTTGGATGCTGGCGTCGTCAGTTCCACCTGAAGTACCGGTGGTTTGCAACCGTGTTGTGTGCGGTTGCGCCGGACATGTCAGCCAAGGTTGGCATCCGGGACCGAAGCCGCATGAAAAAAAGATCGGCCCTCGAAGGGCCGATGCGAAGTGACTAAGGAAGGCGGGCCGCTCCTCAGGCCGTTCAGCCGCTGTTTGACTTGGTGTCGCTGAAGCGCCCGTAACTTTGCAGTCGCTCGTAGCGGCGCTCAAGCAAATCCTTTGTTTTCAGGTCGGCCAGCTGACGGAATGCATCGCCCAGGGCCCGCTTGAGGAAGGCAGCCATTTGTTTGTGATCGCGGTGTGCCCCACCAACGGGCTCGCTCACGATCTTGTCCACGAGGCCCAGCGCCTTGAGGCGGTGGGCGGTGATACCTAGCGCATCGGCCGCCTCCTGCGCCTTTTCACTGGTCTTCCAGAGGATCGACGCGCAGCCCTCAGGGCTGATGACCGAGTAAATCGCGTACTGCAGCATCACCACCTGGTCAGCCACGCTGATGGCAAGAGCGCCACCCGATCCACCTTCTCCGATGATGGTGGAAATGATGGGTACTTCAAGTTGTGCCATCTCGAAGATATTGCGGCCGATGGCTTCGGACTGCCCGCGTTCCTCGGCATCGATGCCTGGATAGGCGCCGGGCGTATCCACAAACGTGAACACTGGAAGACCAAACTTTTCTGCCGTCTTCATCAGGCGCAGGGCCTTGCGATAGCCCTCTGGCTTGCTCATGCCGAAGTTGCGCGTGGCGCGCTCCTTCGTGTCGCGCCCCTTTTGGTGACCCAGCACCATGCAGGCGTGTCCGTTGAAGCGGGCCAGCCCACCCACGATAGACAGGTCGTCTGCGTAGTGCCGATCGCCATGCAGTTCTACAAAGTCGGTGAAGATTTCGCGCACGTAGTCAAGCGTGTAAGGGCGCTCGGGGTGACGGGCGATCTTGGTGATTTGCCAGGGCGACAGCTCGCTGTAGATGTCCTTGGTGAGCTGCTGGCTTTTTTTGCTGAGCTGGTCGATCTCTTCTGAGATGTCGACAGCGCTTTCGGTCTGCACATAGCGCAGCTCTTCGATCTTGGACTCCAGTTCGGCAATGGGTTGCTCGAAATCCAGAAATGTCTTTTTCGCCAACGTTTTTCTCCTAGGAATCGCGCCGCGGTGGGCGGGCTGCTGCAGGCGGGCCGCACTTTAACCGAGGTGCAACCAGATGTGAAGGCTCGTCAGAGATTGTCAGTAAACCACGGGCAGCGGGTCCAGCGAGCGCCAAATATACCAAGTTGCCACACTGCACCAAGGCTTCCAGGCCTCAGCGACTTCACGGGCTTCGCTGCGACTGACTGGGTCGCCCGAAAAATAATTTTGACTGATGCCGTTGATCAAGCCTACGTCATCGAGCGGCAGCACGTTGGGGCGCCTGAGATAGAAGATGAGGAACATCTCGGCCGTCCACTGACCAATGCCACGGATGGCCACCAGTTCGGCGATGATCGATTCGTTATCCATCGCTGCCCAGTCCTTGACGTGCAGCTTGCCACCCTCGAAGTGCATCGCCAAATCGACAAGGTAGTCCACCTTGCGGGCCGACAGGCCAGCCGCGCGCATATCGTCAATCTTGAGCTTGAGCACGCTGGCTGGCCTCATACCTTGGGGAAGCGCTGCGAAGCGCTCCCACACCGTTTGGGCCGCCTTCACCGAGATCTGCTGACCCACGATGCTGCGCGCCAGGGTGGTGAAGGCGTCACCCCGCGTTTGCAAAGCTGCATCGCCAAACTGGGGTATGAGCCGTTTCATCACCCGGTCTTTCTTCATCAGGTGCTTGCACGCTTCCGCCCAGTAATCAGGTGTCGAAGGGGCAGACGAAGGGGCGTCTTTCACTATTTTTTTAATAGCTACCACGATCTGCTCCATCTGCCGCTAGGATCATTTTTTTCAAAGGCACTCCGCTCACTGTGCGGCTTCCCATGTGGTGCCGGCGGCAGAGTCCTTGAGGACGATGCCCTGGGCCAGCAGGTCCTGGCGGATGCGGTCGGCTTCGGCAAAATTCCTTGCGGCCTTCGCGGCTGCGCGCGCAGCGATCCTGCTCTGAATATCCGCTTCGTTCAAGGCCACGCCAACCTGCAGAAATGCCTGGGGATCACCCTGCAGTACTCCGAGACAGCCGCCCAGCGCACGCAGCAGACCAGCCAGCATGGGCGAGCGGGTCTTGTTGACCTCGCCTGCCAATTCAAACAGCACAGCCACGGCCTCGGGAGTGCCAAAGTCTTCGTCCATGGCCGCCTTGAAGCGTGCAGCGTAGGGATCGGCCCAGTCAATCTTTGCCTGGTCTGCCGGAGCGACCAGGCTGAGGGCGGTGTACAGGCGCTTGAGGGCCAGGCGCGCATCGTCCAGGTGGGCATCGCTGTAGTTCAACGCGCTGCGGTAGTGCGCCCGCACCATGAAGAAACGCACGGTCTCGGCGTCGTACTGCTGCAGCACGTCTCGGATGGTGAAGAAGTTACCCAGGCTCTTGGACATCTTCTCGTTGTCGACCCGCACGAAACCGTTGTGCATCCAGAACTTGGCAAGCGGCTTGCCGGTGGCCCCTTCGCTCTGCGCGATCTCGTTTTCGTGGTGGGGAAACTGCAGGTCAGCGCCGCCGCCGTGGATATCAAAGCTTTCGCCCAGGGTGGCACAGCTCATGGCAGAGCACTCGATGTGCCAGCCAGGACGACCGGGGCCAAACGCGCTGCCCCACTTGGCCTCGGGCGGCTCCTCGGGTTTGGCTGCCTTCCACAGAACGAAGTCGAGCGGGTCTTCCTTCCCAGCCTCCACCGCCACGCGCTCGCCGGCGCGTAGCTCGTCCAGCGACTTTCCGGAGAGCTTGCCGTAGCCGGCAAACTTGCGCACCGAGTAGTTCACATCACCACCGGGCGCACGGTAGGCCAGACCCTTGCCTTCCAGTTGGCTGATGAGAGACAGCATCTGCGGGACATATTCGGTCGCGCGGGGTTCAGCGGACGGCGGTTCGATGCCCAGCTTGCCGATGTCAGCGTGCATGGCAGCAATCATCTCGTCCGTCAGTGCGCGGATGGTGATGCCCCGCTCCAGCGCACGCCGGATGATCTTGTCATCGATGTCGGTGATGTTGCGAACGTAGGTCACACGCATACCGCTGGACTTGAGCCAGCGCTGCACCACGTCGAACGCCATCATCATGCGAGCATGACCGATGTGACACAGGTCGTAAATGGTCATGCCGCACACGTACATGCGAACATGACCGGGTTCGAGCGGGGAAAAGTCCTCCAACGCACGCGAAAGCGTGTTGTAGATGCGCAAGCTCATGGAATTTCAGTAACAGAGACTGGACTGGGTGGGCCCGCACGGGCCGGTCAGAGGCAGACGGGCACCTTCGAAGTACCAACCTGCAGGGGCACAAACCCGCAAAAGCAGAGGCAACAGCGTTCCGTCACGACAAACCCCTCAGCTACAATCTGCCGCAGTATAAGTCCCGTCCGGCCAATATCGGCCCAAATCACCGACCCGCCTATGAAGCAAGTTCGACGCACCCTTCCACAACTATTGCGCTTGGTTGCACTGACCGCACTGGTGGGCACTGGCGCGGTCCATGCCGACGACTATGCCGACATTGCAAGGCTGCTGAAGGCAGGAAAACCGGCAGACGCTCTGGCACGCGTGGATCAGCGCCTGGCTGCCAATCCGCGCGATCCGCAGCTGCGCTTCCTGCGCGGTGTGGCTCAGGCAGACTCCGGCAAAGCAGCCGATGCCATTGCAACATTCACCAAGCTCACGGAAGACTACCCCGAGCTTCCAGAGCCATATAACAACTTGGCCGTGCTGTACGCCAACCAAAACCAGCTAGACAAGTCCCGTACAGCGCTGGAAATGGCGATCCGCACCAATCCTAGCTATGCCACCGCCCACGAGAACCTCGGGGACATCTATGCCAAGCTGGCCAGCCAGGCGTATAACAAAGCGCTGCAACTGGATGCTGCGAACGCCAATTCGGTCAAGCCCAAACTGGCTCTGATACGGGAACTGTTCTCAGCCGAAACGGCGGGCAAGCAGGCGCGCGCAGGTGCGAACACGCCCGCAGTCGTCGCCATCCAGCGTCCCGCTGCAGCTCCGCCGGCTGCTCCAGCTCCAGCTCCAGCTCCAGCTCCAGCTCCAGCTCCAGCTCAAGCACCAGCACCAGCACCAGCACCTGCACCAGCACCAGCACCAGCACCAGCACCAGCACCAGCACCAGCACCAGCACCAGCACCAGCACCAGCACCAGCACCAGCACCAGCACCAGCACCAGCACCTGCGGCTGCCGCAGCCGCTGAGGATGCGGCCAGGGTGAAAGCGGTCACGGCTGCTGTGCAGGCCTGGGCAGCGGCCTGGTCTGCCAAGGACATCGCTGGGTACTTTGCGGCTTACGACAAATCTTTTGACGCGCCAGGCAAACAAACGCGGGCCGCCTGGGAGAAAGAGCGTGAAGCTCGCATTCTGGGTAAATCGAAGATCAGCGTGACCATCAGTGACTTGAAGGTTTCGGTTGAAGGCAACAAGGCCTCGGCGCGCTTTCGTCAGGCCTACACGGCCGACTCGCTGAATGTGACCAGCCGCAAGACGCTCGATATGGTCAACAGCAATGGTCGCTGGATGATCGTGCGCGAAACCACGGGCGGTTGATCGTGCCATCCGAGCCGGCGGCTGCACGTCGCTTACGCTTAGCGACCGCTGCGCCACGCTAACCCGCAGTCGAGCGCTAGTATGTCTGTCGAGCTGACTGCACGACGTCGCCGGGCTGCGGCGGTCGCGTTGATGATTGTGTCGCTGCTGCATGCAGTGATAGCGCACGCCCAGAGTGACAACAAGCCCCGCCCCAAACCTGCACGGGCTGGGACATCCGCGTCGGCCAAGCCACCAGCGTCGCCTCCCCCTCTGCGCGATGGAGATGCCGAGGAGCGGCTTCTTGCTGTCTACAAGCTCATCGGCGTTGGACAAAATCGAGAAGCCCTACGGCAGGCCGAGGCCCTGGCGCGCGACTACCCGAATTTCCAGCTCGCACAGCTTGTCGTGGGCGACTTGCTCTCGGCGCGGCTGCGTCCCATCCGTCGCATGGGCGACGCACCGGAGGCCGATACGCTGCGCAGCATGCAGGCGGCGGCCACGCTCGATGAACTGCGTAACGAATCCCGTCAGCGTGTGGACGCGCAGCGCATTCGCCCGCCGGCCAACACCATCCCGGCCCAGTTCCTTGAACTGTCTCCACGTTCGCGCCACGCCATTGCCTTTGACGCATCGCGCTCCAGGCTCTACCTTTTTGAAAACGCCCCCACGGGGCTGCGGCTCGTCGCCGACTACTATGCCTCGGTTGGCAGGCTGGGCATTGACAAGAGCCTGGAGGGCGACCAACGCACTCCGCTGGGGGTGTACTTCATCACGAGCCGGCTGGACCCGACCTCGCTCAAGGACTTCTACGGCGCAGGCGCGCTGCCCATCAACTACCCCAACCCGCTGGATATCAGCCGCGGCAAGACCGGCAGCGGTATCTGGCTGCACGGCACGCCACCGGAGCAGTTTGCGCGTGCGCCCTTGGCCACTGACGGCTGCCTCGTGCTGGCCAACCCCGATCTGGAACGCCTGCTGCGTACCGTGGAACCCCGCACGACTCCGGTGGTGATCGCGCGCCAGTTGAACTGGGTCGCACCCCACAGCGTGCAGACCGATCGCAATGCTTTTGACGCAGTGCTGGGCGCATGGAGCAAGGCCAAAACCGATGGCGATATGAAGCGGCTACTCTCGTTTTACGCGCCCGACTTTCAAAGTCACCGCAAAAAACCCCTGGATGACTGGGCCAACGTCTTGCAGGCCGAGGCGCGCGCCCTTCGCGGCCGGGACCTCCATCTCAAGGACAAGTCTTACCTGCGGTGGACGGACTCAGCCGACACCATGGTGGTAACGTTCGGCGAAGTCGCAGCGGGCGCCCGTACCGGGCCCGTCAAGCGCCAGTACTGGATCCGCCGCGACCAAAACTGGCAAATATTTTTCGAAGGAGTGATTGGATGATTTCCAGAAGATATTCTGCTATTGCGCTTGTCAGCGTTGCATTTTCAGCTCTTATTTCAGTAGCATCTGCACATGCACAAGGAACCGCCCCCAAGGTGAAGCTGTCAACATCCATGGGCGATATCGTGGTGCAGCTCGATCTGAACAAGGCGCCCAAGACCGTCGAGAACTTTCTCGCCTACGTCAATGAAAAGCACTACGACGGCACCATCTTCCACCGCGTGATCGATGGGTTCATGATCCAGGGTGGCGGATTCACAGCCGACATGCAGCAAAAGCCCCCCAAGGCACCGATTCCGCTGGAGGCCAGCAACGGCCTGAAGAACGACACCTACACCATCGCGATGGCGCGCACCGGCAACCCCAACTCTGCCACTTCGCAGTTCTTCATCAACGTGAAGGACAATGCCATGCTCAACGCCCCCAACCCAGACGGCCATGGCTATGCTGTGTTCGGAAAGGTCGTGGAAGGCACGGCTGTGGTCGACAAGATCAAGGCCGTGGCCACCGGTAACAGGGGACCGCACCAAAACGTGCCCAACACCCCCGTCACCATCAACTCCGCCACGCTGGTGAAGTGACACCATTTTTTAAAAGAAAGCTACGTCCATGAGCAATCCACAAGTTGAACTGCACATCACCGACTACGGTGTCATCACCCTCGAGCTTGACGCTGCCAAGGCACCCAAGTCGGTCCAGAACTTTCTGGCCTACGTGAACAAGGGACACTACAACAACACCATCTTTCACCGCGTGATCCCCGGCTTCATGGTGCAAGGCGGCGGTTTTGAGCCCGGCATGACGCAAAAGAGTACCGATGCCCCCATCGAGAACGAAGCCAACAACGGACTGAAAAACGCCAACTACACCGTGGCCATGGCCCGCACCAGCGACCCGCATTCGGCCACCGCGCAGTTCTTCATCAATGTGTCCGACAACGGCTTTCTGAACCACACCGCTCCTTCGGCCCAGGGCTGGGGCTACGCTGTGTTTGGCAAGGTCGTCGCGGGCACAGAGGTGGTTGACAAGATCAAGGCTGTCAAGACCGGCCGCAAGGGTTTCCATGACGATGTGCCCAAAGAAGACGTGGTGATCGAAAAGGCCGTCGCGCTCTGATCCTGCGTTGATCTGACCTCAGCGTCCGTGACCACGACCGTGCCCCGGTTCGAGGAGCTTGCCGCTCCCTCGCACTGGCGCACGGTCGATTTCATTTCGGATCTGCACCTGCAGGCCAGCGAGAGGGCGACCTTGGCGGCCTTCACGCTGTACCTCGCGCAGACCGACGCTGATGCCCTCTTCATCCTGGGCGACCTGTTCGAAGTGTGGGTCGGCGATGATGCCATCGAGGAGCTCGGCAGCTTTGAAGCCGAAGGCTGCGCTGCCCTGCGAGCATGCGCGCAGCGCCTGCCGGTGTACTTCATGCACGGCAATCGCGACTTCCTGGCGGGCCAAGGCTTTGCGCGGCACTGCGGAATCACGCTGCTGCACGATCCCACCGTACTGGGCTTTGCGGACCAGCGCTATCTGATCAGCCATGGCGACCTGCTGTGCCTTGATGACGTGGACTATCAGCGCTTTCGCGTGCAGGCCCGCAGCCGCGCGTGGCAACAGCAATTTCTAGCGCAGCCCCTGGATATCCGGCGCGCGCAGGCACGCGGCATCCGCCAGGCAAGCGAGGCGCGCAAGCAGTCTGGCGCCGGCTATTGCGATGTGGACGACGGGGCGGCCGTGGCCTGGCTGCAGGCTGCCCATGCAAACACCCTCATCCACGGCCATACCCACAAGCCCGCCACCCACACCCTGGCGCCAGGTTTGCAGCGTGTGGTGCTGAGCGACTGGGACGCCGCGGCAACGCCCCGCCGCCTGGAGGTACTGCGTTTATCGACCGCAGGGCTGGAACGCGTGCCCATGGACCCCATCTACCGGTGATTCCTACTCAGGGGCCGTGATCGCGTCCCCGCCCGATCGCTGACATGCCACGCCTGCTCAACCGCCTCTGGCGCCGCATACGCGCCGCTGTAGCGCCCATCCCTGACATCTCGGCACAGCTGTGGCTCCAGACGCTGCAGCGCTACCCCTTTTTGGCAGATCTGTCGCTGCACGATCAGAGCAAGCTGCGCGCACTGAGTGCGCTGTTTCTCGACCAAAAGGAATTTCACGGCGCGCACGGCCTGGAAGTGACGGATGCCATGGCCATCGACATCGCCGCGCAGGCCTGCCTGCCCTTGCTGCACATGGGGCAGGCCAGCGAGGCGCTGCGCTGGTACGACGACTTTGTAACCATCGTGGTCCACCCAACGCAAGCCGTGGCGCGCCGCCAGACCACGGATGAAGCGGGCGTGGTGCACGAGCATTCCCAGGTGCTACTGGGCGAAGCCATGGAGCGCGGCCCGGTCATGCTCAGTTGGGAGCATGTGAGCAACGCCACGGAGAACACGGCACGCGGCCACAACGTGGTGGTGCATGAGTTTGTGCACAAGCTGGACATGAAAAGCGGCGAGGCCAATGGCTGCCCACCACTGCCAGCAGGCTATATGAGCGCACGCACCGGCCGCGCCGCGTACCAGGCATGGTGGGATGCCTGGGAGCCGGCTTACCAGAACTTTCGCGAGCGCGTGATCATGGCTGAGCGCTTCGGAGCCGAGGCCCCATGGCTGGATGCCTATGGGGCGACATCCCAGTCGGAATTCTTTGCCGTGGCATGCGAGGCCTACTTTGTGAACCGACCGCGCTTTGCGCAGGAGTTTCCGCTGCTGATGCCGGTGCTCGATGCGTTCTTCAGGCGCTCTGTAGACTAGACAAAGACCCCACCATGCGCTTATGCCGCCAGCGCCTGCTCCACCGCCTGCTTGGCTTCTTCAAGACTACTGAAAAACTTGGTGGGCTGCGGCACGGCCTTAGGTAGATGGACTGGCACTGGCCAGAGACGGTCGTCCGTCCAGGTTGCGGTCCACCCTCCGATGTCTTTGCGCTTGACGGAGCAACAGGCTTGCCCATCGACCATTGCTATCCAGGTGGTGGGCGGAGTGTGGTCCCAGGTAACAGCTGCCATGCCGATCTCGATCTCTTGAAGTTTGCAACCGATTGTAGGAAGTCTGTGCGGCATTGGATCACGGCAATAACCCGCAGGAACCGATGAACGACAACCGTCACGCGCTAGCCTGCCCTGCCCTTGCTCACTCCACCGTGAGCGCACGCCTCGCCGCATGCGCCACGCTTGCCGCATCCACCCCAAAAAACCGCCGTAAGGCCGCCCGTGTATCGCTGCGTCCAAACCCGTCGGTGCCAAGCGTCACATACTTGCGCCCCGCAGGTATGAACGCCCGCACCGTCTCCGGCACGGCGCGGACATAGTCTGTTGCAGCCACAACCGGTCCGCTTGTGGCGGCCAGTTGCGCTGCAAGCCAGGGGGTACCTGGCCTAACACCTTGTTCGCCCGCCAGCGCACGCTGTTCGCACGCCAGGCCGTCGCGGGCCAGTTCGCTCCAGCTCGTCACGCTGAGCACAGTCACGTTCATGCCTTCGGCCGCCAGCTGCCCCGCGGCCTTGACCACTTCGGTCAGGATGGCCCCGGAGCCCATGAGGGTGACGTTTTTGGATGAATTGAGGCTGTCGCGCTCGCTATTGATGGCCTGATAGCTATTAAAAACATAGCAACCGCGCAGCACGCCTTCTGCCGCGCCTTCGGGCAGATCGGGCTGGGCGTAGTTCTCGTTCATCAGCGTGACGTAATAGAAAACGTCGCGCTGCTCGGTCACCATCTCGCGCATGCCGGCGTCGATGATGACGGCCATTTCGCCCGCATAGGCCGGATCGTAGGCCTTGCAGTTGGGGATGGTGGCGGCCACCAGGTGGCTGGTACCGTCCTGGTGCTGCAGACCCTCGCCACCCAATGTGGTCCGGCCCGATGTGGCGCCCAGCAGGAAGCCCCGCGCGCGCTGGTCGGCGGCGGCCCAGATGGCGTCGCCCACGCGCTGGAAGCCGAACATGGAGTAGTAGATGTAGAACGGCAGCATGGCCAGGCCGTGCACGCTGTAGCTGGTGGC
>NZ_JBKDRI010000133.1:0-19187 GCF_046341535.1 Acidovorax sp. | reverse complement strand
TCGCAGGTGCAGCAGCCTTCTTAGCGGGCGCAGCCTTCTTCGCAGGTGCAGCAGCCTTCTTGGCGGGCGCAGCCTTCTTTGCCGGTGCAGCAGCCTTCTTGGCGGGCGCAGCCTTCTTCGCAGGTGCAGCAGCCTTCTTAGCGGGCGCAGCCTTCTTCGCAGGTGCAGCAGCCTTCTTGGCGGGCGCAGCCTTCTTTGCCGGTGCAGCAGCCTTCTTGGCGGGCGCAGCCTTCTTTGCAGGTGCAGCCTTCTTGGCGGGCGCAGCGGCCTTCTTGGCGGGAGTTGCCTTGCTAGAGGCGGTTTTTTTCGCAGTTGCCATCATGTTCTCCTTGGGTCAGTTTGCAAAGAGCACTCTCTGTCTACAGTGGACAGATAGCGATCCATGGGGATGGAGGAAGCTCCATCCCCATGAACACGGGATCACCCTACCTCCGGCGCCGTGCGGTGCCTTTTGATCTGGAAGGTGGGTGGAGAATTTCATGGTGGTGAGTCGCAACGAAGGCGCTAGTCCCAGGACAGCGCACCACCGGACTGATACTCAATGACCCGGGTTTCGAAGAAGTTCCGTTCCTTCTTCAGGTCGATCATTTCGCTCATCCAAGGAAACGGGTTTTCCTCATTCGGGAAAAGCGTTTCCAAACCGATTTGCGTCGCGCGACGATTCGCGATGTAGCGCAGGTAACCCTTGAACATGGATGCATTCATGCCCAGCACGCCGCGGGGCATGGTGTCTTCCGCATAGCGGTACTCCAGCTCGACCGCCTTGAGAAACAGGGCTTTGATTTCGGCTTTGAACTCGGCCGTCCACAAATGCGGGTTCTCCAGCTTGAGCTGGTTGATGAGATCGATGCCGAAGTTGCAGTGCATCGATTCGTCACGCAGGATGTACTGGTACTGCTCTGCAGCGCCAGTCATCTTGTTCTGGCGTCCCAGGGCAAGAATCTGGGTGAAACCCACGTAGAAGAAGAGCCCCTCCATCAGGCAGGCAAAAACGATCAACGACTTCAACAGCGTTTGGTCGTTCTCCGGCGTGCCCGTGTGGAAGTTCGGGTCCATGATCGCTTCAATGAAAGGAATCAGGAACTCGTCCTTGTCCCGAATCGACTGGACTTCGTTGTATGCGTTGAAAATTTCGCTCTCGTCCAGACCCAGCGATTCCACGATGTACTGGTAGGCATGGGTATGAATTGCCTCCTCGAAAGCCTGGCGTAGCAGGAATTGACGACATTCGGGTGCTGTGATGTGGCGGTAAGTACCCAACACAATATTGTTGGCGGCCAGCGAATCGGCGGTCACAAAGAAGCCGAGATTGCGCTTGATGATGCGACGCTCGTCATCGGTGAGACCGTTCGGGTCTTTCCAAAGGGCGATGTCGCGCGTCATGTTCACTTCCTGCGGCATCCAGTGATTTGCGCAGGTAGCCAAGTATTTTTCCCAAGCCCACTTGTACTTGAACGGAACCAGTTGGTTCACATCGGTCTGGCCGTTGATGATGCGCTTGTCTGCTGCGTTCACGCGGCGATGCGCTACTGCAGTGGTGGCCACTGACGAAGCACTTGTTAAGTGCGACGGAGAAGGCTGGAAAGCCAGGGGCGGCTGCCCCACCTGGCGATCATTTTGCAGAGCGCCGTCCAGTTGATTTCGCGATGAGGGCTTGACTTCTTCGTCCCAGGTCAACATAAATTTTCCAGTGTTTGGATTATGAAAGCAGTGCTGCGAAAAGGAAAGCATCAAAACGTTATCCAGCAACGTTTTTGTTGCTTCACAGCACAGCAGCAACGCCCCGCCTGCCAGCGGGGCGGAGCGTACGTTGAGGTTATTGGCAAGCCTCGCAGGTGGGATCGTCGATCGCGCAGAACTTGATATCTGTTGCTGGTAGGGCTGCGGCCTGTGCCGCGGCCGCCGCCGCTGCTGCATCCATGGCGCTTGGATGCGACTTGACGGACATGGCCGACATCGCTGCGCCGACGTCACCACCCGAAGAAACGGCGTTGAGCTGGCGCGTGTTGACGGTACTCATCTCGACGTGCGTGGCGCTTTGCGTGCGCAGGTAGTACGTCGTCTTGAGGCCGCGAATCCAGGCGAGCTTGTAGGTGTCATCGAGCTTTTTGCCCGATGCGCCGGCCATGTAGATGTTCAGACTCTGCGCCTGATCAATCCACTTCTGGCGGCGCGCAGCGGCCTCCACCAGCCACTGGGGTTCAACTTCAAAGGCCGTCGAGTACAACGCTTTGATGTCGGCTGGTACGCGGTCGATCGGATGCAGCGAACCCTTGAAGTGCTTGAGGTCCATGATCATCACATCGTCCCACAGACCCAAACGCTTCAAGTCCCGTACCAATCCTCCATTAATCACTGTGAACTCGCCGGAGAGATTCGACTTGACCGACAGGTTGCCGAAGGAGGGCTCAATGGAAGCGTCCACGCCGATGATGTTGGAGATCGTGGCGGTAGGCGCAATGGCGACGCAGTTGGAATTTCGCATCCCGTCCTGCGCGATCTTCCTGCGCAGAGCGTCCCAGTCGAGGGTCGAAGAGCGGTCCACCTCGACATAGCCGCCGCGAGCCTGGGCCAACATGTCCAGCGTGTCAAAGGGCAGGATGCCGCGGTCCCACAGGGAGCCCTTGTAGCTCGAATACTTGCCGCGCTCACATGCCAGTTCGGTCGATGCCCAGTAGGCGTAATAGCAGATGGCTTCCATCGACTTGTCAGCGAACTCCACGGCCTGCTGCGAGGCATAGGGGATGCGCAGTTCATACAGGCTGTCCTGGAAAGCCATCACGCCCAACCCCACGGGGCGGTGACGCAGGTTGGAGTCACGCGCCTTCTTCACAGCGTAGTAGTTGATGTCGATCACGTTGTCGAGCATGCGCATCGCCACCGTGATAGTGCGTTTGAGCTTGTCGTGGTCGATCTGACCGTCCTTTAGGTGCTGCAGCAGATTGACCGACCCCAGGTTACACACGGCGGTTTCCGTATCGCTGGTGTTGAGCGTGATCTCGGTGCACAGGTTTGATGAGTGCACCACGCCAGCGTGCTGCTGGGGTGATCGCACGTTACAAGCGTCCTTGAACGTGATCCAGGGATGCCCCGTCTCGAACAGCATCGTGAGCATCTTGCGCCACAGGTCGGTGGCCTGCACGGTCTTGGACGGCCTGATCTCGCCGCGGGCTGCCTTGCCTTCGTAAGCAACATAGGCCTTTTCGAAGTCGGCGCCAAACAGGTCATGCAGATCGGGCACGCTGGATGGCGAGAACAGGGTCCAGGTGCCCTTCTCCATGACACGGCGCATGAACAGGTCGGGGATCCAGTTGGCCGTGTTCATGTCGTGGGTGCGGCGGCGGTCGTCGCCGGTGTTCTTTCGCAGCTCCAGGAACTCTTCAATATCCAGATGCCAGGTCTCCAGGTAGGTGCAGACGGCGCCCTTGCGCTTGCCACCCTGGTTGACGGCCACGGCCGTGTCGTTCACGACCTTGAGAAATGGCACTACACCCTGTGATTCACCATTAGTGCCCTTGATATGGCTGCCCAGGGCGCGCACGCGCGTCCAGTCATTGCCCAGCCCACCGGCGAACTTGGAGAGCAGCGCGTTTTCCTTGATCGATTCATAGATGCCATCGAGGTCGTCTGGCACCGTAGTCAGGTAGCAACTGGACAGTTGCGAACGCAGCGTCCCACTATTGAAGAGGGTAGGCGTGCTCGACATGAAATCAAAGGAGGAAAGCACTTCGTAGAACTCGATGGCTCGCGCCTCGCGGTCCACTTCGTTGAGAGCCAGACCCATGGCCACGCGCATGAAGAAAGCCTGGGGCAGTTCGATACGGGTCTTCTTGACGTGCAGGAAGTAGCGGTCGTACAACGTCTGCAGGCCGAGGTAGTCGAACTTCAGATCGCGGTCGGCCTTGAGTGCAGTGCCCAGGCGCTGCAGGTCGTACTGCTGCAGTCGCTCGTCTAACAGGTCATTTTCTACACCCTTGAGGATAAATTGAGGGAAATACTCCAGGTAGGCCTGACCCATGTCGGCCTGGGCGACCTCACGGCCAAGCACCTCGCGCACGATGGTGTGCAGCAGAAGGCGCGCCGTGGCGTAGGTGTAGTCAGGCTCTTTCTCGATGAGTGTGCGAGCAGCCAAAATAGAAGCCTTGTACACCTCGTCCATCGGCACCCCGTCGTACAGGTTGCGCATGGTTTCTGCGACGATCGGGTCAGCCTTCACATCGGCACCGAGATTCACGCAGGCCGACTCAATCAAGCTCTGCAGGCGACCCAGATCCAGGGCTACGCGCTCGCCGCGGTCGAGTACATGCAGCAACGGCGAAGGCACAGAGGGTGCTTGCTGCTCCGAAAGGCGGGCGCGCTCCTGGGTACGGCGTTCCCGATACAGCACATAGGCGCGTGCGATTTCGTGGTGTCCACCGCGCATCAGACCCAGTTCCACCTGATCCTGAACATCTTCGATATGGAAGGTCCCGCCACCGGGCCGCGAGCGCATCAGAGCACGGGTCACGTTCTGGGTCAGGGTATCCACCACCTCACGAACGCTTGCAGACGCCGCCCCCTGGGTGCCGTGAACTGCCAGAAAAGCCTTCATCATGGCCACCGCAATTTTCTGGGGCTCAAACGGCACCACTGCGCCGTTACGCCGAATGATCTGGTATTGCGCGAATGCCGAGGAGACTGCAGGGGCTGAGGCGCGCGAGCTAGGCAGTTCCGCCATAGGGTCGTGCAGGGGCAAAGGCGTGTTCAATACAGCGAGCATGGGGTTCCTCTTGTGTGGGCTGTCTGGGGCGGGCTGCGTGGCCGCCGGGGCGGGTGGGCTTGAGAATGCCGCACACTATATATGGTGTGCCAAAGACGTTCAAGACACTACCGGTAGTGTATCGATAGAAATTAGAACAAAAGTTGCAACGAACTGTTGAGGGACTGTAGACAGTGAAATCGGCGCACCGCACAAGCCCTTTGTGCATGCAGGTTTGGCCCGATAGATCAGTGCTAGCTCAGGCTCCGCGAGGGAACTGCATACCCAGGCCTGCGCCAGCGCTAGGCTCGTGAACCTACGGAAGTGAAAGGATCATTTTTGGCAGCTGGCGTGCAGCTGCAACTCAGGATCAGCGGGCGCTGCTTTTAGCATTGCAAGTCCCGGCGGGAAACCGGCCTACGGGCCATCCCGACAATTGCTGTAGCAGCGGCCAGTCGAACCCATCGCCTGGATCCTTCTTGCGATCGGGAGCTATATGTTCATGCCCCGCAACGTATCCTATGGGATAGCGAACAGCAATGGCACGACACAGCCCGGCCAAAGTTTCGTACTGGGACTGTTCGAACGGCAATCCCTCCAGACCTTCTAGCTCGATGCCGATGGAGTCATCATTACACTGTGGACGCCCCCGATAGCGGGAAGCCCCGGCGTGCCAGGCGCGAAGGTCGCAGTCAACGAACTGGGTCAGGCGTCCATGCCGGTCGATGAAAAAATGCGCAGAGACTTCCAGCCCCCGGATAGTCTGAAAGTAGGGATGGGCATCCCAGTCAAGCGTATTGGTAAACAGCCGGTGTACGGCATCTCCGCCAAACTCACCCGGCGGAAGACTGATGGAATGCACCACGATCAGATCGACCTCAACGCCAACCGGCCTGGGACCATGGTTGGGAGATTCGACGCGCGTGGCTACGTTGTACCAGCCATTGGTCCAGTCCCCGACGCCCTCGACGCTGACCTTATCCGACGATGTCTTCATTGGGATCCGGATCCCCGGGCAGCGCAATGTTCAGGCGCTCAATACGGTAGCGGATCTGCCGAAGGCTGATGCCCAGGCGAGCCGCCGTGGCCGTGCGGTTAAAGTTCGCCTCGCGCAGTGCCCGCACAAGGATGTCGCGCTCCTGCTGGTCGAGCCACGCCTGCAGGTCATTGGGAAGCAGTGCGGCGCTGCCCGTAGTAGGCAGCAGCGGGGCGGGGCCCGACGTCGACACTGCGCTGATGGAACCAGCGCTCCCCGGGACATCTGCCTCCGCGGCACCCACAGAGGTTGGCGCTGGTGCAGAACGCAGTGCAACGCCCTCAGGCGAGCCGGTTGGCCAGTCAACCTGGAGTTCTTCCCCATCACTGAGCGCCACGGCGCGGTGAAGTAGATTCTCGAGTTCGCGTACGTTGCCTGTGAGCGGGTGGGCTGATATTGCCTCCAGCGCTCGGGCGGTAAGCGCAGGAACTGGCATGCCCGAGTCCTGGGAAATGCGGTTGAGCAGGGCCGAGCACAGCGCCGGCAAGTCTTCCCGCCGTTCGCGCAGCGGGGGGATAACGATCTCGATCACGTTCAGGCGGTAGTACAAGTCCTGACGGAAACGCCCGGACTGAACATCAGCAGCCAGGTCTCGGTGCGTTGCGCTGACGATGCGCACGTCAACCGTTTCTTCCTGGGTGGAACCAAGGGGTCGCACGCTGCGTTCCTGGATGGCCCGCAGCAGCTTGGACTGCATCGCCAAGGGCAGATCACCAATTTCGTCGAGAAACAGCGTACCGCCGCGCGCCGCCTGAAAGTATCCGTCGCGGTCCTGTGCGGCGCCGGTATACGAACCTTTGCGGGCACCGAAAAACTCGGCTTCGAGCAGGTTTTCAGGAATGGCACCACAGTTGACCGCGACCAGCGGCCCATCGGCCCGCTGGCTGCACGCATGTAACGCTTGTGCGACGAGTTCTTTACCCGTACCCGATTCACCTCGAATCAGCACTGGAGCCATGCCGCGTGATACCTTGAGCACGCGCTGCTTGACGTTGTGCATCGCCTCAGATTCACCCACCAGCCGATTCAAAGCATGGGCAGTGTTCGGCGCGTCCACGTCGGTCGCGGCGCCATTACGGCTATGGTTGCTGCTGTTACGCAAGGCCCGCGGCGCAGGTACCCCGCCAGTGCCCTGCACAGCAGAAGCAACCACGGAGCGAAACTGCTTAAGGTCCACTGGCTTGGTCAGATAGTCGAAGGCCCCCGAGCGCAAGGCCTCCACCGCGTTCTCTGCGGAGCCATATGCCGTCATCACAACGCAACGCTCTCGGCGCTGCTGGACCCGCAGATCCTGAAGCAGTTCCATGCCAAAACCATCAGGCAAGCGCATGTCGGTGATCACCGCATCGAACTTGTGGTCACCGAGCTGTTCACGCGCCTCCTGCAACGTGGACGCGGTCTCGACACGGTATCCCTCCCGGAGCAGCGTCAGCTCATACAGAGCGCGAAGATCGGGTTCGTCATCAACAACAAGAATGGATGCGGCAGGAGCAGTCATGGCAATTCGGGTCAGACCACAACGGTATCAAATAGCGTGGCCGATTCAGAAGGACGTGTGGTACGCCGAAAGGCTACCGTGAAGGCATTACCGCCTATCTCGCCCCGCGTAGTTGCACGGGCCACACGCTGGTAGCTGATGGCGGCACCGTGCCGATGGCACAGTTCGCGGCAAATGTACAGGCCCAGGCCGCTGGAACGACTCTCGGACGAGAAGAAAGGCTCGAACAGATGTCGCTCCACAGATCGGTCCATGGGAGCTCCGTCGCTCCAGACCTGCAGATGCACGTGGCCGGAGGGCAGGATGCGGGTACTCAGGCGCAGTGAGTCGGGTTCGCCTTCCATATGGCGCAGCGCGTTGTCCAGCAAATTGACCAAGACCCGTCGAAGGTGCTCGGAGTCGAATTCCACCTGAGTTGATGCGGTCTCGAGCAAGACGACCGCACGGCGCCTTTGTGGTTCCTGAACCTGCCAATCCTGCCAGATCTGGGCTACTGTTTCGTCCAGCGGCACCGTGGACGCAGGCGCGTGGCTGATCTGGTGCTGCACGCGTGCAATGTCCAGCACTTCCTCGGCAATGCGCGCCAAGCGGTCAGCGTTTTGCTGAACCATGTGTGTGAGTCGCCTTTGGGCCGGGTCGCTCAGCTCTTCTTCAAGCAGCGCGTTGGCCTGGACAATGGCTGCCAGAGGGTTGCGAATTTCGTGGGCTACCGCTGCAGACATACGACCCATGGCTGCCAGCTTTTCCGTGCGCAGGCGGGCTTCCATCTCGCGCAGATCATGCAGAAACATGACGCACAGACGTTCGGTCTGCGACTGCGCAGCAACATCGCGCGTGGCGGTCAACCAGGTGCGCACATGCAGGCCCATGGGGCTCTGGCCAGGGTGCAAAAGGTCTGCATCGGCTGTCTGCGGCTCCTCGCGGCGGAAAGTTCGCCGCGCCAACGTTACCAGCGGTTGCCAGGGCGGAATGGACTCCAGTGAAAAGGGCAGATCCGGGAGCGGCGATTTGCCCAGCAGGTGCAGCCCGGCTGGGTTGGCCAGCCGCACTACATCGTTTTCGTCCACCACGAGCACCCCATCGGTCAGATTTTGGATAACCAAGGCACTCACCTGCGACTGAACGCGCGCTGCGATCTGGCTTTGCAGCGCAAGCTTCTGCTCGCGCACCAAGCGCGTGGCCAGCTGGTGAATGAGGTAGGCGACAACGAAGTAGCCCGTGCCGGTGAGCGCGCTTTGCAGGTAGTGCGAAGTATCGTCTCCGCCACCCGCAGAGCTCAGCCACCACGCCCACCCCAGCAGCATCAGGGAAACGGCGGCGGTGGTACTCAACGCCAGCATCAGCGTTCCCAGCACCGCGGCCATAAGTATCGGCAGCCCGAACAGCGGGGTGTAATTCATGGCGCCAGCCTGCAGCAACTGCAGGGTCGCGATGATGGCCAGGTCAAGGCCTATCGACGGCAGCCATTGCAGTCCGACCCCGCCGGTCGGCGGGGTGTCTCTGGCCAGGACGCGCAGCAATATCGTGACCATCAGATAGGCACCGCATATCAGCAGCAGCGCAAAGTGGCCAGACTGGTTCATGGCCTGACCGACGCCCTGCAACACAAGAAGGACAAGGGCCACCATTACCCGACCGGTGAGAAAGCCCCGCCAAAGGCGCACGAACGGCGCATCGGCCAGCGAAGATGCGCCTGCGGCGCTGACCAGTGCCGAGGTCATCGTTCAGGCGGCCCCGCGATCGCGGTGATCGGAGCTGCAAAACGCGTGCCCAGCCAGCAAGACCGCGTCGGCCTGCGGCACATGCACCCCGCAATAGGCACATGCGACCATATCCTGGGGTAGCGTCGGCGGGCGTTGTACCTCGACCGAGGGTGCGTCATCGGCTGAGCGCCGGTTACGCCAGACGCCAAAGGCCACCACGAGAACCACCAGAAGCACGATGTATTTCATGCCGCACGCCCCAAGATCACCTCCAGCACAAAGCGAGAACCCACGTAGGCCAGCATCAGCAGAGAGGCCCCTGCATACAGCACCCGCACGGCGCTGCGGCCCCGCCAACCAAATCGGGCACGGCCAAATAAAAGCGTAGCGAAGGTCAACCACGAAAGCACCGAAAACACGGCCTTGTGATCCCATCGCCAAGCGCGGCCATACAGCGTCTCGCCAAAGACAAGGCCAGCGACCAGCGTGGCAGTGAGCAGCACGAAGCCCGCAGTGACGAAGCGAAAGGTCAGTCGCTCCAGCGTCAGCAAAGGAATTCCGCTGTGGGTGTCTTCTGCCAGCCGGATGTGCTGCTCGGCGCGCGTCATCAGCCAGGCGTGCACCACCGCAGCGGCGAACAGACCGTAGCAGGCAATGCCAAGCGCCAGATGCAGCGGCAGCCAACCCGAGGCTGACACTTGCAGCGGCTGACCGGGAAACAGCAGCGCCAACACCACAGCGACTGCGCCCAACGAAGCCAGCATCCAGCGCGAACGCATTTGAGGAAAGAGCTGTCGCTCGACCGCGTAAACGGTGAGCACCAGCCAGGCGGTCATGGAAAGGGCGGGCGCAAAGCCGAACTGCGGCAACTCGCCCCACAGCCCCCACACAAGCACAGCGGCGTGCAGCAGCCAAGCGACCAGCAGCGCATTACGCGACGCTGTCTCGCCCAGTGGCTTGGCCGCAAGCGCGGGTATGGCGTATGCCACCGCGGCTGCCACGGCCAACAGCCAGGTGACGGGTGAAGCGCTGGGTAAAATCATGGCTCGAGTTTAGAGCGTGTTTCACGACTTTCTGCATCTGCGCCCGATTGACGCTGACGCACTGGCATTTATCGTTCTCCCGGGCTGATTGGGAAAATGTGTTTGGTGCGCGCCAAACGGTGCCCATGCACTGCGCCGAGGCCGGATTCCTGATGTGTTGCACGCCCTGAGCTATCGACGCTATCTTCGCCCTGCCGCCTGTCTGGCGGCCAGCCCGACGCAACGCTGCGCCAGTACCACCAGATCGCACCTATGGCCTCCGCACTCACCGACAAACTCACGCGCCTGGTCAAGCAGATGCGCGGCCAGGCCCGCCTTACCGAATCCAACGTACAGGACATGCTGCGCGAAGTGCGCATGGCCTTGCTGGAAGCCGACGTGGCACTGCCCGTCGTACGCGACTTCATTGCCCGCGTGAAGGAAAAGGCGCTGGGCCAGGAGGTGCTAGGCTCGCTCAAGCCCGGGCAGGCGTTAGTTGGCATCGTCAACCGGGAACTGGCCGCCACCATGGGTGAGGGCGTGGCCGACATCAACCTGGCCACCCAGCCGCCTGCCGTGATACTGATGGCAGGCCTGCAGGGTGCGGGCAAGACCACGACCACGGCCAAACTGGCCAAGCACCTGATTGAAAAGCGTAAGAAGAAGGTGCTGACCGTGTCGGGCGACGTGTACCGGCCTGCAGCCATCGAGCAGCTCAAGACCGTGACCAAGCAGGCAGGCGCCGAGTGGTTCCCAAGCACGCCGGACCAGAAGCCGCTGGAAATTGCCCATGCCGCCCTCGACTACGCCAAAAAACACTACTTTGATGTGCTGCTGGTGGATACCGCCGGCCGCCTGGCCATCGACGAAGCCTTGATGAAAGAAATCAAGAACCTGCACACCGCACTCAACCCGGTGGAGACGTTGTTCGTGGTCGATGCGATGCAGGGCCAGGACGCCATCAATACCGCCAAGGCCTTCAAGGAAGCGCTCCCGCTCACCGGCATCGTGCTGACCAAGCTCGACGGCGACTCGCGCGGCGGGGCTGCGCTGTCGGTGCGGCAGATTACGGGCGCGCCGATCAAGTTTGCGGGCGTGTCCGAAAAGATCGACGGCCTGGAAGTGTTCGACGCCGACCGCCACGCGGGCCGCATCCTGGGAATGGGCGACATCGTGGCGCTGGTGGAGCAGGTGACCGCAGGCGTGGACATCGAAGCCGCACAAAAACTGGCCGCCAAGGTCAAGAGCGGTGACGGCTTCGATCTGAACGACTTCCTGTCTCAGATCCAGCAGATGAAGCAGATGGGCGGCCTCTCAAGTCTGATAGACAAGTTGCCAGCCCAACTCACCGCCAAGGCTGGTGCCATGGACATGGACAAGGCCGAAAAAGACATTAAGCGCAAGGAAGGCATCATTCAGAGCATGACGCCGCTGGAGCGCCGCAAGCCCGACCTCATCAAGGCGACCCGCAAAAAACGCATTGCCAATGGGGCCGGTGTGCACGTTCAGGAAGTCAACCGCCTGCTCAAGGAATTCGAGCAGATGCAGGAGATGATGAAAAAAATGAAGGGCGGCGGCCTGATGAAAATGATGAAAAAGATGGGCGGCATGAAGGGCCTGGGCGGCGGGGGAATGCCCAAGATGCCCTTCTGAGGCTGAATTTCTGTTTTTCGCCGCTGTGGTGTATCGACAGACCCTGCAAGCCTGTTCACACGCACTTTGCAAGATGCGTGGCGATCCCAAAAAACTTTGCGTAAGGCGCCAAACACAGCCGGGGTCGGCCCCCTGCAAGGCGTCGCAACACGGCGCAAAGCCTTATTGACGCAATCCGAAGGGGTCAGACTGCAGTAGCCAACACGCCCTCTTCCGTGCGGACTTCCGCCCGCAGCGTGTACGCCTTGGCTTCGGTGATCTTGACGTCCACCATCTGACCGACCAGACGGGTGTGACCCGCAAAGTTCACCACGCGGTTGCATTCGGTGCGGCCCATCAACTCGGTGGCGTCGCGCTTGGAGCGACCTTCGACCAAAATGCGCTGCACCGTGCCTACGCGGCTTTCGCTAATGGACCTGATGTTGGCGTTGATGACCCCCTGCAGGTGTTGCAGGCGGTGCAACTTCACGGCGTGCGGCGTGTCGTCGTGCAGGCCTGCGGCGGGGGTACCGGGGCGCGGGCTGAAGATGAAGCTGAAGCTGTTGTCGAAGTGGATGTCGTCAATCAGCTTCATCATCTTGTTGAAATCGTCCTCTGTCTCACCGGGGAATCCGACGATGAAATCGCTGCTCATGGCCAGGTCGGGGCGGATGGCGCGCAGCTTGCGCACCGTACTTTTGTATTCCATGGCGGTGTAGCCGCGCTTCATGGCCATGAGGATGCGGTCGCTGCCATGCTGCACGGGCAGGTGCAGGTGGCTGGCCAGCTTGGGCAGCCGGGCATAGGCATCGATCAGCCTGGGCGTGAACTCGTTGGGGTGACTTGTAGTGAAGCGGATGCGCTCGATGCCGGGAATGTCGGCCACGTACTCCAGCAACAGGGCAAAGTCAGCGATCTCCGCCGTGCCGCCCATCTTGCCCAGATAAGCGTTCACGTTCTGGCCCAACAGGGTGATTTCCTTGACGCCCTGGTCGGCCAGACCCGCCACTTCGACCAGCACGTCATCCAAGGGGCGGCTCACCTCCTCGCCGCGGGTGTAAGGCACCACACAGTAGCTGCAATACTTGCTGCATCCCTCCATGATGGAGACGAAGGCGCTGGCGCCCTCAACCCGGGCTGGTGGAAGGTGGTCGAACTTCTCGATCTCGGGGAAGCTGATATCCACCTGGGGTTGGTCCAGGCGCGCGCGCTCGTTCAGCATCTCTGGCAGGCGGTGCAGGGTCTGCGGGCCGAACACCACGTCCACATAGGGTGCGCGCTTGATGATTTCTGCGCCTTCCTGGCTAGCCACGCAACCGCCCACACCAATCTTCACGCCACGGGCCTTCAGGTGTTTGATGCGACCCAGGTCGCTGAAAACCTTCTCCTGCGCCTTCTCACGCACCGAGCAGGTGTTAAAGAGAATGAGGTCGGCTTCGTCCACATTCTGCGTAGGCTCGTAGCCCTGTGCGGCATGCAGTACATCGGCCATCTTGTCCGAGTCATACTCGTTCATCTGGCAGCCGAATGTCTTGATGAATACTTTGGGGGCCATGGTGGGCTCGCTTTGCAATCGGGAAAAAGCATGCGCACCGCCAGCAGAGGTGCGCGGTGGTGCAGGCGGCCCGAGGCGGCCGCCCCGCGGATCACTTCTTGATGAGATCCGAGTCCGCTCGGTAGTTGCGATCCACCCCATCCGTGGCGCCCTTGCGCGGCACATCAGCCTCGCTCTGCGTCAGAATCCATGCGGTGTGCAGCATGCCGGTGCTCTGCTCAATCACATAGTTGACCTTGAAGGTCTGCCCGATGACGGTGTGGGCCATGACCAAGGTATTTTGCGGGCTTAACAGGCGCATGCCAGGCGCCATGCGGATGGGCTGGCCGTTAAGCCGGGCCTCTTGGACGCTGGTGATAGTGAGCGCGCCTCGCAGTGCCGCCTCAGGAAAATTACGAACCATCCCCATGCCGGACGGCACCTGCTGCGCGTGGACGCCCGGTGTAAACGCGAAGGTGCTGACACCAAACAGCGCCGCCAGGACCAGAGCATGAAACTGGCGGCTGGCAAAAAAAGGGAAAGGGTTGTTGCGTGTGCAGCGGTTCATGGTGTTCATCCAGGGGCTGAGTGCGAGATTCTACGTTGGCGTCCCGAGCCATCACCGGATTCACCGCAGTCCACCGATGGCGAACTGAGACGCCCAACAAAAAAACCCACGGTGCCAGGGCGCTGTGGGTTTGGAATTTGGTGGTCGTAGGTGGACTTGAACCACCGACATCAGCATTATGAATGCTGCGCTCTAACCAACTGAGCTATACGACCAAAAGCGAAAATTATAGAACAAAATTCACTGGTGAGTGAACGCCGCGGGGCGCTTGTTCACGAAAGCGTCCATGCCTTCCTTCTGGTCCTGCGTGGCGAACAGCGCATGGAAAAGCCGGCGCTCGAACATCACGCCATCGGAGAGCGAGCCCTCAAAGGCACGGTTGACGGACTCCTTGGCGGCCATGACGGCAATCTGCGAGAAACCCGCGATCGTGATGGCAGCGCCCAAAGCCTCATCCATGAGCTTGTCAAAGGGTACGACCCGGCTGACCAGACCCGCACGCTCGGCTTCCGCGGCATCCATCATGCGGGCTGTCAGCGCCATATCCATGGCCTTGGACTTGCCCACAGCGCGCGGCAGCCGCTGGGTACCCCCTGCGCCGGGGATCACGCCCAGCTTGATTTCGGGCTGGCCAAACTTCGCGTTGTCAGCCGCGATGATGAAGTCACACATCATGGCCAGTTCGCAGCCGCCGCCCAGCGCAAAACCGCTCACTGCTGCAATCACGGGCTTGCGTACCGAACGAATGGCCTCCCAATTGCGTGTGATGTAGTCCCCTTTGTAAGCGTCGGCAAAGCTGTATTTGGCCATGGCGCCAATGTCTGCGCCGGCTGCAAACGCCCTTTCACTGCCCGTGATGATCATGCAGCCGATTTTCTCGTCCTCGTCGAAAGCCTTCAGGGCAGCGCCCAGTTCATTCATGAGCTGGTCATTGAGTGCGTTGAGCTGCTTGGGCCGGTTCAGGGTGACGATGCCGACCTTTTCGGCTTCGACACGAACCTCGATGGTTTCGTAGGGCATGGGATCTCCTTGGGCGATGGTGTGTTTTGAAAAATAAACGGGTTGAATATAGCGAAACGATGCCTCTGGCGCGTCACGCCCCCAAGGTGGTAGAGAGCCAGCGCGCAACGGCGGCCGTATCAGCAACCGCCAAACTCACCGTATCGGGGACTTCGGGCTTGGAGCTGCGCAGTTTGCGGGTCTTGGCCCCGGCCTGCCCCGCCACTGCCATGTCGAGCGCGAGCCGCAGGATGCAGCCGTCTCGCGCAACCATCGCCGTCACAGCTTTGGCGGTCCCGCTGTAGAAAGCCACATCGTCGAGCTTGCTCACGCGCCAGGCACTGCCCCCACATTCCACCGCCAGCCATTCATCCCCTGCGGCCATTCCTGCTTTCTCAGCGGCCCCGCCGCGCAGCACCGTCTTGACTTGGATGCTGTGGCTTTCCTGCACCCGGATCCCCAGTCGCTGCGCCAGTTGTGCGCTCTCTGCCTTGAGGCGCACGCCGTTTTTTTCCAGCAGATCGCCAAGCGGAAGCTCTGCCGTGCTGTGCACCCACTGCTCGATCTCCGCGTCGAATGACCGCCCCCCCAGCTCGCGCAGGACGGCGCGCAGGTGGTCTTCGTTCATCAGGCCACCGGGGCAGCGCTGCCACAGCCCCCGCATGACATCATCCAACGTGGCTTTACCCTCGCTGCGCAGCGCCATATCGAGGCAAAGAGCTACCAGCGCGCCTTTGGTGTAGTAGCTCACTGTGGTGTTCGGCGTGTTCTCATCCTGGCGGTAGTACTTCACCCAGGCATCAAAGCTGGCTTGCGCCACCGTTTGCACCTTGCGCCCTGGGGTCTGGAGCACCTGGTTGATCGTCTTGGTCAGCAGCTTGAGGTACGTTGCATCGTCGATAAGTCCCGCGCGACGCAACAACAAGTCGTCGTAGTAGCTGGTGAAGCCTTCAAAAAACCAAAGCTGCCCCGTGTAGTTCTCGCGCCCAAAATCCAGCGAAGCGAACTCGGCTGGACGCAGCCGCTTGACGTTCCAGGTGTGGAAATATTCATGGCTGATCAACCCCAGCAGTGTGGTGTAGCCATCGCTGGCGCGCTTCTCGCCCATGCGCGGCAGGTCGCGGCGTCCGCAGATCAGCGCCGTCGAATTGCGATGTTCCAGGCCGCCATATCCGTCGCCAACGGCGTTGAGCATGAACACGTAAGACCGAAACGGCGGCCTGGCTTTGCAGTTCCAGAAGGCGATGGCGGTCTCGCAGATTTTTTGGGTATCCGCCAGTAACCGCTTCCCGTCAAACGACGGAGCTGCCCCCGCCACGACGAAACGGTGGGACACACCTGCTGCAGTAAAGCGGCCTGTCCAGAAAATACCTAATTCGAACGGACTATCCACCAATTCTTCGTAGTTGGCTGCGCCGTAAAGCCCGAAGCCTCGTTGGTCAACGTCGATCGCACCCAACCCGGTGGCGACCGACCACTGTGCCGTTGCCGGCGTACTGGCGATTTCGATGCTATGGGGCTGTTGCTGACAGCCTTCGACCCGCAGGCACAGACTGGTGCCGTTGAAAAAGCCTCGTGACGCATCGAGCCATGCGGTACGCACCGATGTGTCGTAGGCACTGACGCTGTAGGTCAACACCAGTGGCTTACCCGGGTTGCAACGTATTAGCCAGCGATGCTTGTCCAGTTGGGTGACCGGCGTGCGCCGTCGCCCCTGAGTGGCCTGCAGGTCCTGCAGGTTTTTGGAGAATTCTCGTACCAGGTAACTGCCTGGAATCCACACCGGCAGCGATACCTCCTGCTGTTCCTGCGGTCGAGGGATGGTCAGCGTGATGTGGAAAAGGTGGGCATGCAGATCGGCCGGTTCTACCCGGTAGCGAACCGCAGCGGTATCGGTGGGGCGGGTGGGAGACATGGGTGTCAGCGGTGGTGAGGACTCAGCGCCCTGACACTCAGGAGCTCCGGACGCTATGGAAGAAAGATCAACGGCGCAGCGCCTGGGCTTTCAGCGGGCGCCAGCGGCATCACCACTGATGGCGGCCAGACGCTTTTCGACCTCGGCCGCCCCAATGGCGCCAGGTACACGCGCGCCATTGGCGAAGATCAGGGTCGGGGTGCCCGTGATCTTGTACTGACGGCCAAACGCCAGGTTGCGCTGCAGCGCGCTGGTGTCACAGCTGGCAGCAGGAACGGCTTTGTCGCGCACCATCATGTCCTGCCAGGCGGCAACGCGGTCCTTGGCGCACCAGATGTTGCGCGACTTTTCGGCGGAATCCGGGCTCAGGATCGGATAGAGAAACATGTAGACGGTGACGTTGTCCACGTTCTGCATGTCCCGCTCGAAGCGCTTGCAGTAGCCGCAGTTCGGGTCTTCAAAGACAGCCACCTTGCGCTTGCCGTCGCCGCGCACGATCGTGAACGCATCCTTCAGGGGCAGGGCTGCGAAGTCCAGTGCGGTCAGTTTGGCGATGCGATCTTCCGTCAAGTTGCGGCGCGCCTTGGTGTCGATCAATTCGCCCTGGATCACATAGTCGCCCTTGGCGTCGGTGTAAAACAGATCCGTACCGATACGCACCTCGAAGACGCCCTTCATGGGCGTTGGACGCACTTCGTCGATGCGGTCCATCTGCGGAATGCGCTCGGCCAGGGCTTTGCGGATGTCTGCCTCCTGGGCGTGGGCCGCGAAGGAGAGGGCCAGCATACTAGCGGCCGCAAGCAGGGTGGGAATCCGTTTCATCGTTCAGCCATTTCATCAGTCTGGCAACGGCAGTAACGCCGATGCCGGTGGTCATCACATCCCCATGGCCTGCCGGGCCACGAAGTCCTTGAGGGGCCCGCTTACATCGAACACCTTCATTCCTGCATTGCGCAGCTTGGGCAATGGCCCATCCTGGCGTGTGAAGAGCTGCTGGAGCCCATCGGTGGCCAGGCCCATGGCCCACAGCGCAGCCTTGCGTTCGCGCTCGTAGCGGCGCAGCAGGCGCAGGTCGCTCACGCCACGCCAGTAATCGCGCTGGTGCAGCACGCTTGCCAGCGCCTGCACGTCCGCCAGGCCCAGATTCAACCCCTGGCCTGCCAAGGGATGAACATTGTGTGCCGCATCGCCTGCCAGAACCCAGCTTGCACAATCGCGTCCGACGGCAGGCAGCGACCCGCACCAGCGGTCTGCCCTTGCCAGTTGCAGTGGCCACACTGCGCGCTCGGCCAATAACGACAGGGTACCCAGTGCGCCCTCGCTCGCGTCCCGCAGCCTCTCGGAGAACGCCTGCGCCGGCAACTCCATGAGCTTTGCCGCGTGCTCTGGCGTGACGGACCACACAACGGCCACGGAGTTCCCCTGCGGTCCACCCATCGGCAAGAAAGCCAGGATGCCCTCCGGCGAGAACCACTGACGTGCGATCTGCTGGTGAGCATGCTCGCACGCCACACGCGCAGCAATGGCGTGCTGCGCATACGGAGTGACCTCAAAACGCGCGCCAAACTCGGCGCGGGTTGCACTGGCGCGGCCCTCACAAACCACAGTGAGCGCGGCTGACACAGGCGCATCAAGCAGCTCGATCTGGGGCTGAAACCGCACAGCCTGCGAAAGGCACGCCTCCAAGGCCGGCACATCCACGATCCACGCCAGCGCATCGGCGTGCTGCGCATTCGCGTCGAACTGGACGCTGCCGCCCTGGTCGCCCAGCACACGCATGTGCGTGACGGCCGTGGCGTGGTCGGCATCGGGCCAACAGCGCAGCGACTGCAGCAGCGCACGCGATGCCGCGTTTAGCGCATAGGCCCGGACATCGATGCTGTCTGGCGCCGAATGAACCGCACCGGCACAGGACGCAACCAGCGCCACCTTATGCCTGTCGCGGGCCAGCAGCAGGGCCAGGGTCCGGCCCACGATGCCCGTTCCACGGATGCAGGTATCAAAGGTGTGCGCCATGGCGTTGATTGTAGGAGCGCCACCGCACCGCCTGTGGCCGGGGCGTTGATGGCCCGAGGCGGCACAATGGACGCTGGGGTGTGTAGCCCTGAATCCCTTTGACTCTGTGGAGTGTGCAGCGTGAGCAGTTTTGATCCCGAATCCGACGTCTGCGGCAGCATCGCGCGCCTGTTTGTGTACCCCGTCAAATCGTGCGCGGGCGTCGAGGTGCGTGAGGCATTGCTCACGGAAACGGGCCTCGACCTGGACCGGGCATGGATGGTGGTGGATACAAAAGGCGAGTTCCTCACCCAGCGCACACTGCCTCGCATGGCGCTGATACAGCCCCAGATCAGGGCCAGCGAAGTGGTGCTGCGCGCGCCTGGCATGCTGGCTCTGCACCTGGGGATGGATACGGTCGAGGCGCCAGCCACCGTCACGCTGTGGGACGAGACCGTGCCCGCATGGGATATGGGCGCGGTGGCAGCGCAGTGGTTCTCGGACTTTTTAGGGCAACCCTGCAGACTTGTGCGCTTTGACCCCGAGC
>NZ_JBKDRI010000132.1:0-22798 GCF_046341535.1 Acidovorax sp. | reverse complement strand
TAGCTCGGCTATGGGGCTGCAAATTCGGCAAAAACTGTCCTCGCTGGGGCCGATTTTCGCTTTCGACGCTCCAAGTCCGACAGGCTCCTAGCCCGTGGCACACTGTTTGGCCGCCTTGCGACATTGCCAACACGGGGTCTTTGCAAGCCTGGCGTTTCCATCTGCATCCAGACCGACGAGGATCGACATGAGCTACGTTTTTTCTCCATCGCCCGTGGTCAGCGTTCCCGCGGTGGGCCGCGCCGAACGCTTTCCGGTGCACCGCATCTACTGCGTGGGCCGCAACTACGAAGAACACGCCAAGGAAATGGGTTTTACCGGCCGCGAGGCGCCGTTTTTCTTCATGAAACCGGCCGACGCGCTGGTGGTGGTCAAGCCGGGCGAGACGGGTGAACTCCCCTACCCCAGCCTCACGACCAACCTGCACCATGAGATTGAGCTGGTGGTGGCCATAGGCCAAGGGGGGCGCAACATTGCAGCGGCCGATGCCCCACAGCACATCTACGGCTACGCCGTGGGCCTTGATATGACGCGGCGCGATCTGCAAGGCGAGATGAAAAAGCAGGGCCGCCCCTGGTGCATCGGCAAGGGCTTTGATGCCAGCGCACCCATCGGACCGATCACACCCGTCGCCCAGGCCGGCGATGTGGCCCATGCCGCCATCTGGCTGCAGGTCAACGGTGCCGACCGCCAGCGCAGCAACGTGGGGCAGCTCATCTGGAACATTGCCGAGACCATCGAGCACCTGTCGGCCGCGTGGGAGCTGCAACCGGGCGACCTGATCTACACCGGCACGCCAGCGGGCGTGGGCCCCGTGGTGCGCGGCGACACCCTTGAGGGCGGCGTGGACGGCCTGGGTGGCCTGCGCCTGAAAGTGGTCTGAGGCCGCAGGCGAATGGATCGTCGTTTCATCGCAAAATACGCTCATGAGACATGCCCCAGAGCGCATCTTCACTGAGTTTGCCGCATGACCTATCGCAGCCCGATCAAGCACTGCCGCGCCTGCGGCACCTCGGTGGCCTACCGCCTGCCCGATGATGGCGACACCAAGCTGCGCGCAGTGTGTTCGGCCTGCAGTCTGGTGCATTACGAGAACCCGTTGAACGTGGTGGGCACCGTCCCCGTGTTCGACGACGGTCGCGTGCTGCTGTGCAAGCGCAACATCGAGCCGCGCTGGGGCAAGTGGACGCTGCCTGCCGGTTTCATGGAGCTGGACGAAACCACGGCCCAGGGCGCTGCACGCGAAACCGACGAGGAGGCCGGGGCGCAGATTGAAATCGGCCCGCTGTTCAGTCTGCTTAACGTGCGTCGGGTGGGGCAGGTCCACCTGTTTTACCAGGCGCGGCTACTAAGCGACCAGTTCAGCCCCGGCCACGAAACCATCGAGGCGCGCCTGTTCGAAGAGCACGAGGTGCCCTGGGATGAAATCGCTTTTCGCACGGTCAAGGAAACGCTGGAGGCGTTTTTTGCCGACCGAAGGGCAGGCTCCATCGGGCTGCACTGCATCGATATCGATTAACCCGCATATTTCGCTGCCTGCCACGTCGCGGGCCGGGCTGGGCCGATGCGCCCGGCGGTTCAGCCGCCCAGCGCGGCCCCGTCCCGATCACCCGCCCACGCGCTCCTCAGCCGGTACCGGTCGCCCCGAGGGGTCGGTGGTCACCGGCGGCAGGCGGCCGTCGCCTGGGGGATGCGGCGCGGGCACTCCGGGCCATGCAGGCACCGGCGGCGGCGCGGGCGGTGCCGCATCACCCCCACCAAACAGACCGCGCAACCATTCCCGCATGGCACTGAGCGGCGCATCGGCAGCGGGCGCCTCGGCCTGCGGCGCGAACTCGTCCACAAAGCGATCGGTGTTGCTGATCACCTTGGTGCGCAGCGCCTGCTGCATGAAGTCGCCCACCATGGGTAGCGCACTGCGGGCGCCTTGCCCCCAGGCGTCGCTGCGCAGCGTGATGCGGCCGTCATTGAACCCCGCCCAGGCACCGGCCACCACGCGGGCGTGCATGAGGATGAACCAGCCGTCGGTGTTGTCCTGCGTGGTGCCGGTCTTGCCCGCCACGTCGGCCTGGATGCCGTACCGCGAGCGGATCGCCGCCGCCGTGCCGCGGTCCACCGCGCCGCGCATGGTGTTGCGCAGCGTTTGCGCGGCGCGGGGCGAAAATACCTCTTCGGCCACGGGTTTGGCAAACGTCTCCAGCACCTTGCCATGCCGGTCCTCGATCTGGGTGATGAGCACTGGCTCGATGTAGCGGCCCAGGTTGACGATGGTGCTGTAGGCCGACACCATTTCCTTGAGCGTGACGGGGCTGGTGCCCAGCGCCAGCGACGGCACTTCTTCCAGGGGCGACTGGCGCACGCCCAGGTCGCGGGCCACCTGCGCCACCCGCGCCGGGCCCACCTGCTGCATGACCTGCGCGGTGATGGTGTTTTTGGACAGCGCCAGCCCGTCGGCCAGCGACATGGGCGCATCGCTGGGCGCACCGCCATCGGTGGGCCGCCACACGCGGCCGCCCCCCAGCGGGATCTCGACGGCAGTGTCCATCAGCTCATCGTCGGGCGAGGCGCCCCGGTCAAAGGCTGCGCCATACACGAACGGCTTGAAGGTGGAGCCCGGCTGGCGGCGTGCCGCCTGCACATGGTCGAACGGGTCCACACCAAAGTCGCGGCTGCCCACCCAGGCCAGCACGTGGCCTGTGACGGGGTCCTGCGCCATGAAGCCCGCCTGCACGCGTGTCTTTTCGGCGCGCAGTTTTTGCATGAAGGCTGCGTCAGCCAGCAGGGTGTTGAGCGTTTCGTCCGCCGGTTGGCCTTTTTCAACCGCCTCGCGGTAGGTCGATGACTCACGCACCAGCGTCTGGATCAGCTCATTGCCGGGAACCCAGCCATTTTTTTGCGACCACGCGGCATCAGCCACCGACTGCAGCTGCCGCCCCTGCCGCGCCACGGCCTGGTTGGCAAAGGCTTGCAGGCGCGAGTCGATGGTGGTGCGGATCACCAGCCCGTCGGCATAGAGGCTGTAGCCGTTGCTGTCTGCCCAGGCAATGAGCTGCTTGCGAAGCTGCATCGCAAAGTGGGGGGCCGGGCCCATCACCTCGGTCTGGCGTTCGAAATTCACCCGCATCGGACGCTTGCGCAGGGCATCGAACTGCTGCTGGTTGAGCTTGCCATGCTTGAGCATCTGCCCCAGCACCGTGTTGCGCCGCGCTTGCGCCCGGTCGGGGTTGAGCACCGGGTTGTAGTAGGCCGTGCCTTTGAGCATGCCGATCAGCGTGGCGCTTTCCAGCACGTTGAGCTTGTCGGCCGACTTGTCAAAATACGTGCGCGCGGCCATCTCGATGCCATAGGCGTTGTAGAGAAAAGGCACTGTGTTGAGGTAGGTCTCCAGGATTTCTTCCTTGGAATACGAGGCCTCGATCTTGAGCGCCGTGATGGCCTCTTTGAGCTTGCGCGTGAGGGTGCGCGAGCGGCCAATTTCCTCAGGAAACAGGTTGCGCGCCAACTGCTGCGTGATGGTGGAGCCGCCCTGCGGATCGCCGCGCAGCGTGTGCACCACCGATGCGGCCGCGCGCCGCCAGTCCAGCCCGAAATGGCTGTAAAAGCGATGGTCTTCGGTGGCGATCAGCGCGTCGATGACCGCTGGTGCAATCTGCTGGAGTTCCACCCACTCGCGGTTGGCCCAGCGGTACTCGGCCAGCAGCCTGCCATCGGCCGACATCAGCTGCGCGGGCATTTCGCTCTTGGCTTTGCGGATGTCGGCGGTGGACGGCGTGAAGGGTACCAGCGCAAGCGCGTACAGCAGCACGGCCAGCGGCCCTGCCACCAGGGCCCACACCAGCAGCCGCCGAAGCGGCCGGGGCATGAAGCCAAACCAGCCCGCCAGCCGGGTCTTGAAGGTCAGCAATCGGGGGGGCATGGGGTTTCCTGCGTCAAAGGGATGGTGGTGGGTGGGCCCAGGAGCGCCGATCAGGCACAGGCACCGGGCGCGCCCAGCAGTGCCAGCATGCCCGCTTCGTCCAGCACGGGCACGCCCAGCTCCTCGGCCCTGGCCAGCTTGCTGCCCGCGTCTGCGCCCGCCACCACGTAGCTGGTCTTCTTGCTGACCGAACCTGCCACCTTGGCTCCCGCGGCCTCCAGCAGGTCGCGGGCGGCGTCGCGGCTCAGTGTGGGCAGGGTGCCGGTCAGCACCACGGTTTTGCCCGCCAGCACTTGCGGGGCCTTCGCGGCGGGCGCGCCCTCCGGCCAGGTCACGCCGCAGGCGCGCAGTTGCTCGACCACCTCGCGGTTGTGCGGCTGCTCAAAAAACCGGTGGATGGCCTGGGCCACCACGGGGCCGACATCGTTCACGGCCAGGAGCTGCTCCACACCGGCGTCCATGATGGCATCCAGCGTGCCGAAATGCCGGGCCAGGTCCTTGGCGGTGGCCTCGCCCACATGGCGGATACCCAGGCCGAACAGAAAGCGCGGCAGCGTGGTTTGTTTGGATTTCTCCAGCGCGGCCAGCACGTTCTGCGCGGACTTGTCGGCCATGCGCTCCAGCGCGATCAGCGACGTCAGGCCCATGCGGTACAGATCGGGCAGCGTGCGGATGACGCTGGCATCCACCAACTGGTCCACCAGCTTGTCGCCCAGGCCCTCGATGTCCATCGCGCGGCGGGCAGCAAAGTGCAAGATGGCCTCCTTGCGCTGGGCGGCGCAATACAGCCCGCCGGTGCAGCGGTGGTTGGCCTCGCCTTTTTCGCGCACCACGGCGCTGCCGCACACGGGGCACTGGCTGGGCATGCGAAAGTTCTTCACGTAGCCGCTGCGGTGGCCGGGCATCACACCCACCACCTCCGGAATCACATCGCCCGCCCGCCGCACGATGACGGTATCGCCCACGCGCACCCCCTTCTTGCGGATCTCGAACAGGTTGTGCAGCGTGGCGTTGGTGACGGTGACGCCGCCCACAAAGACGGGCGCCAGGCGCGCAACGGGGGTGAGCTTGCCGGTGCGGCCCACCTGCACGTCGATGCCCTCGACCCGGGTGGCCATCTCCTGCGCCGGATATTTGTGGGCGACGGCCCAGCGCGGCTCGCGGGTTTTGAAGCCCAGGTCGCGCTGCAGATCGAGCCGGTTGACCTTGTAGACCACACCATCGATGTCGTAGGGCAACGCATCGCGGCTGGCCCCGACCTGCTGGTGATATGCTACCAATTCAGTAGCACCCAAGGCAATATGGACGTGCGCGGCAACCGGAAAACCCCATGATTTGATCTGCTGCAGCAGTTCGTAATGCGTGCGGAAATCCGGCCCGCCCTCGGCGGCAGGGGTGATGGCGCCCAGCCCGTAGGCAAAAAAGCTCAGCGGCCGCTGCGCGGCAATGCCCGAGTCGAGCTGGCGCACCGCGCCCGCGGCGGCATTGCGCGGGTTCACAAAGGTTTTATCGCCCCGCTCGCGCTGGCGCTCGTTGAGGGCATCAAAGTCGGCGCGGCGCATATAGACCTCGCCGCGTACTTCCAGCAGCGGCGGCACGCCCTCGGGCAGGCTCAAGGGAATTTGCCGGATGGTGCGGATGTTGTGCGTCACGTCCTCGCCCACCTCGCCGTCGCCCCGCGTGGCGGCCTGCACCAGGCGGCCGTTTTCGTAGCGCAGGCTCATGGCCAGGCCGTCAAATTTGGGTTCGGCCACGTATTCCACGGGCGGGTCGGATTCACCCAGGCCCAGCTCACGCCGCACCCGCGCGTCAAAGGCCTGCGCGCCTGTGGCCTCGGTATCGGTTTCGGTATGGATGCTCAGCATGGGCACCGCATGGCGCACCGGAGCCAGCCCCTGCATCACCGCGCCAAGCACGCGCTGCGTGGGCGAGTCAGACGTTATCAGGTCGGGATGCGCGGCCTCCAGCGCCTGCAGCTCGCGGAAGACGCGGTCGTACTCGGCATCGGGCACCGAGGGGGCGTCCTTGACGTAATACTCATGCGCCCAGCGATGCAGCTGCGCGCGAAGCGCTTTGATTTTGATAGCATCTTGCGCTGGACTGGCGTGCGTAACAGCCGAAAAAAGATCGGCACTATCGGTCATGTCGGCTTTCATATGGCTTTGCGTTATGCGGGACCGACCAAACGCGCCTGGCCCAGACCAGAGGCCACCGCGCCAGGGCCACCCCGCCGCGCTGGTAGGGTTCCCCCTCCCGCATCGCAGAGCGCCGCGAGACAGGGGGTGAAGGAGCGCAGCGACACAGGGGGGTGCACGCGAGCCACTAACTGAAAAGCCGCCGCGCCAACACCGAGCCCGCCGACAGCTCGCGTCCGTCCAGCTGGTCGTACAGCAGCTCCAGGTCGCCAGCGATGGGGTCCATGGCCATGGCGGGCAGCGGGTGGCCGTTTTGGTCGCACAGCACGCCGTCCATGCCCTGGCACAGCGCCACGGCGACCTCGCGCAGGCGCTCGAAGGGCCGTTCGGTGCGATAAACCTGTGGCACATCCAGGCTGAGGGTCACGTCACGGATGGCGGACTGGTCCAGGTCGTCGGCCAGTGCGGCCTGTGTGTCATAGGACAAGGTCAGCAGCGGCGGCAGCCCCTGGGTGCGCGCGGGGATCACCAGGCGACCGGGCATGGCACCCGCCACAAAGCCCAGCCGGGATGCGTGCTGCTGCACATAGCCGGGGCTCCACGCGGCCTGGCGGGCGCGCAGCAGGAAGGCAAGTTGCGCATCGTGGTCGCTGGCAAACTCGTCCAGCTCACGGGCGCGGGCCACTTCCTGCAACATGTCCGGAAAGTCGGGAGCCGCATTGATCGCATCGGCGAACGCCTGCGCCTTCATGACGAATTCCGAAAACTCGATCTCGTTGAGCGCGCCCATGCGGTTGGCAAGCTGCACTCCGGCCTGGAAGCTCTGGTAGCGCTGGCCGGGCAAAGGGGTTTCCCACTGCTGCGTGGCTTCATTGAGGCCCTCGATGGCAAACGGCTTGCTGCCCGCGCGTCGCGTGGGTGGCATGGCCGCCAGCGCGGCATCGCCCGACACCACATGCTCGGGCTGCAGCGTGGCAATCACATCAATGAGCGGATCCAGCCCCGGACGGCGCTCCACGGAAAAGACGGGCACGGGCATCTGCAGCGCCTCGGTCGGGTCCACGACATGGGCGACCGAGGGCTCGCGGCCACGATCCAACGACCGGAGTTCCTGCGGAGACAGCGGCATCCCCGTAGCCAGCCCCGCATCAAACCCGGGCTCCTGGCGCAGCATGGGTTCTGCCCCGCGCTCACGATCGGCATCTTCCGGACGGGCCCGCTTGGGCGCGTTGCGCCGGGTCATCCAGGCGTTGTAGGCCACGATCAGGGCCAGCACGAGGCCGCCGATGATGGCCAAACTCAGTTGCAATGTGCTCATATCAATACGTTTTGGCTACTGGGGCGCCCCGCGAGACCGCAGCCCGCAGCACAAGCACGCCCGATACGCGTGACGCCGCGCAAGGGCCGCCCCGCAGCAAGGGCGTCGTCCCTCTCGGGGGGGCTGAGGGCGGCGGCTCCGAGCCTGCCAGTGCAGGCTTGGACGTGCCCGAAGAGCCGCCGACTCTGGCGGCGCTGCGCGGGCGCGAAGCGACTCAGGGGGGTACTCATACATCCGCCATGGAAAGCGCAGACTCCATGTCCACCGCCACGATGCGCGAGACGCCCTGCTCCTGCATGGTCACGCCAATGAGCTGCTCGGCCATTTCCATGGCGATCTTGTTGTGGCTGATGAACAAAAACTGGGTGCCGCGGCTCATGCTGGTCACCAGCTTGGCGTAGCGCTCGGTGTTGGCGTCGTCCAGCGGCGCGTCCACCTCGTCCAGCAGGCAAAACGGCGCGGGGTTAAGCTGAAAAATGGCAAACACCAAGGCGATGGCGGTTAGGGCTTTCTCGCCGCCCGACAAAAGGTGAATGGTCTGGTTCTTCTTGCCGGGCGGCTGGGCCATCACCTGCACACCCGAGTCGAGAATTTCGTCGCCTGTGATGATGAGCTTGGCCTGCCCGCCGCCAAATAGCTCCGGGAACATGCGACCGAAGTGGCTGTTGACGGTATCGAAGGTGCCCGAGAGCAGCTGCCGCGTCTCGCCATCGATCTTGCGGATCGCGTCTTCCAGCGTGTTCATGGCCTCGGTCAGGTCGGCTGTTTGCGCGTCCAGAAACACCTTGCGCTCGCTGGCGAGCTTGAGTTCATCGAGCGCCGCCAGGTTGACGGCACCCAGCGCGTCGATCTCGCGGTGGAGGCGGTCGATCTCGCCCTGCAGGCCGGTCATGCGCACGTTGCCATCGGCAATCGACCGGGCCACGGCGTCGAGGTCGGCCTGGTTGTCGGCCAGCAATGTGGTGTATTGCTCCAGGCCCAGGCGCGCAGCCTGCTCTTTGAGCTGGAACTCGGTGATGCGGGCGCGCAGCGGGTCAAGGCCGCGTTCGAGCTGCATGCGGCGCTCATCGCTGGCGCGCAGCCGGGTGGTCAGTTCGTCGTATTCACTGCGCTGGGCAGCCAGCGCCCTTTCGCGCTCCGTCTTCAATTCAAGTGCGGCCTGCAGCCCGCCCTGGGCCGCGGCGTCCGACAGGCGGGCCATCTCGTCACGGGCGCGCTGCTCTTCATCAGCCAGCGCCTGGGCCTGCTGGTGGGCGGTTTCGATGGAGCGGCTCAGCTCGCCACGGCGAGCCTCCAGGCTGCGCTGCGAAAACGCGGCCTCTTGCGCATGGCGCTCAAGAACACGCTGCTGTTCGCGGCAGGCCGCCAGCTTGCGCTCGGCCTCGATCACGCGGTCGCCCAGATGGGCCTCGCGCTCCTGGCTGTCGGCCAGTTGCATATCCAGCTCTTCAAAGCGTGCCTCGGCAGCCACGCGGCGCTCGTGCAGGTCGGCCAGCTGCGCCTGGACCTCGGCCAGATCAGCGTCGATTTGCTGGCTGCGCGCACGGGTCTGTTCGGCCAGCTGGGTCAGGCGCAAGGTCTCCACCTGCAGCTCATGGGAGCGGTTTTGTGTTTCGGTGGCCTCACGGCGCACCGATACCAGGCGCTGCGACGCATCGGCATACGCGGCTTCGGCCCGGACCAGGGCGCTGCGCGACTCTTCGGCCATCAATGCCTGGGCGCGCAATTCCTTTTCAAGATGTTCGATCTCCTGGGCGCGCGCGAGCAGGCCCGACTGCTCGGAATCCTGGGCATAAAAGCTCACGCTGTGCGCGCTGACGGCATGACCCGCAGGCACGTAGACGGTCTCGCCAGGCTGCAGGCTGGCGCGGCGGGCCAGGGCGTCGTCCAGTGTGGGGGCCGTGGTGCAGCCTTGCAACCAGTCCGACAGCACCGCGCGCAGGCTGGCATCGTTCAGGCGCAGCAGGTCGGACAGGCGCTGGTGCTGTGACGGCGCTACGGGCTGGACCGCCGTCGGGGCGCTGTAGAACGCCAGGCGCGCGGGCGGCGCATCGTTGCCGCCAGAGCCCAGAAAGCCGCGCACCATGTCCAGGCGCCCCACTTCCAGCGCGGCCAGGCGCTCGCGCAGCGCGGCTTCCAACGCGTTTTCCCAGCCGGGTTCGATATGGATGCGGCTCCACAAGCCCTGCAAGTCCTCCAGACCGTGCTTGGCCAGCCAGGGGCGCAGCTTGCCATCGGTCTTGACCTTTTCTTGCAGCGCCTTGAGGGCCCCCATGCGGGCCGACAACTCGGCCTGGCGCGCGCTTTGAACGTTCATGTCCTGCTGGCGCGCGCGGCGGTCATCGTCGAGCTGGGGTACGGACTCCTGCAATTCATGCAGGCGCGCCGCAGTGACTTGGGCAAGCTCCTGCGCTTGTTCAAGCTGATCGCGCAAGTGGTTCAGGCGGGATTCATCGGGCGCGGACAGGGCGTTGCGGTCGGCGCGCAGGCGCTCAAAGCGGGTGTCGAGCTGCCGGCTTTGCTCGTCGATGCTGCGCTGCTCGGCCGCCAGCACGCCGATTTGCTGCTGCACCTGAACCACGGCGCTGCGCTGCTCGCTCGCACGGCTTTGGGCCGTGAGCAGGGCGTCTTGCAGGTCCGGCAGCTGCATGGCCTGCTCTTGCACCTGGGCAGACAGCATCTCGGCGCGCTCCTCGGCGTCCAGGCCCGCACTGGACAGGTTGTCCAGCTCCGCGTGGGCCTCGTGCTTGCGCGCCTGCCACTGGGCCATCTGCTCGGCCAGCTGCAGCAGGCGCTGCTCCACACGCTGACGGCCTTCGACGACATAGCGGATCTCGGCTTCGAGCTTGCCGATCTCGGCAGTGGCTTCGTACAGCTTGCCCTGCGCCTGGTTGACCTTGTCGCCAGCGGCATAGTGCGCCTGACGGATGGTTTCAAGGTCGGACTCGACCGCGCGCAGGTCAGCCATGCGCGACTCAAGCTCGTTGACCACCTGCAGGCCCTCCAGGCGCACCTTGGCCTGGTCGGCCTCGGCATCGGCGCGCTTGAGAAACCACAACTGGTGTTGCTTGAGCGTGGCCTCAGAATGCAGCGTGTTGTACCGGGCGGCCACCTCGGCCTGCTTTTCGAGCTTGTCGAGGTTGGCGTTCAGCTCCCGCAGGATGTCTTCCACCCGCGTGAGGTTTTCACGCGTGTCGGCCAGGCGGTTTTCCGTCTCGCGGCGGCGCTCCTTGTATTTGGACACGCCTGCCGCCTCCTCGAGAAAGAGGCGAAGCTCTTCCGGGCGGCTTTCGATGATGCGGCTGATGGTGCCCTGGCCGATGATGGCGTAGGCGCGCGGCCCCAGGCCCGTGCCCAGGAACACGTCCTGCACATCCCGTCGCCGCACAGGCTGGTTGTTCAGGAAATAGCTGCTGGTGCCGTCGCGCGAGAGCACGCGGCGCACGGCCACCTCGCCATACTGGCCCCACTGGCCGCCTGCCCGGTGGTCGGAGTTGTCAAACACCAGCTCGACGCTGGCGCGGCTGGCCTGCTTGCGGGTGGTGGTACCGCTGAAGATGACGTCCTGCATGGACTCGCCGCGCAGCTCGCTGGCCTTGCTTTCACCCAGCACCCAGCGCACCGCATCCATGATGTTGGACTTGCCGCAGCCGTTGGGGCCCACCACGCCAACCAGCTGCCCGGGCAGCATGAACGTGGTGGGTTCAGCGAACGACTTGAAGCCGGAGAGCTTGATGGAGGTAAGACGCACGGGTCGGGGCGGGGAATAAAGGCCTGGATCAGGGCTTGTCGGGACGTTGCTGCCTGGCGCGGCGCGCACAGGCGCAGCCCGAAGCGAGACTGCGAATGATACCGCGCTGCCCGGCGCTCCCCGGTGCAGGGGGCGCCCCCGACACTGACCGACGCCCTGCCGAGAATACGGCCTGAATCAGGCCCTCACGCTTGACGCGTAAAGAATGATTGCTATCAAATTTGAATCTCACCACCCGACGACCGGTACTGGCGCACGGGGTTCATGCCCCCGCGCGGCCAGCGAGGGGCACCAGACTGCCGCAGCCCAGGCACATCAGGCAACCGGCTCGGCTTGCGTATTGGTGCGCAGCACCATGGCCTCGAAATCGGCCACCGGGACCGGAGCGCTGAACAGATAGCCCTGCCAGGCGTGGCAATCGTGGCGTTCCAGAAACTCGCGCTGCGCCTGAGTTTCCACGCCCTCGGCAATCACCCGAAGGCCCAGGCTGGTGCCGAGTGCAACCACCGTGCGGGCAATGGCAGCGTCGTTGGGGTCGGTCAGCACATCGCGCACAAAGCCCTGGTCAATCTTGAGCTGGTCCAGCGGCAAGCGCTTGAGATAGCTCAATGAGGAATAGCCGGTCCCGAAGTCGTCGAGCGAGAAACCCACCCCGTAGGCGCGCAACTGACCCATTTTGTCGACGGTGTCCTGCACATCTGCGAGCAGCAGGCTCTCGGTGAGCTCCAGCTTGAGTCGCTGGCCCTCGCTGCCCGAGCCCGCCAGCGCTGCCAGCACCTGGGGCACAAAGCCGCTTTGGTGAAATTGCCGTGGGCTCACGTTCACGGCAAGGCTCAACTGCGCAAAGGCCGGTTGGTGGGCCCAGCGCGACAAGGTCTTGCACGCCGACTGGAGCACCCATTCGCCCAGCGGGAAGATAAGGCCGGTGGTTTCGGCCACCGGAATGAACTGTGCCGGCGAGATGAACCCGCTTTGCGGATGCCGCCAGCGCAGCAGCGCCTCAGCCCCCGTGATGCGCCCGCGGTCGATCTGCGGCTGGTAGTACAGTTCGAACTGCCCTTCCGCGAGGCCCGTGCGCATGTCCAGTTCCATCGCGGCCCGGGCGCTCACCGACGCCTGCATCTTCGGGTCATAGAACCGCAAGGTGTCGCGACCAGCGTCCTTGGCCTGATACAGCGCAAGGTCAGCGCGCTTGAGCAGCTCGTCCGCCGTGTCCTGCATGCCGCTGAAGATCGCAACGCCCATGCTCAGCGAGCTATGGTGGGTTTCGGCATCAATCAGGTAGGGCTCGCGCATGACCTGGAGGATGCGCTGGCAGACCTCTTCGGTGCGGTCCGCAGCCTGCTGCGGATCATCCCCAAGATCTTCGAGCACCACCACGAATTCATCGCCTCCCTGGCGCGAGACCGTATCGTCCTCGTGCACGCACGCGCGCAGGCGCTCGGCCACCTGCAGCAACAGGTTGTCGCCCTGCTCGTGCCCGCGCGTTTCGTTGAGCGTCTTGAAGTTATCCAGGTCCAGCAGCAGCAGCGCGCCGCTTCGGTGATGACGGGCGCTCGCTGCCAGGGCCTGATGCAGCCGGTCCATCAGGAGCCGGCGGTTGGGCAGGCGGGTCAGCGGGTCGTAGTACGCCAGCGAATTGATCTCGTTCTCGGCGGCCTTGCGCTGGCTGAGATCCTGCAGCGTGATGATCCGTCCACCGTCGAGGAAGACGCCCGAGATCTCCACCGGCAGACGCGAGCCGTCCGCACAGGTGATGACGTATTCCATCACGGGGATCACGCCCTCGCCGTCCTTGGCCTGCAGGTCTGCGTGCGCCCAGAGCGAGCGTGCCGCCCGGCGCTCGAGCACGTCGGGAAACGCGCGCTTCCACCAATGATTGACGGTGGGCGTATCGGCTTCGGTGTAGCCGCAAATCTGCACATATCGCTGATTGCGGAAACTGATGTGGCCATCCGCCTGGATCAGGCACAGTCCGATGGGCAGGCGTTGCAGGATGCTTCGCAGCCGGCGTTCATTGGCTCGGAGGTTGGACTCCATGAGCTTGCGAGAGGTGATGTCTTGCACCACGGCTATGTGATGACCGGGTGCTGCGCCCGGCACCCACATCGGGGTCGTGGTCAGATCCACCCAGACAGCATGCCCTTTGCGGTGCAGATAGCGCTTTTCCAGACGGCATTCGGGCACCTCACCGGTCTGCATCCGTCGCAGTTGCTCGACATACGAATCGAGGTCGTCCGGATAGATGCTGGCCTGGCAGTGCATTCCCTGCATTTCCTGCGGCGTGTACCCCAGAATCTCGGCATAACACTGATTGACCCGGATGAACCTGCCGTGGGCGTCCAATTGAGCCACGCCCACGGTGGTCTGGTTGAAAAGGGCCTGAAAGCGCTGTTCGCTCTCGTGGCGGGCCTCCTCTGCACCCCGGGCGCGGGCAACGGCGGACGTGCGCTGGCGCACCAGCAGGCCGACCGTGGTTGCAAACAGCAGGGACATCAGTGCCCCGCCCAGCCCCAAAAGCCAGGGGATGCGAGTCTCATACGGCGACAAAAAAGAGCGCGTGGGATAGAACGTCAAGCGCCAACGGCGGTCATGCACGGGCAAGAGCCGGACGTAGGGCTCGGCTCCAGGGATGGCCGAATCCAAGGCTGCAAGGATGGGGCGGTCAATGCTTTCGCCACCCGCGCCATCGCCAGGCCCCACGTCCGCAATCGCCACCGTGATGCCCTGGAGCAAGCCCTGGCGCTCCAACCCCTTGACCATGTCGTAGGCCCGGATGGTGGTGGACGCTGTTCCAAGAAACCGCCGGTCGAGGGTGCCCGAAGCCGGGTCGAAGACGGGAACGTGGATGACGATGGCGGCCGGGTGCTCTTGCGCCTGGGATAAATCAAACGGCACGGACATCACCGCCCGGCCGCTGTCCCGCGCAAATTTCAGCGCTTCCAGGGTGGAGGTTTGGGCGCCAACATCCTCGCCCAATCGCGCCTGATTGCTCTGCAGCGGCCAGACATACTCGGTCACGAAGTATTCAGGACGATCGCCCGAGGGACGGATGGCGAAACCGGGCAACCCCTCTGGCGAGGCCGACCTGTCGATTCGAACGCGGTACTCGAAGATATCCTTGTCGGCACCGGCAACCCAGCGGTTGAACGACAGGGCGCGCACGCCCGGGTACCGCTGGCCGACGTCCATCTCGCCCACCACGCGCTCGAAATCAAACCGGGACATCAGCGGATTGGCCTTGAACATGCTGCGAACGGCCAGAACTACCTCGGTGTTGCTGACGATGCGCTGGCCCAGGGCCTCGGCAAACGAGCGGGCCTCCTGGACGAAGCGGCCATAGCCAATCTCGCGCACCGACGCGGACTGCTGCACGACAAGCCACGAGGTCAGTACGAGGCCAAGCAGGCCGACGATGGCACCCGACAGCCAGTGCAGCCATCGGTCACTGGTCAGCCAACCATGCAAACGGGGTATGTCAGACGTTTTCAGTGGGAACCTCGATAGCAGGGCTCGCCCGACGGCAGTCGGTTGAAAAGCAGCACAAATGGAAGAAGGGCAACCAGACCGTCATCGAACAATGGTAACTCAATGCAACGTTTGTTCACCGTCAGCATATATACAGAAATGGCGTCGAGCGCAATCTGGCAATGCCCCACAAGCTATAAAAAAAGGAGCTTATGTGTCCAGTGCCGCTATCATGCCTTACGCGAGTGCTTGTTTGGGTTGGCTTGGCCTGAGAAACCCAAGAAGCGCGGCAAATTGCTGCGCCTACGCAACAGTGTGCGAATCGGTTCAGGGGGCTGTCCATGCCTTTGCACAGGCGGCCCGCCAGGTGCGGACGCTGCCCGCACGGGCTGCCAGCGACCGCAACATCATGAGCGCGCCACTTGCCCGCCCAAAGACGCTGTATTGCGGTGTCCCTAGGAGCCTGTCGGACTTGGAGCGTCGAAAGCGAAAATCGGCCCCAGCGAGAACAGTTTTTGCCGAATTTGCAGCCCCATAGCGGAGCTATGGGGCAAAAAGGCGGTTAAAAATGGACCGCTGCGGTCGATTTGCAGCCGACGATTTCCAAGTCCGACAGGCTCCTAGCGGGTACCCTGGGGTTGCAACAAACCCTGCTGCGTAGCGACCGCTTCGCGCAAATAAGCCCAGGTAACCTGCATGCGCGCCAGGTGCTTGGTCTCCGAGGGCATGCTCATCCAGAAGGTCCGGGTAAAGGACGCCTCTTGCGGCAGCACGCGGGTGAGCAGGGGGTCGCGGTCCGCAATAAAGGCTGGCAACACCGCCAGCCCTGCCCCGGCGCGCACGGCCGCGTGCTGCGCGGTGATGCTGGTGCTGCGAAACGCAAAGCGCTCGGGCCGGTACAACGCATCGAGGAACTGCAGCTCCTTGGTGAACAGCAGGTCGTCCACATAGCTTACAAAATCGTGGTGACGCAGGTCGTCGCGCGCGGTGATCAAGGGCTTGCGCGCCAGGTATTCACGCTGGCCATACAGGTAAAGCGCGTAGCCCGACAGCCGGCTCACGATGACCGAGCCGCGCGTGGGCCGCTCCAGCGATATCACGATGTCGGCTTCGCGCCGCGAAAGGTGCAGCATGCGCGGCAGGGCCAGCAGATCCACCGACAGATGGGGGTGCCGGCGCGTGAGCTGCGCCAGCAGCGGCGCCAGGATCAAGGTCCCGAAACCTTCGGTAGCCCCGACGCGCACCAGGCCCGACGGGCCCTCGTGCGAGGTGGGTGCGGCGCGCTCGACTCCCAGAACAGCCGCCTCCATGGCCTCTGCAGCCGGCAGCAGTTGGCGGCCTGCTTCGGTCAGCTTGTGGCCGCCTGCATGGCGCGCAAACAGCGCCGCGCCCATCTGCTTTTCCAGCGCCTGAATGCGGCGCGACACCGTGGTGTGCTCCACCGCCAGGCGGCGCGCGGCGGCTGCCAGCGTACCGCCCCGGCTGAGCTCCAGAAAATAGCGCAGATTGTCCCAGTCCATGAGGGCCGCCTCCTTGCCAACCGATCTTGCGGTGCAAATTTGCAGATCAAAGGTGCGAAAAACGCTATTGTCATGCGAAATTCGCACAGCTACCATGCTTGCGCTGCCGGTCAATACGGCGACTTTCCCCTTTTTTTGGAGACAACCGATGAACGCACCCACCTCCGCCGCCGTTCTGGCACCGACCGTCAAGCTGCTGATCGGCGGCAAGTTTGTCGAATCCAAGTCCACCCAGTGGCGCGATGTGGTGAATCCCGCCACGCAAGAGGTGCTGGCCCGCGTGCCGTTTGCCACGCCTGAAGAAATCAACGCCGCTGTGGCCTCGGGCAAAGAAGCGTTCAAGACCTGGAAGAAAACGCCGATTGGTACCCGCGCGCGCATCTTCCTGAAGCTGCAGCAGCTGATCCGCGAGAACATGGCCGAGCTGGCCGCCATCCTCACGGCCGAGCAGGGCAAGACCCTGCCCGATGCCGAGGGCGATGTGTTTCGCGGCCTGGAAGTGGTAGAGCACGCCGCCAGCATCGGCAACCTGCAATTGGGCGAACTGGCCAACAACGTCGCCGGTGGCGTGGACACCTACACCGTGATTCAGCCCCTGGGCGTGTGCGCGGGCATCACGCCGTTCAACTTCCCGGCCATGATCCCGCTGTGGATGTTCCCCATGGCGATTGCCACGGGCAACACCTTCGTGCTCAAGCCGTCCGAGCAAGACCCCATGGTCACCATGCGCCTGTGCGAGCTGGCGCTCGAAGCCGGCGTTCCGCCCGGCGTGCTGAACGTGGTGCACGGCGGTGAAGACGCCGTGAACGCGATCTGCGACCACCCCGATATCAAGGCCATCAGCTTCGTCGGCTCCACCAAGGTGGGCACCCATGTGTACAACCGCGCCAGCCTCAACGGCAAGCGCGTGCAGTGCATGATGGGCGCCAAAAACCATGCCATCGTGGTGCCCGATGCCAACAAGGAGCAGACGCTGAACGCCCTGGCCGGAGCGGCCTTTGGCGCGGCAGGCCAGCGCTGCATGGCGCTGTCGGTGGTGGTGATGGTGGGCGAATCACAACAGTGGATTCCTGAGCTGGTGGCCAAGGCCAAGACGCTCAAGGTGAATGCGGGCGTGGAAAAGGGCACCGATGTGGGGCCGCTGGTGTCCTGCGCCGCGCTCTCGCGGGTGGAGGGTTTGATTGAGCGCGGCATTGCCGATGGCGCCACGCTGGAGCTCGATGGCCGCAAGCCCAGCGTGCCTGGCTACGACAAGGGCAACTTCGTGGGCCCGACCATTTTCAGCGGCGTCAAGCCCGGCATGTCCATCTACGAACAGGAAATCTTTGGCCCCGTGCTGTGCCTGGCTGCGGCCGACACGCTGGACGATGCGATTGAGTTCATCAACCGCAACCCCAATGGCAATGGCACGGCCATCTTCACGCAAAGCGGTGCAGCAGCCCGCAAGTTCCAGGAAGAGATTGATGTGGGCCAGGTGGGCATCAACGTGCCCATCCCCGTGCCCGTGCCGATCTTCTCGTTCACCGGCTCGCGCGCGTCCAAGCTGGGCGACCTGGGGCCGTATGGCAAGCAGGTCGTGATGTTCTACACCCAGACCAAGACCGTGACGGCGCGCTGGTTCGACGACAGCACCGTGAGCCAGGGAGTGAACACCACGATCAGCTTGAAGTGAGGTGCTGACGAGAGCGCCGCACCCCTACACCCGTTCGGGCTGAGCTTGACGAAGCCAGTACACCATACCGCCCTTTGCCCCCGCCTGTTCACGCTGAGCCTGTCCAAGCGCCACGCAAGGCTTCGACAGGCTTAGCCCGAACGGTCGGTGGATAGCGCGAGGAGTTCACGCGCCGTTCAGCCTGAGCATGCCGAAAACCCTCAACACCATGCGTTGCCAGTGTTAAAACCAGGCCATGCAATGCAAACACCCATGGATCAAAGCGACCCGCTGGCCTGCGACCGCCCTGCTGCTCAGTGCAGCCCTGCTGACCAGTCCCAGCGCCCACGCCCAAGCCGGTGCCGCCTGCAAACCCACGGGCACGGTTGCCGAGGTCAATGCCTGCGCGGTGCAAGACTTTCAAGCGGCAGACACCACCATCCAGATCCTGTACGAGGACGTGATGCGCGCCCTGTCGGCCCACGAACGCCCGCAACTGCGGCAAGAGCATTCCGCCTGGGTGCGCGAGCGCACGGTGCAATGCAAGCGCGAAACCCAAGCCACCGAAACCCAGCCCGAAGGCCCGCGCTCGTACCACCAGTGCCTCACACGCAAGACGCAAGAGCGGCGCAAAGGCCTGATGCGCTGGCTGAGCAACGACAGCCCGGCCAAGCCGTGATGAATTGCCCAACACCTCCCCGTCCGTTCGGTCTGAGCCCGTCAAAGCCCGGGCGCAAGGTAGGCCAGCCCTTCGACAGGCTCAGGGCGAACGGGGGAGACGGAGCGCAGCCAAACCGCGCACACCTGCACCCGTTCAGGCTGAGCTTGTCGAAGCCCTGCACAGCGTTCCCATAGACCACATCAGCGTCCAACGCCACACCAAAAAACACAAGAGACAACGCCATGGACTTTGAGCTGACCGAGGAACAGCGTGCCTTTGCACAGTCGGCGCGCGACTTTGCAAAGGCTGAGCTTGCACCCCACGCCGCACAGTGGGACGCAGAGGCGATCTTTCCGCGCGAAGCCATTGCCAAGGCGGGCGAGCTGGGCTTTTGCGGCCTGTATGCCCCCGAGGCAGCGGGCGGCCTGGCCCTGCCCCGGCTGGACGCAACGCTGGTGTTTGAAGAAATGGCCGCGATAGACCCCAGCACCACCGCCTTCATCACCATCCACAACATGGCGACCTGGATGCTGGGCACCTGGGCCACCCCGGCGGTACGCGACCATTGGGGCGCCCCGCTGTGCAGCGGCGCAAAGCTGGCCAGCTACTGCCTGACCGAGCCGGGTGCCGGCTCGGACGCCGCGTCGCTCAAGACCCGCGCGCAACGCGCCGGAGGCGACTACATCATCAACGGCGGCAAGGCATTCATCAGCGGCGCGGGCAGCACCGACGTGCTGATCCTGATGGCCCGCACGGGGGCCGCAGACTCGGGCGCGGCTGGCATCAGCGCCTTTGTCGTGCCTGCCGACGCGCCCGGCATCAGCTACGGCAAAAAGGAACACAAGATGGGCTGGAACAGCCAGCCCACCCGTACCATCAGCTTTGACAACGTGCGTATCCCGGCCGACCACCTTCTGGGCCAGGAAGGCGAAGGCTTCAAGATCGCCATGAAGGGCCTGGACGGCGGTCGTATCAACATTGCCACCTGCTCGGTGGGCGCAGCGCAGGGCGCGCTGGCGCAAGCGCAGCAGTACATGCAGGATCGCAAGCAGTTCGGCAAGCCGATTGCCAGCTTCCAGGCCCTGCAGTTCAAGCTGGCCGACATGGCCACCGAACTGGTTGCCGCCCGCCAGATGGTGCGCCTGGCTGCCAGCAAGCTCGACGCCGGGGCCCGCGACGCCTCCACCTACTGCGCCATGGCCAAGCGCTTTGCCACCGACGCAGGCTTTACCGTCTGCAACGAGGCATTGCAACTGCACGGCGGCTATGGCTACATCCGCGAATACCCCCTGGAGCGCCTGCTGCGCGACGCCCGTGTGCACCAGATTCTGGAGGGCACCAACGAGATCATGCGCGTGATCATTGCGCGCCGCATGCTCGAAGGCGACGCGCCCGACGCCATCCGCTGACGACGGCCGCCGCGCATGATCACTCCTGAATTGATAGCTGCAAAGTATTACGCATCAAGCGCGAATGGCAGATTCTTTGCAGATCCATGCCCGCCCGCCCCTTCCATGACAAAGCCCTGCACCGGATCGACGCCGTGCGCGCGCCTGGCTTGCCATGGCAGCGCCACAGCAGGGTCGGGCGCAATGCTTGAGATTTTCAATGAATGATGCCTATCGCGCTTGCTGCATATCACTTTACAGCTATTTAATCAATAGCAAACGCACTCCTCCATCACCCATTCATCTTCACGGGAGACAGCACATGAAAATCGCATTCATCGGCCTTGGCAACATGGGCGGCCCCATGGCACATAACCTGCACAAGGCAGGCCATGACGTCCGCGCGTTTGACCTTTCACAACCCGCCCGCGACAAGCTGGCGGCAGACGGCGTGCCCGTCGCCGCCGACGCCCAGGCCGCCGTGGCCGGTGCCGAGGTGGTCATCAGCATGCTGCCCGCCAGCCCGCATGTGGAATCGCTGTTCCTGGGCGCGGGCGACCTGCTGGCCCACTTGCCCGCAGGCACCCTGGTGATTGACTGCTCGACAATTGCGGCCGCCACCTCCCGCAAGGTGGCCGATGCCGCCAAGCTCCGGGGCGTGGCCTTCATCGATGCGCCCGTATCGGGCGGCACCGCCGGCGCCATGGCCGGTACGCTGACCTTCATGGTGGGCGGCGAGGCGGCCGACCTGGAGCGCGCCCGCCCCGTGCTCGAAAAAATGGGGGCCAACATCTTCCACGCGGGCAGCGTGGGCGCAGGCCAGACCGCCAAGATCTGCAACAACATGCTGCTGGGCATTTTGATGGCAGGCACCAGCGAGGCGATTGCCCTGGGCGTGGCCAACGGCCTGGACCCCAAGGTGCTCAGCGAGATCATGCGCCGCAGCTCCGGCGGCAACTGGGCGCTGGAGAAGTACAACCCCATGCCCGGCGTGATGGAAACCGCGCCCGCCAGCAAGGGCTACGCCGGGGGCTTTGGCACCGACCTGATGCTCAAAGACCTGGGCCTGGCGCAGGAAAGCGCTGCCGCCGTGAAGGCATCGACCCCGCTGGGCGGCCTGGCGCGCAACCTCTACGCAGCGCACAGCCTGGCAGGCCACGGCGGGCTGGATTTTTCCAGCATCATCAAGATGGTGCACAAGGGCTGACGGGACAGCCGCGCGCTGCGAGGGGCGCTCGCCAGACGTCTGCCCTGGCGCGCTGGCATCGGAGGGGCTGTGCGCTGGCCCGCATCGATCGGCGTTGCCCGATATGGGCTACATGTGGTCGATCATCACCTGGCCAAAGCCAGAGCAGCTCACCTGCGTCGCGCCATCCATCAGCCGCGCAAAGTCATAGGTCACCTTTTTGGACGCAATCGCGGCTTGCAGCGACTGGATGATCAGATCAGCCGCCTCGGTCCAGCCGATGTGCCGCAGCATCATCTCTGCCGAGAGAATTGCCGAGCCAGGATTCACATAGTCTTTGCCTGCGTACTTGGGCGCGGTGCCGTGGGTGGCCTCAAAGCACGCCACTGAATCGGACAGGTTTGCGCCCGGCGCAATGCCCATGCCACCCACCTGCGCGGCCAGCGCATCCGAGATGTAGTCGCCATTGAGGTTGAGCGTGGCCACCACCGAGTATTCGGCCGGGCGCATCAGGATCTGCTGCAAAAACGCATCGGCAATGCTGTCCTTGATGGTGATGTCCTTGCCGGTTTTCGGGTTCTTCAGACGGCACCACGGGCCGCCGTCGATCGGTTGCGCGCCAAACTCCTTTTGCGCCAGCGCGTACGCCCAGTCCCGAAAGCCACCTTCGGTGTACTTCATGATGTTGCCCTTGTGCACGATGGTCACGCTGGACTTGTCGTTGTCGATGGCGTACTGGATCGCCTTGCGCACCAGCCGCTCGGTGCCCTCGATCGACACCGGCTTGACGCCCAGGGCCGACGTCTCGGGGAATCGGATTTTCTGGACGCCCATCTCGTCCAGCAGGAAGCGGATGAGTTTTTTCGCTTTGTCAGACCGGGCTTCGAATTCAATGCCCGCGTAAATGTCCTCGGAGTTCTCGCGAAAGAGGACGATGTTGGTCTTTTCGGGCTCCTTGAGCGGCGATGGCACACCCTTGAAATACTGCACCGGCCGCAGGCACACGTAAAGGTCAAGCTCTTGTCGCAAGGCCACGTTCAGCGAACGGATACCTCCCCCTACGGGCGTGGTCAAAGGCCCCTTGATGGACACAACGTACTCGCGCAGCGCATCCAGGGTTTCAGCGGGCAGCCAGACATCAGGCCCGTAAACCCGGGTCGCCTTTTCCCCGGCATAGACCTCCATCCAGTGGATCGACTTCGCGCCCCCATACGCCTTGGCCACCGCCGCATCCACGACCTTGATCATCACCGGCGTGATGTCCCGACCCGTACCGTCACCCTCAATGAACGGGATGATGGGTTGGTCTGGCACGTTCAGAGTCAAGTCAGCGTTGACCGTGATCTTTTGGCCGTCTGCTGGCACCTTGATGTGTTGGAAACTGCTCATCCGTGCGGATCCTTGGAGAACTGAGATTGAACCGTAGTGGCGGCTTGCCGACTGCGGGTGAGCCGGGCATCGTGCCAGCCGTGGTCCCTGGCAGCACCGCAGTCCAACAGCGTGACCTGCTCTGGTGGCGCGCAGGCGCGTTGTGTCACTTGCGCCACACGCGCTGGAAGAACGACGGATTGCAGACGATTCTAATGAGAAAAACTTTCTCCTGAGCCTTGCCAACAAGGCTGTCGCTGCTATCGTTACCATGGCGGTAGAGCAATGTTGCGTACCGCCTAGGAGCCTGTCGGACTTGGAAATCGTCGGCTGCAAATCGACCGCAGCGGTCCATTTTTAACCGCCTTTTTGCCCCATAGCTCGGCTATGGGGCTGCAAATTCGGCAAAAACTGTCCTCGCTGGGGCCGATTTTCG
>NZ_JBKDRI010000131.1:0-1814 GCF_046341535.1 Acidovorax sp. | reverse complement strand
TGGGCCTGGGCGTGGCGCTCAACATCGACGTGATCGTGCCTGCCATCGAACGGGCGCTGAACGCCAGCTTTTTGCCCAAAGACATTTATCTCATCAGCAAGATGCCCAGCGAACCGCAAAGCAGCGACATCGTGCCCATCGGCGTCATATCGCTGGTGCTGGCGTTTGTGGCCACCCTGTACCCCAGCTGGCGCGCCAGCCGCGTGAATCCTGCCGAGGCGCTGCGCTATGAATAAAAAACACCCCCCTGAGACGCTTCGCGCTCGGCCCCCGCAGTCGCATGGCTACGCGATGCGAGCACAGGGACGCAGCCAGCGCCCGCAAGTGGAACGCCGCATCCGCGGCGGGGCGGCCCTGGCCTGGCGAGCGCCAGTTTCACGACATGGATCACTGAGATGAACGCTGAAAAAAACGCCGTGGTGCTGGAAGCCCGGGGCCTGACCAAGCGCTTTACCGAAGGCCGCCTGGATGTGACGGTGCTCAAGGGCGTGGACCTGCAGGTCCATGCGGGCGAAACGCTGGCCATTGTGGGTGCGTCGGGCTCGGGCAAGAGCACGCTGCTGCACCTGCTGGGCGGGCTGGATGCGCCCACGGCGGGCACGGTGCGGCTGCAGGGCGAATTGATGTCATCGCTCTCGCCCGAGCGCCAGGGGCAGATGCGTAATCAGCACCTGGGTTTCATCTACCAGTTTCACCACCTGCTGCCCGAGTTCAGCGCGCTGGACAACGTGGCCATGCCCCTGCGCATCCGCCGTCTGCCCTTGGCCCAGTGCCATGCCGAGGCCGAGCGGGTGCTCACGTCGGTGGGTTTGAAGGACCGGCTGCACCACCGGCCCGCCGAGCTGTCGGGCGGCGAACGCCAGCGGGTGGCCATTGCCCGCGCCTTGGTCACGCGGCCCGCCTGCGTGCTGGCGGATGAGCCCACGGGGAATCTGGACCGGAGTACGGCCGATGGCGTGTTCGACCTGATGCTGCAACTGGCACGGGAACAGGGCACGGCATTTGTGATGGTGACGCATGATGGGGCGCTGGCAGCGAGGTGTGATCGGATGGTCAGGTTGGTGTCGGGGGTGTTGGGGTGATTTCGGGCGTTCGCGCCTGTTGCGAGGGGCTTTTTAGCTATCTATTTGATAGCTATTGAGCGATGGATTGAGGGCGGTTGAGATTGCCAGCACCCTCCCCAACCCGTTCACGCGGAGCTTGTTGAAGCCTGGGCGCTATCCCTCCACCCGTTCGGGCTGAGCCTGTCGAAGCCAGGGCGCGACCCCCACCCGTTCGGGCTGAGCTTGTCGAAGCAAGGGGTGCACCCCCCCAACCCGTTCGGGCTGAGCTTGTCGAAGCCCGGTTGGGCCGTGGCGACCGCGTGCCCTGGTTGAGCGCAGGAGCCGGGATGTCGCCCCGGCGGGCGAGGCACTTTTCTTTGCCTCGCCAAAGAAAATTACCCCAAAGAAAGGCGACCCCCCGTCTGCGACCCCTTCGCGATGCGAAGGGGCACACCTGCGCTGGATCGGTTGCGTGGTGCGCCGCGGAACCCGCTGCGCGCTGGCGCGCTCCGCTCGACCAGCCGCGGCGAGTCAGAGCACGAAGCACGCGCGCTGCGACGCGCGTGCCATCCCGACGCAGGCGCAGCCAGAAGGGGGCGGCGCCACCCCCCAACCCGTTCGGGCTGAGCTTGTCGAAGCCAAGGCGCTACCCCCTCCAAAAAACCGTTCGGGCTGAGCCCGTCGAAGCCTGGCTGCACAGTGGCAACCCCTTTCCGTGCTGAAGGAAGAACCGGGATATCGCCCCGGCTTCGACGAGCTCAGCCCGAACGG
>NZ_JBKDRI010000130.1:0-8069 GCF_046341535.1 Acidovorax sp. | reverse complement strand
GCGGTGTGCGCCAAGATGACAAGCGATCAACTGCCGTTTTTAGGTTCAATCGCCTGCAGCACTCGGTGCAAGCCCTTGCCACCTTGGTCCACCGGCACACCACCGGTTACCTGGCGTTGGCAATTGGCAACACTGGGACCGCTCAATTGGGGGCGTCCCAGGCCCCTCCAAAGCTTCCGCGGCACATCAGCTTGTCACTGCAACACATTGATGCTATGGTGCTTTTTACCTATCTTCACGTGCCGGGGCGGGATCAGACCATGCAAAAAAAGACGCCGCTCGACCGAGCCGCTCAAAAACCTCTTCAGCTGTTGGCAAACATGCATCGTTGGAAATTTTCTGTCTTGGCGGCTGCGGCCGTAGTGTCGGCCGGTTTTTATTCGGCTGACGCGTCCGCACTGGCCCTCGGCCGCATCACCGTGCAGTCTGCCTTGGGCGAGCCACTGCGCGCCGAAATCGACATCCCCCAAATCACGGCCGCCGAGGCAGACAACCTGCGTGCCGCGTCGGCAGCGCCAGAGGTGTTTCGAGCCCAAGGCATGGAATACACGTCGCTCGCGGGCAACCTTCAGTATCAGCTGCAGCGTCGCGCAGACGGCACGGCGTTTTTGCGTCTGAGCAGCGATCGGCCCGTGAACGAGCCGTTCCTGGACGTCGTACTCGACGCCAATTGGGGGGCTGGCCGGATCGTTCGCAGCTACACGATGCTGTTCGATCCCCCCGCGCTGCGCCGCCCCGCTCCGGCAGTGACGGCAGCACCGCAGATCACTGCCCCAGTCACCGAGACCTCGGTCATCCAGGCAACGCCTCGCCCTGCCGAACCGCCCGCTGCACGCCCTGCGGCTGCCGCACCCGCGCCTTCCCGTGCGGCGCCCGCCGATGGCGTCACCGTTCAGTCAGGCGACACGGCTGGCAAGCTGGCAAACGCCTATCGCCCCGCAGATGTTTCGCTGGACCAAATGCTGGTCGCCATGGTGCGCGCTAATCCCGATGCTTTCATTCAAGGCAACGTCAACCGCCTCAAAGCGGGTGCCGTGCTACAGATGCCCGATCAGGCAGCGGCCAAGGCCACATCTGCGCCTGAGGCGCGCCAGATCCTCGCGGCACAGGCGCGTGATTTCAATGAGTTCCGGCGCAAGCTGGCTGGCGCAGTGCCGTCCACCGAGGTCGCTGCAGCCCAACGCTCGGCAGCGGGTACCGTCCAAACCCGGGTGGAAGACCGCAAGCCTGCCACCGCTGCCCCAGACAAGTTGACGCTGTCCAAGGGATCCGTGCAGGGCACCAAGGCAGCCGAGGAAAAGCTCGCCAAGGACAAGCAGGCACAGGAAGCCGCCAAGCGCATGGCCGAGCTGTCCAAAAACATTACCGATCTGAACAAGCTCGCTACTGCATCAGCACCTGCGGGCGCGGGTACCGCACCTGCCGCAGCGCCCCCTGCGCCAGGCGGTGTTGCTGTTCAGGCGCCCGGCGTGCCCGCCACGCCCACCGCGCCGCCAGCTCCAGCCACCCCTGTCGAGGCGAGCGCACCGGCACCCGCGGCGGCAGCCAGCCCACCCCCACCGGCAGCGAGCCCTGAACCGGCCGCATCTGAGAACGTACCAGCCCCGGCAGCCGCACCGGCGCCAGCCGTGCAAGCGCCTGCGCCTGTGGTCGATGCTCCGCCACAGACGCAGCCAGGCTTCCTAGATGGTTTGATGGAGGACCCAGCGTTCCCGCTCACCGCCGCTGGATTGCTGGCCGTGCTCCTTGGCTTTGGGGCTTACCGTGTGGTCCAGCGCCGCAAGCAGGCAGGTGGCGTGGACAGCTCGTTCCTTGAAAGTCGAATCCAGCCTGATTCCTTCTTCGGTGCCTCTGGTGGGCAGCGCGTGGATACCGCCAACAGCGACGCGTCTACCGGCTCGTCCATGGCCTATTCGCCCAGTCAGCTCGACGCTGGCGGGGATGTGGATCCCGTGGCCGAGGCGGATGTGTACCTCGCTTACGGCCGTGATCTGCAAGCTGAAGAAATCCTCAAGGAAGCCATCCGCCATAACCCCGCCCGCGTTTCCGTGCACGTGAAGCTGGGCGAGATCTACGCCAAACGCCAGGATCGAAAAGCCCTCGAAGTGGTTGCGGAAGATGTGTTCAAGCTGACTCAGGGCGAAGGCCCGGACTGGGCGCGGATTACCGATCTTGGCCGTGAGCTGGATCCCGGCAACCCCCTGTATCAACCCGGTGGCCGCCCCGGCATGGCGGACGATGACATCCCCTCCATCCCACCCGGGTTGGGTGCGGCAGCGTATCCGGGGGCGGCGGTTGCAGTTGCAGCGGGAGCAACACCTCCCGATCTGGATCTGGACCTGGATCTGGACCTTGACCTTCCCGACAATGCCGTCGCGAACGCCCCAGCGCAGCCTGGCGGCTTTGCAGCGGCTGCAGCAGCTGTCGCGACACGGCGTGAAGGCAGCCCGTCGAATTCTGAGGAAATCCCCACCGTTCGACCGGATCTTCAAGCTTCGACTTCAACAGCATGGGCTCCACAAGAGACCGCGCCAAGCCCTATCGCACCTGCGCCCACAGCAGACAGTCTGGACTTTCCGGCCGTTGATGAACTTTCGATGGCGTCGTCTGGCCCTGCGCCTTTGAGCGCCGACCCTGTGGATTCCGCCCCAATGACGTTTGATCTCGGCGGTCTTTCGCTCGACCTGAATGCGCCAGCGCAACCGATGGCGCAACCCCAGGTCGAATCCGCTGCGCCGTCACTGGAAATGGACGACGACGACGATGGCTCTGCTGCTGCAAAGAGCGACCCGCTCGCAACCAAACTCGCACTTGCCGAAGAGTTCAATGCCATCGGCGATACCGACGGCGCCCGGACTCTCGTCGAAGAGGTGGTAGCCGAAGCCACGGGGGCGCTCAAGACGCGCGCCCAGCGAATGCTGGCCGACCTCGGTTGATCTACGGTACCTGCCAGCCATTGGCCCCATCAAACTGCGCCCCACGTTCCACCCCATGACCCGGGTGGCGCTGGGGGTCAGTTACAACGGGCAAGCCTACAGTGGATGGCAAAGCCAGCTCTCGGGCAACACCATTCAGGACAAGCTCGAAGCAGCGCTGGCGCGCTTTGCCACCCACCCGGTCAGCACCCTGTGCGCCGGGCGCACCGATGCAGGCGTGCATGGCCTGATGCAGGTGGTGCACTTCGATACGAAGCTCGACCGACCCGCCGCTTCGTGGGTCCGCGGAACCAACACGTTTTTGCCACCGGACATTGCGGTCCAGTGGGCACAGGTGGTTCCTGAGGGCTTTCATGCACGGGGTAGTGCCACGGCACGACGGTACGCGTACGTTCTGCTTCAGTCGCCCGTGCGACCCAGCGTCGACGCAGGCCGTGTGGGCTGGGTTTACCGCCCGCTGGACCACGACGCCATGCTCGAGGCCGCATCGCATCTGGAAGGCGAACACGATTTCACATCGTTCCGCGCATCGGCGTGCCAGGCCAAGTCGCCAGTGAAGACCCTGCGGCCCATCCGCATCACGCGCCGAGGAGCGCAAACGCCGCATCCGGGGCTGGCCTGGGCACCGTGCTACTGGCGTTTTGAATTCGAGGCCAATGCCTTTGTGCACCACATGATCCGCAACATCATGGGTTGCCTGGTCGCGATTGGGCAAGGCGACAAGCCCTCCCGCTGGATGGGGCAGGTGCTGCAGGCAAAGTCGCGCGATGCGGCAGCCCCCACCTTTTCACCGGACGGTCTGTATTTTCTGGGGCCGTGCTACGACGCCCGGTGGGGACTGCCCGAGCGCACGGCTGCGTATGATTGGCTTCCATGACACCCCAGACACGCACCCGCATCAAGATCTGCGGCTTGACTCGCGAACAGGATATCGACGCTTTGGTCGAAGCCGGCGTGGACGCAGTCGGCTTCAACATGTACCCGGGCAGCCCACGGTTCATTACCGTGGAGCGGGCCTGCGAACTGGCCAAGCGTCTGCCCCCCTTTGTAACGCCGGTTCTTCTGTTTGTGAACCAGTCGGCCGCGCATGTCATGGCCGCTTGCGAACGGGTGGCCGGGTCGGTGGCACAGTTCCATGGCGACGAATCGCCTGAGGAATGCCAGGTGGCCACGGCGCATGGAGCACGACCGTACCTGCGCGCCGCACGCATTCCCCTTGGCGACGGTGCGACAGGGTTCGACCTCGTAAAATACTGCCATCAGTATTCGCAGGCCCAGGCCATCTTGCTCGACGCCCATGTCGAGGGATACGGCGGCGGCGGCAAGGCATTCAATTGGTCACTTCTTCCACCAAGCGTCAGCTCTCACCTCGTTTTGTCTGGTGGACTCACGCCTGCAAACGTGACCGATGGCATTTTGCAAGTCCGTCCGCGTTGCAAAACGCTGGCGGTTGATGTCAGCTCTGGCGTCGAGGCCGACGGCCCCGACGGCAAGCCCCTCAAGGGCATCAAGGATGCCTCCAAAATCCAACGCTTCGTAGCCGCCGTGCGCGCGGCCGATGCACAGCTTGCAAAGAATGTTCATGACCTCCTATCAACAGCCTGACCCAGCCGGCCACTTCGGGCCCTACGGCGGAAGCTTTGTCAGTGAAACCCTGACGCACGCCATCCAGGAACTGCGCGACGCCTACGCGCGCTACCAGCACGACCCCGAGTTCCTCGCCGAGTTCAATTACGAGCTCAAGCACTTCGTGGGGCGTCCGTCGCCGATCTATCACGCCGCGCGCACCAGCCGCGAAATGGGTGGGGCGCAAATCTATCTCAAACGCGAAGACCTCAACCACACCGGCGCGCACAAGATCAACAACGTGATTGGCCAGGCCATGCTGGCCAAACGCATGGGCAAGCCGCGCGTGATTGCCGAAACCGGCGCAGGCCAGCATGGCGTGGCCACGGCCACCATTTGCGCTCGCTATGGTCTGGAATGCGTTGTGTACATGGGCGCTGAAGACGTCAAGCGCCAAAGCCCCAACGTGTACCGGATGAAGCTGCTGGGCGCCACCGTGGTCCCCGTTGAATCGGGCAGCAAGACCCTCAAGGATGCTCTGAACGACGCGATGCGCGACTGGGTGGCCAACGTGGACAACACTTTCTACATCATCGGCACCGTGGCCGGGCCGCACCCCTACCCCATGATGGTGCGCGACTTCCAGAGCGTGATCGGAAAGGAATGCATCGAGCAGATGCCCGCCATGCTGGCCGACCAGAAAGTGCCCGCGCAGCAGCCCGATGCCGTGATCGCCTGTGTCGGCGGCGGCAGCAATGCCATGGGCATCTTCCACCCCTACATTCCATTTGCAAACACGCGCCTGATTGGCGTGGAGGCCGCTGGTGAAGGGCTGGAGTCGGGCCGGCATTCTGCGTCGCTGCAAAAAGGCAGTGCGGGCGTGCTGCACGGCAACCGCACCTTCATCCTGCAAGATGACAACGGGCAGATCACCGAAACCCACAGCATCAGCGCCGGGCTGGATTACCCCGGCGTGGGCCCAGAGCACGCATGGCTGCAAGAGATCGGGCGCGCCGAATACGTTGGCATCACCGACAGCGAGGCACTGCAGGCCTTTCACTACCTGTGCCGTACCGAGGGCATCATTCCGGCGCTCGAATCCAGCCATGCCGTGGCCTATGCGATGAAGCTGGCCAAAACCATGCGGCCAGACCAGTCCATCCTGGTGAACCTCTCCGGGCGCGGCGACAAGGACATCGGCACGGTGGCCGACCTCAGCGGTGCCGACTTTTACTGCCGACCCAGCTGCCAGGGCCAGTCGGTCAAGGGCGGCGAGCAAACCGTGAAGGTGTTGATCAAATGAGCCGCATCGACGCGACATTCGCAGCCCTGAAGGCCCAGGGCCGCAAGGCCCTGATTCCTTATGTGACGGCTGGCTTTCCGTTTGCCGATATCACCCCGGCGCTGATGCACGGGATGGTGGAGGCAGGTGCCGATGTGATCGAACTCGGGGTGCCGTTCTCAGACCCGATGGCCGATGGCCCGGTCATTCAAAAGGCGGGCGAGAAGGCCTTGAGCCTGGGGGTGGGCATGACCCAGGTGCTGGAGTACGTGCGCGAGTTCCGCAAGCGCAACAGCGCCACCCCGGTCGTGCTGATGGGTTATGCGAACCCGGTGGAGCGATATGACCAAAAGCACGGTGCCGGTGCTTTTGTGCGCGATGCCGCCGCGGCCGGTGTGGATGGCGTGCTCATCGTGGACTACCCCCCCGAGGAGTGCGAGGCCTTTGCCGCCAGCCTGCGCGCTCACGGCATGGACCTGATCTTTCTGCTGGCCCCCACCAGCACCGACGCCCGCATGGCTCAGGTGGCCCGCGTGGCCAGCGGCTATGTGTACTACGTGTCGCTCAAGGGCGTCACGGGGTCGGGCGCGCTGGACACCGCAGCGGTCGAGCAGATGCTGCCGCGCATCCGCCAGCATGTGCACATCCCTGTTGGCGTGGGCTTCGGGATTCGTGATGCCGCGACCGCCCAGGCCATCGGCCGGGTGGCCGACGCCGTCGTGATTGGCAGCAGGATCATCCAGCTGATCGAGGAACAGGAGCACGCCAAGGTGGTGCCCATCACCATCGACTTCCTGCGCGGAGTGCGCAAGGCGCTCGACGCATAAAATAGCTTGTTGCGCTGCCGGTCGGCGCGTCGGGTCGGCTGCGCGGTGCGCCCCACGTCGCCGCTGATCCGGTCCGCTCCAGTTGCAAGGCTGCAAGGCCACTGGCCACTGGCCCATTCACACTGAGGAAAACCATGTCCTGGCTCGAAAAACTTCTGCCCTCCAAGATCCAGCAGACAGACCCCACCGAGCGCCGCCAGGTGCCTGAAGGCCTGTGGATCAAGTGCTCCAGCTGCGAGACCGTGCTGTACAAGGCCGATCTGGAACAAAACCAGAACGTCTGCCCCAACTGCAGCCACCACCACCGCATTGGTGCACGCGCTCGGCTGGATACGTTTCTGGACGCCGAGGGCCGCTACGAGATTGGTCAGGAAGTCCTCCCTGTGGATGCCCTCAAATTCAAGGACAGCCGCAAATACCCCGAGCGCCTGAAAGAGGCCCTCGAAAACACGGGCGAAACCGACGCCCTGGTCGTGATGGGCGGGGCGGTCAAAAGCATCAACGTGGTGGCCGCATGCTTTGAATTCGACTTCATGGGCGGCTCCATGGGCTCCGTGGTGGGCGAGCGCTTTGTGCGCGGTGTGGAAACCGCCATCGAGCAAAAAGTGCCCTTCATCTGCTTTACCGCCACCGGTGGCGCCCGCATGCAAGAAGGCCTGCTGTCGCTCATGCAGATGGCCAAGACCAATGCAGCACTGACCCACCTGGCCAAAAAGGGGCTTCCCTACATCAGTGTGCTGACCGACCCCACCATGGGCGGCGTGAGCGCAGGCTTTGCCTTTGTGGGTGATGTTGTGATTGCGGAACCCAAGGCGCTGATCGGTTTTGCGGGCCCTCGCGTGATCGAATCGACGGTTCGCGTGACGCTGCCCGAGGGCTTCCAGCGCGCAGAGTTTTTGCAGTCCAAGGGCGCGGTCGACTTCATCTGCGACCGCCGGGAACTGCGCAACACGGTGGCCAATACGCTGGCGATGCTCCAGCGCCTGCCCGCCGATTCGGTGGCGTAGGCCCGCCGCCCGCGCCATACGGGTGGCGCACGACCCGGTCGCCCCTACGTGGCCCTGGCCAACAAGGCTTTACCAAGCTTGATTGCTATTAACTTTGTAGCAATTTAGCTTTGATTGGCATGCGCGATGCGGGTTTTTGACCTTGTAAAACACCGCCCAAGGAAGCTCTGCGCCACTCCCCACGGTTTGCGCTGGTCAGGCAGATGCAGAGCTTTGTTAACCTAAAAACGGCAGTTGGATGCATTTGCCAGCGCTGCTGTTGGGGTGCCAGGCAAGGCGCGACGACGCGGCAGGCTCGTGCCTGCATGGCGGAGCAACACCGCATGGCGCTCCAAAAGCGGCGCTGGCAAGTGCATAGCGCTGTCACCCCAAAGGTGAGGCTGCAAAAACAACCCAAGGCTCGAGTCCACGCGGTGTGCGGCAAGATGACAAGCGGTCAACTGCCGTTTTT
>NZ_JBKDRI010000129.1:0-6218 GCF_046341535.1 Acidovorax sp. | reverse complement strand
AGCGAAAATCGGCCCCAGCGAGGACAGTTTTTGCCGAATTTGCAGCCCCATAGCCGAGCTATGGGGCAAAAAGGCGGTTAAAAATGGACCGCTGCGGTCGATTTGCAGCCGACGATTTCCAAGTCCGACAGGCTCCTAGGGTACCGATTCGCCTTCCAGCGCGCGCCGCCGCGCGACCCCTCAGGCCAGCGCCAGGAACTTGGCGATCTGCGGCAGGTGCTCGGCAAAGTTGCTCAGGGCGTGGTCTCCCCCTTCGCCCACGATCTGCAGCGCAGCCGGGTACCGCTGGGCCATTTCGCGCCAGTCCAGCACTTCGTCGCCCTTGGCGATGATGGCCAGCTCTGCGCCCGCAGGTGGGCGGCCGCGCATGTCCAGCGTCTGCAGCTCGGCGATGTATTCGGGCAGGAAGAAGAACCGGTCGGAAGGGTCATGCCAGCTTGACTGCTCGCCGATGTATTTGGCGAGGTCCCGCGCAGGGTCCACGGCCGGGTTGAGCATCACGCTGGGGCATGCCACCTGCTGCGCGACCCAGCTGGCATAAAAACCCCCCAGCGACGAGCCCATCACCGCCATCGATTCACGCGGCCAGGCGGCGATGCCCTGGGCCACCAGCGCCATCGCGGCCCGAGGCGAGGGCGGTAGCTGCGGGCACCACAAGGTGACCCCGGGATGGTGCTGCTGCACGTAGGCCGCCGTCTGCCGCGCCTTGGCTGACTGGGGGGAGGAGCGGAAACCGTGCAGGTACAGCAGGTGGGTGGTGGATGGCATGGGCGGTGTGGTGCTCCGGGAGTGGCGGGGCAATCAGGGTGAGGGCAACGCACGCGGGCGCGGGGGGGGCACGCAGGCGCCGATAATTGCACGATGGCCATTGTTTTTGAAAAACCCTCGCTCGCCCAGCGCGCCTTGCCGCTGTTCAGGGGGTTTGATCTTCCACTGCTGATCATCATTGCGCTGCTGGCGGCCGCGGGTCTGCTGGCGATGTATTCAGCGGGCTTTGACCACGGCACGCGGTTTGTGGATCACGGGCGCAACATGGTCATCGCGGCCATGATCCTGTTCATCGTGTCGCAGGTGCCTCCCCAGAAAATCATGCAGTTTGCGGTGCCGCTGTATGTGGCCGGGGTGGTGCTGTTGGTGGCGGTGGCGCTGTTTGGCATCACCAAAAAAGGCGCGACACGCTGGATCAATGTGGGCATCGTGATCCAGCCCAGCGAGATTTTGAAGATCGCCATGCCGCTGATGCTGGCATGGTGGTTCCAAAAGCGCGAGGGTGCGCTCAGGCCCCTGGATTTCGCAGCGGCCGGGGTGTTGCTGGCAATTCCCGTCGGGCTCATCATGAAACAGCCCGATCTGGGTACGTCGCTGCTGGTGCTGGCGGCAGGCCTGTCGGTGATTTACTTTGCCGGTTTGTCCTGGAAGCTGGTGCTGCCGCCCGTGCTGTTGGGCGGTTTGGGGATTTTTGTGCTGGTGCTGCTGGGTGACCGGTTGTGCGCGGACGGCGTGCGCTGGTCCATCTTGCACGACTACCAGCAGCAGCGCATCTGCACGCTGCTGGACCCCACCCGCGACCCGCTGGGCAAGGGCTTTCACATCATCCAGGGGATGATCGCCATCGGCTCCGGCGGCATCTGGGGCAAGGGCTTCATGGCGGGCACGCAGACGCACCTGGAATTCATCCCTGAACGCACCACCGACTTCATCTTTGCCGCGTTTTCCGAAGAGTTCGGCCTGGCGGGCAACGTGTTTTTGCTGGTGTGTTTCCTGCTGCTGGTGTGGCGCGGCCTGGCGATTGCGGCAGGCGCAACCACGCTGTTTGGCCGCCTCATGGCGGGGGCAGTGTCGATGATCTTCTTCACCTATGCCTTTGTGAACATGGGCATGGTCAGCGGCATCTTGCCCGTGGTGGGGGTGCCGCTGCCTTTCATCAGCTACGGTGGCACGGCGATGGTGACCCTGGGGCTGGCACTGGGCATCCTGATGTCTGTGGCCCGCGCCCAGAAGCAGGACCCCAATGACCCACGGGCAGCGCCGTACGCCCCGTTGACCTGAACGGCCTTGCGCCGCACCAGGCATGCATGGCGGCCTAAAATGGCTGCATGACCTTACGCTCCAACATCGCCGCGCCCCAGCGCACAGCCACCAGCCAGCGCATCGACGTGGCGCGGGATCTGCTGCTATCGCCCTTCGGGCTGGATGAAAGCCATCTGGCCCGCGCGCTGGCCGAGATCCGCACGCACCAGGTGGATGATGCCGACCTGTACTTCCAGTACACACGCAGCGAAGGCTGGAGTCTGGAGGAGGGCATCGTCAAGACGGGCTCGTTCAGCATTGACCAGGGGGTGGGCGTTCGGGCGGTCAGCGGCGAGAAGACGGCCTTTGCCTATTCGGACGACATCTCTGAAGCCTCGTTGCTGGATGCGGCGCGCACTGTTCGGTCTATTTCGGCTGTTGCGCAAGCTGGCAAAGTGCGGGTTGCTCCTAAAAAAGTAGCGCCTGGCCGCAGCCTGTATCCGGGCGTTGATCCCATCGCATCGATGGACAGCACCGCCAAGGTCGCCTTGCTGGAGCGCCTGGAGCAGCGCGCCCGCGCCAAGGACCCTCGCGTGGCGCAGGTCATGGCGAGCCTGTCCAGTGAATACGACGTGGTCCTGGTGGCCCGCGCTGACGGCACGCTGGCTGCCGACGTGCGGCCCCTGGTGCGCCTGTCGGTCACCGTGATCGCCGAGCAAAACGGGCGTCGCGAGATGGGTTCGGCCGGTGGCGGAGGCCGCTTCGGTCTGGCTTACTTTGATGATGCCCAGATGGGGCGCTATGTGGACGAGGCCGTGCACGCGGCACTGGTGAATCTCGAATCGCGGCCCGCGCCCGCGGGCGAGATGACCGTGGTGCTCGGCCCCGGCTGGCCCGGAATCCTGCTGCACGAGGCCATCGGCCACGGGCTGGAGGGCGACTTCAATCGCAAAGGATCAAGCGCGTTCAGTGGCCGCGTCGGCCAGCGCGTGGCGGCCAAGGGCGTGACCGTGCTGGACGACGGCACGATCGCCGATCGCCGTGGATCGCTGAACGTGGACGACGAAGGCAATGCCAGCCAGCGCAGCGTGCTCATTGAGGACGGCATCCTCAAGGGTTACATCCAGGACTCGCTCAATGCGCGCCTGATGGGTGTAGCGCCCACCGGCAATGGCCGCCGCGAGAGCTATGCGCACATGCCCATGCCGCGCATGACCAACACCTACATGCTGGGCGGCGACAAGGACCCTGCCGAGATCGTGGCCAGCATCCAGAAAGGCCTGTTTGCCAGCAATTTCGGCGGTGGCCAGGTGGACATCACGTCCGGCAAGTTCGTGTTCTCGGCCAGCGAGGCGTATTGGGTGGAAAACGGCAAGATCCAGTACCCGGTCAAGGGCGCGACCATCATTGGCAGCGGCCCGGAGTCGCTCAAGAAGGTGACGATGATCGGCAACGACATGCGCCTCGATAGCGGGGTGGGCACCTGCGGCAAGGAAGGCCAGAGCGTGCCGGTGGGCGTGGGGCAGCCAACGCTGCGCATTGAGGGCCTGACGGTGGGCGGCACGGCCTGACAGGCCCTGGGCCATCGGCCCCCGGAGCGCGCTCGACCCTCTCAATGGCCCGCGCACCCGTCGCACGCGGCGATCGGGTGTTGCTGTGGGGTGACAAACCCGAAGGGCGTTCGCAGTGGTTTTGGGCTGTGGTGTGCGCTGTCAGCGCACAATGATGCGATGCCCGTCCAGCGATCGAGTCATCAGCTCACCCTGCAGTCTTTCGGAGAGATCAGCCGCTTCCTGCGCGAAGGCGTTGCCGATGAAGAATCGCGCCAGTTGCGCGACAGCCTGGGCGCTTTGTCGGAGCAGATCGACGCTGTGGTGCGCACCCGCCGCACCAGCACCGATACCGCAGAGATCATCCAGCGGGTTGAAGCACTGTCCACCTGTACCCGCGAACACCAGTTTTTCCTCACGGGGCTGGGTTCGGGCTGGCGCGGTCTGTATGAGTTCGGGTTTTACCAGGGCGCTTTGCGCGAGCTGCGTCGCGCCATTGACGCATGGCAGCAGACGCTCGAAAGGCGCAGCTCCCGTGAACGCGCCAGCTTCGATGCGTTTGAATTGCTGGCATGGCGCACCCTGGGCGAAGCGCTGCTGCTCATCGACATGTACGAGCAAAGCAGCAACCCGCCCAGCGAAATGCCGGGCCCGCCCGCTGACCCTGCCGGGGCGGTGACGCGAATGCTGGGCTGGCTCGGGCGCTTGCGCGGGTAGCGGGCTGCGTTGGACTGTTGCGCTCGGTGCCTCGGGCAACCGCAGCGCTCAACATCAATCCACGGTGCGCGACAGCATCCCCCGTGCGCTTTGGGGTTGGCCGACCAGGCTCCACCGCAAGCTGCCTTCACCCGCAAGCAGGTTTTCGCCGTTGCCTGATTGCAACAACTGCGGGTGCGCGTTCCCGGCACATCCTGTGCTACAGTGAAGTCATGTCGTTGTGCCGCGCTTTTTATTTTTGGTTTTCGATCTCGGTCCGAGGCGGATGAGAGGAAAACGCGCAAGCAAACACAAGCTTTCCATACCAACCGCCGACGCTGCAAAGCCCGGCGGTTTTTGTTTTTTCAGCCTTTCCGTTTTTCAACCATTCACAGACCACCAGGAGCGACCATGACGGCCCAAGCCAACCCTACCAGCGATGCCTGGTACCGCAGCGTCGAGAAGACAAGCCAGACCGACGACGAACGTATCAAGGACATCACCGTGTTGCCTCCTCCCGAGCATCTGATCCGCTTTTTCCCGATTGGCGGCACGCCTGTCGAGGCGTTGATCAAGCAGACCCGCAAGACCATTCACGACATCATGGTCGGAGACGATGACCGCCTGCTGGTCGTCATCGGGCCCTGCTCCATTCACGATCCGGTGGCCGCGCTTGAATACGCTCGCAAACTGCGCGACGTGCGCGAGCATTACAAGGACACGCTGGAAATCGTGATGCGCGTGTATTTCGAAAAGCCGCGCACCACCGTGGGCTGGAAGGGGCTCATCAACGATCCCTACCTGGATGAGACCTACCGCATCGACGAAGGCCTGCGCATTGCCCGCCAGTTGCTGATTGACATCAACCGCCTGGGCGTGCCCGCGGGCAGCGAATTCCTGGATGTGATTTCGCCCCAGTACATTGGCGACCTCATCAGCTGGGGCGCCATCGGCGCGCGCACCACCGAAAGCCAGGTGCACCGCGAACTTGCGTCCGGCCTGTCGGCACCCATTGGCTTCAAAAATGGCACCGACGGCAACATCCGCATTGCCACGGACGCCATCCAGTCGGCCAGCCGGGGCCACCACTTCCTGTCGGTGCACAAGAACGGGCAGGTCGCCATCGTCAATACCAACGGCAACCAGGATTGCCATGTCATCCTGCGCGGCGGCAAGGCGCCCAACTACGACGCAGCCAGCGTTGCCGCAGCCTGCAAGGACCTGGAGGCCGCCAAGCTGCCTGCCACCCTGATGGTGGACTGCAGCCACGCCAACAGCAGCAAGCAGCATGAAAAGCAGCTCGAAGTCGCACGCGACGTTGCGGGCCAGGTGGCGGGTGGCTCGCGCAGCATTTTCGGCCTGATGATCGAGAGCCACCTCACGGCAGGCGCGCAGAAGTTTTCGCCGGGCAAGGACCAGCCCAGCGCGCTGGAGTACGGCAAAAGCATCACCGATGCCTGCCTGGGCTGGGACCACTCCATGCAGGCGCTGGCCGACCTGTCGGCGGCGGTTGAAACGCGCCGCACCCGCTGAGCCTTGCGGTGTTGCTCCTCCTTGCAGGCACGAGCCTGCCGCGTCGTCGCGCCTTGCCTGGCGCCCCAACAGCAGCGCTGGCAAATGCATCCAACTGCCGTTTTTAGGCTCAGCCTAAAAACGGCAGTTGACCGCTTGTTTTCATCCCGCACACCGCACGGACTCGAGCCTTGGGTAGTTTTTGCAGCCTCACCTTGGGGGTGACAGCGCTCTGCACTTGCCAGCACCGCTTTTGGAGCGCCATGCGGTGTTGCTCCTCCTTGCAGGCACGAGCCTGCCGCGTCGTCGCGCCTTGCCTGGCACCCCAACAGCAGCGCTGGCAAATGCATCCAACTGCTGTTTTTAGGCTCAGCCTGGTCGGCCTGCCCGGTGTCTTGAGCGCCGGTCACCACGGGAGCGCCCGTGCGCGCCCGTGGCCTGGTGGAAAGC
>NZ_JBKDRI010000128.1:0-1963 GCF_046341535.1 Acidovorax sp. | reverse complement strand
CAACGGCATGAGCCAGTATTCACGCAACGAGCGCAATGCCAATGCGGGCATGGTGGTGGGCATTGACCCGCGTGACTACCCCACCGACCCGGCCGCATTCGAGGCCCACCTGGGCCAGACCTATGGCGCAGAAAGCCTGCCCGCGGGGCAGTTCCACCCGCTGGCGGGCAGCGTGCTACAGCGCCAGCTCGAATCCAACGCCTTTGTGCTGGGCGGGCGCGACTACAGCGCGCCAGGGCAACTGGTGGGCGAATTCATTGCAGGCAAGCCATCAACCCAGCTGGGCAGCGTGGAGCCGTCGTACAAACCCGGCATGGCGCTGGGCGATTTGCATGCCGCCCTGCCCGGTTACGCCATCGAGGCCCTGCGCGAGGCCCTGCCGGTGTTCGGCCGCAAGATCAAAGGCTTTGACATGCACGATGCGGTGCTGACGGGCGTCGAGACGCGCACCTCATCGCCACTGAAAATCGGCCGTGGCGAGAACCTGCAAAGCCTGAACACGCCGGGCCTGTACCCGGCAGGCGAAGGCGCCAGCTACGCCGGAGGCATTTTGTCGGCCGGGGTGGACGGCATCAAGGTGGGCGAGGCGGTGGCACGCAGCCTGCTGGGCACACGAGGCTGAGCGCGTTGTTCAGGCACTGAGCGTCACCTCAGTCCGCAGCGGCACAAAGCGCATGCCACGCGCCGGCGGGTGCTGCAGCCGTGTGGCACCGCCCCTGCGCCTGGGAGGGCGCTCGCAGCCAGGTCGTTGAGCCATGTTACTGCTGCGCGCCTTGCAACGCAGCAATGCGCTCTTCGATCGGCGGGTGGGTGCTGAACAGCTTGCCAATGCCGCCGGCAATGCCCATCGCAGCCATGCTCTTGGGCAGCTCGGCGGGGTGCATGCCGCCCAGGCGGGCCAGCGCGTTGATCATGGGCTGGCGGCGGCCCAGGAGCTGGGCGGCGCCCGCATCCGCGCGGAATTCACGCTGACGGCTGAACCAGGCCACGATGATGGCGGCCAGGAAACCGAGCACGATGTCCAGCAAGATGGTGGTCACGTAGTAGCCGATGCCGGGGCCCGAGCTGTTGTCGTCACCCTTGCGCAGAAAGCTGTCCACGGCGTAGCCGACCACGCGCGACAGAAACACCACAAAGGTGTTCATCACACCCTGGATCAGCGTCATGGTGACCATGTCGCCGTTGGCGATGTGGGCGACCTCGTGACCAATCACGGCCTCGACCTCTTCGCGCGTCATACCCTGCAACAGTCCGGTGGACACCGCCACCAGCGCGTTGTTCTTGAAGGCGCCCGTGGCAAATGCGTTGGGATCGCCCTCGAAGATGCCGACTTCGGGCATGCCGATGTTGGCCTGCGTGGCGAACTTGCGCACGGTCTCGACGATCCAGCGTTCATCGGGCGAGCCTGAGCCGTCGATCACGCGCACGCCCGAGCTCCACTTGGCCATCGGCTTGCTGATCAGCAGCGAAATGAAAGCGCCGCCAAAACCCATGATGAGCGCAAAACCCAGCAAGGCGCCGAGGTTCAACCCGTTGGCCGTGAGATAACGGTTGACCCCGAGCAGGCTGGCCACTACGCCCAGCACCAGCACGACGGCAAGGTTGGTCATCACAAACAAAAGGATCCGCTTCATAGGTTCTCCGTGGGGTAAGCATCGACAACACGCTGTCGGTCTGCCAGAGATGGGGGCCGTATCCGGCCCTTCAAGCACCCGGCTGCACTGATGGCGACGCGGGGCACGCTGGCTCCAGACTTGTTTCCAGTGCGTGATGGTAGGGGCAAACCGAAGTGGCGCCGCTATCACACAGGGTTTGACGGGAATTAGCCCGAATATTTCACGGCAATTGGTCGAAGGCGGAGCGAAGCGAGTTTTTCTGTTGATTTTGGGCTGCCAAGTGCTCTGGCCAGGGCTTTGATGTGCTGCAAAAGGCTATGGCGTGGTAACCAGGCACACCGGCCCCC
>NZ_JBKDRI010000127.1:0-23002 GCF_046341535.1 Acidovorax sp. | reverse complement strand
GCGCTATGCACTTGCCAGCACCGCTTTTGGAGCGCCATGCGGTGTTGCTCCTCCTTGCAGGTACGAGCCTGCCGCGTCGTCGCGCCTTGCCTGGCGCCCCAAAAGCAGCGCTGGCAAATGCATCCAACTGCAGTTTTTAGGGTCAACTGCGGTTTTTGAGCTAACTCATTGATTTCATTGAGGCTTACACAGTGGAGGCGCCAAAAAACCGAGTTTGGTGTCGAACTCGGGGGGGCGGGCCCTCAACGGCCGCCAGTGGCCGCAAGCTTTGGGCAGTGGGCGTAGCGCGCTGATCAGGCCCAACACAACAAAGACCCAGATGGCGGGGCCCCGCTTTGCTGGGGCATGCTGCTGTTCGACCGCCGCAGGCATTGGCAAACGGTTTGCCATCCCCAAAAAAAATGTGACGCGGCGCACTTCTGGCGTCGTCAATTCGGGTATGGATCAATGTCCAGATAGGCAACGGGTTGCATGGTCTCTGGGTGGATCACAGCCGTCCAGAAGGCCTTGCGTGAATGCAGCGGCAAATAGCGGGCACTCTCCAGGGTCAAGCCATGTGTTTTCAACACGGCCGAGACTTCGTCTGCGCGGGTGGGGTGACGCTGCACCACATCTGCCAGAGGCTTGTATTCCAGTTTAATCGCTGCAGCAGCGTCGGCATAAGGCATCCAAAACTCAGGCCTGAAGCTGAGTTCTGCCCCTTGCAAGGCCGCCATGGTGGCGGTAGAGCTTTCTTCGGCAGATGCAAACGGCCGCACGGCAATCAAGCCCGGCCCCCATTTCGGCAGGTCGGACCAGGCAGGCGCGGCTTTTGCCAGCAGTTCTGGCTCCACATCAATCGCATGCACCACGCGGAAGCGGTCAATCTCAAATGACAAGTACACGGGCCGCGCTTGATAAATCGTCCAAATGCCGTAGGCCAAGGCACCCAGTTGAATCATCGCAATGAGTGCAATATCCATCCTCCATTCGCGAATCCCCTTACCTGGCCTAGACACCACCGCTGTGGCCAAGGGGCCCAGCCCGACGTCCACCGCCACCAGTATGGCGAACAGGTGAATGCCGCCCGAGAGTTCTCTGAATGGGTGGGGGTACAGGCCCCACAAAACAACCATGGATACTATGCCTGCCACGGCCATGCTGCACAGCAGATGCAGTCCAGCAAATTGAAGCCGATGCATGAAAGAACTAGACATGATTAAAGATGGGGGCCCGAGATCAACTTAGACAAAAACGGCCCGAAGGCCGTCTTGTGAAGTACCAGATGCTTAAACGCATTAGGCATTTGGAGCACGGCAGGAGCCGGGCAAGAAACGTGGAGAGGTGGCGGTAGCCCCAACTCCCGGGCCGCACACCCATGCTTTAACGACCCCTCCAGCCGCTGGGGGAATGCAGGTCGCAAAGGTAAGCGCGTCAGCAGCCTCACAAGGACGCAAGCGAATGGTGCCGCCTGGCAAAGGAGTAGCGCCTACAGTGTTATTGATGCCGCGGCTGACAACCGTGACTGTGGCGTTTGCGGCTATTGGCGGGTTAGCCAAGCCAGTAGTTTGTACGGAAAGAACATACTTGGTTTGTCTGGCGACTTCGGTTCCGCCAAACTCGCAACCCCAACCATTGTTAGGAATGATTTGCCCTGCCGTCAGGCTTGCAATCCCTTCAGACATTGTCGTACGGCATGAGGAAGCCGCCAAAATGACTTCCGACATCTTCGCGCGGGTGGTGTAGTCTTGGTAGGCAGGCAATGCCACAGCAGCCAAAATACCGATGATGGCCACCACGATCATCAATTCGATGAGGGTAAAGCCTTTTTGCAGGGTGCGCTTCATAGTATCTCCTTGGAGTCAGGTTACAAGTCAGGACCTGTCGAACAATTCTTCAGGCTGAGTGCTATCAAGCAGTTTCTGTGCCAGCGCGGCGCGCAGGGTGCTCAGAGGGAAACCAAGGCATCAGGCCGTGGCACAGGCCAAAAATCGCCCGAAGTTGTCACATTTTGTGACACAAATGTAAAGCCTTGGCTGACAAAGGCGCACGGTGGGTTGGCAGTGGACAAAAAGGTAGGTGCCGACCCGATGCGCGGTAAGCCCAGGGCGCTAATCCGTGGCCCATCGCGCTGTCAGCGCAAGGCCGGTGGTTGCGGTGTCGCTGCAGGGGCCGCCAAGGGTGGCCAGCAAGGGTGGCCAGCAAGGGCCGAGGAGCACGATGCCCCGTGCGTTGTGGGTGGTGTAGTGGCGTTGCCAAAGCCTGCTGGAGGTGTCGCATCAGCGACTGGCGTGCGGCCACGCCTGCAGGCCGATGCGCCACGGCTTCGTGCGTCGGTGCCAGCCAAAGATGGCACGCCGGGCAGTCAGGCGCCGGTTTGTTCGAACTGCATTTCGGTGCCGGCCAGATCCACCCGGTCTCCATGCTTGAGCGGCATGGGCGTTGCGTCAATGGGCGAACCGTTCAGAAACGGCATGTGCGGGCCTTCCACATGCGCCAGCACGAAACCCTGGTGACGGCGGGTGATCGAGGCCACGGCCACCCCGGGCTTGCCGAGGGTGGTGACCACCTTCTGCAATGACACCTCCCGGCCCGCAGCTGCACCCGATAAGACCCGGATGACCGCATTGACGGGGGCCGCAGGCACTCCTGATACGAGGGGGGCGGGGCGGGATGGCGAACCCAGCGTTGGCAGCATGTCCGCCTTGAAGACCATGGTTTTGTCAAAGTTCTGCGCTTGCGCTTCAAGTACGACCCGGATCTTGTACTTGCCCACCTCGATGATGTCGCCATTGCGAAGTTGGTTGCTCTTGACGGCCTTGCCGTTGACGTAGGTGCCGTTGGTGCTTGCGAGATCTTCGATCTCCACGTCCTTGCCCACCATGCGAATCACCGCATGCTCGCCACTGACCGCCAGGTTGTCGATGACGATATCGTTGTAGGGGCGACGGCCCAGCGTTGTACGTTCTTTCGTCAACTCAACTTCCTTGATGACGACCCCGTCGATCGAAACGACGATTTTCGGCATGATCCACTCCTGACTAGATGAATTGTTTTAGTTCGGACCGCCCTGGGTTGCGACGCTCCAAGTCCGACAGGCTCCTAGGCCCCCGGCAACCAGGACACCTAGCCACGCTGATCCCCTGCCGCGGCCGCCTGGACGAGTAAAACGCTAACGTTATCACGACCGCCGTGGGCATTGGCTGTATCGATCAGCAGTGTCGTTTTTTCCTCCAATGTCAGCGATTGGCAAACGATGTCCGCTATCGCTTCGTCGGAAACCATGTCGGTGAGCCCGTCCGAGCACATCAGAAAAAGGTCGCTGGGCGCCACCTCGAACTCGTTGACTTCCATCAGCGCATCGGGTTCAACGCCCAAAGCGCGCGTGACCAGATTCCGGTTGGGCGATACCGCCGCTTGCTGCGGCGTCAGCAGGCCAGCGTCCACCTGTTCTTGCAGCCACGAGTGGTCGCGGGTGATTTGCTGCAACACGCCATCGCGAACGCGGTAGCAGCGCGAGTCTCCAATATGGCCGAGGATGAGGCGGCTGCTGATGAAGACGCCAACGACCAGGGTGGTGCCCATGCCTGCGTAGTCCGGATTGGACAGGGACGCCCCCAGCACGGCGTGGTTGGCGTTCTCCACACAGGTCTCCAGCGCTCGCCGAACGTCGGTGGGACGCGGTGAGGGGCCCGCTTGCGCAAGCCAGCGAGGCATCTCCGTGCGGATGAAGGTTGTTGCCATGCCGCTGGCCACCTCCCCGGCGTTGTAGCCGCCCATGCCGTCGGCAAGGATGGCGATCTGGGCGTCGGAATCGACGGCGACGGCATCCTCATTGTTGCTGCGCACACGGCCCTTGTCCGTGCGGGCGAAAAATTCGTAGGTCATGGCGGTAGTGGCGAGCGTCTTGGTGCAACCGAAAACTTCAACGAAGCTGGCACTTGCTTCTTGGACGTTACCGTCTCGATCGCTGTTGCTTCGCGACTCGCATCATAGACGACGCCTTGGCTGGCGTGTGGCCCAGTCCCTGCGGAGGGTATGGACCGCGCGTGTGATCGGAGCGGCGAACCGCTGGCCCGTCTGGCTGCGCGCCCCAGGCCGCGTGAAAGATGTCTTGACGACATCCTAGAAGCCTGTCGGACTTGGAAATCGTCGGCTGCAAGTCGACCGCAGCGGTCCATTTTTATCCGCCTTTTTGCCCCATAGCTCGGCTATGGGGCTGCAAATTCGGCAAAAACTGTCCTCGCTGGGGCCGATTTTCGCTTTCGACGCTCCAAGTCCGACAGGCTCCCAGGCCACACTTGCAGGCACAGACTGGCGCAGGTCACAAATGTCGGGGGCTGACCCATGCATCGGCACTTTGCGCATACTCCATGACTGAGCCCCACTGTGATGAATGCAAGAAGCGCCCGAAACCAGGGTTTCGAGCGCCTTTATTGACGGGTCGGTTGAGGTTATCGGCCCGAGTCAGTGGCTGCGTCCGTACTTTTTCGTACAGACGCTGCGGGCATCACTTGAGCTGAGCCTTGAGAAGCTTGCCCAGCTCGGACGGATTGCGGGTGATGACGAAGCCCGACTCTTCCATGATGGCCAGCTTGGCATCGGCCGTGTCGGCACCGCCAGAGATCAGCGCGCCGGCGTGGCCCATGCGCTTGCCGGGAGGGGCGGTCACGCCCGCGATGAAGCCCACGACGGGCTTTTTCATGTGGGCCTTGCACCACTGGGCGGCTTCGGCTTCGTCCGGTCCGCCGATTTCGCCGATCATGATCACGGCGTCGGTGTCCGGGTCGTCGTTGAACGCCTTCATCACGTCGATGTGCTTGAGGCCATTGATGGGGTCGCCACCAATGCCCACGGCGCTGGACTGGCCCAGGCCCACTTCGGTCAGCATGGCCACGGCTTCGTACGTCAGCGTGCCGGAACGGCTCACCACGCCGATGCGGCCCTTGCGGTGGATGTGGCCGGGCATGATGCCGATCTTGATTTCGTCGGGCGTGATCAGGCCGGGGCAGTTGGGGCCCAGCAGCAGGGTCTTCTTGCCGCCCGCGGCTTCCTTGGCCTTCATCTTGTTGCGCACCATCAGCATGTCCTTGACCGGAATGCCTTCGGTGATGCAAATGGCCAGGTCCAGGTCGGCTTCCACGGCTTCCCAGATGGCGTCGGCAGCGCCTGCGGGCGGCACGTAGATGACCGACACGGTGGCGCCGGTCTGCCGGGCCGCTTCCTTGACGGAGGCGTAGATGGGGATGTTGAAGATCGACTCGCCGGCCTTCTTGGGGTTCACGCCCGCCACGAAGCAGTTTTTGCCGTTTGCGTATTCCTGGCACTTTTCGGTGTGGAACTGGCCCGTCTTGCCCGTGATGCCCTGGGTGATGACCTTGGTGTCTTTGTTGATGTAGATCGACATGTGTGTTCTCCGGGCTTACTGGACGGCAGCAACGATCTTGGTCGCAGCTTCGGCCATGGTGTCTGCGGCGATGATGGGCAGGCCGGACTCGGCCAGCATCTTCTTGCCCAGCTCTTCGTTCGTGCCTTTCATGCGCACGACCAGCGGCACGTTCAGGTTCACGGCCTTGCAGGCGGTGATCACGCCGGTGGCGATGGTGTCGCACTTCATGATGCCGCCGAAGATGTTGACCAGGATGCCCTTGACCTTGGGGTTCTTGAGCATGATCTTGAAGGCTTCGGTGACCTTCTCGGGGGTGGCACCGCCGCCCACGTCCAGGAAGTTGGCGGGCTCGCCGCCGAACAGCTTGATGGTGTCCATGGTGGCCATGGCCAGGCCTGCGCCGTTGACCAGGCAGCCGATGTTGCCGTCCAGGCTGATGTAGGCCAGGTCGAATTTGGAGGCTTCCACTTCGGCCGGGTCTTCTTCGTCCAGATCGCGGAAGGCCACGATTTCGGGGTGGCGGAACAGGGCGTTGGCGTCAAAGTTGAACTTCGCGTCCAGGGCCATCAGGTTGCCCTTGGAGTCGCAGTTCAGCGGGTTGATTTCCACCAGCGAGGCATCGGTGTCCATGTAGCACTTGTAGATCTTGGCGAAGATGTCCACGGCCTGGTCGATGGAAGCGCCGGTCAGGCCGATGGCAGCGGCCACCTTGCGGGACTGCGCTTCGGTGATGCCGACCAGCGGGTCAATCATCTCGGTGATGATCTTCTCGGGCGTGGAGTGGGCCACTTCTTCGATGTCCATGCCGCCTTCGCTCGAGGCGATCAGGGCGACCTTCTGTGTGGCGCGGTCGGTGACCAGCGACACGTACAGTTCGTTCTTGATGTCGGCGCCGTCTTCGATGTAGAGGCGGCGGACCTTCTGGCCTTCGGCCCCGGTCTGGTGTGTGACCAGTTGCATGCCCAGAATATCGCTGGCGCGGGCTTTCACATCGTCAATCGACTTGGCAACCTTCACGCCGCCACCCTTGCCCCGGCCACCGGCGTGGATCTGGGCCTTGACCACCCACACGGGGCCGCCGAGCTTCTGGGCTGCTTCCACGGCTTCTTGCACCGTGAATGCTGGAATGCCGCGCGGAACGGGCACACCAAAATTGCGCAAGATTTCCTTGCCTTGGTATTCGTGAATCTTCATGAGGTCTCTCTCAGGGAAGGATGGTGATTACCCGTTTACCGTGTACAAACGTGTGGCCGCGGGCTCGGGACATGGCAACCGATAAATGTATCATGTTGCAACGCACCATCCTTTTGCCTGACTTACAGAGAGGGCGGCGGCGCGGCACGATGCAGTCCCGCATGCATGTGACGCGCCTTGACGCCATGCTGTGCCACGCTGGCGTCACCTTTTGCAGGAGCATTTCATGTTCAGAGTTTTCATCGATGGCGAAGCCGGTACCACGGGTCTGCAGATCCGCGAGCGCCTGCAAGCCATGCCGCGCATTGAGCTGGTGAGCATTGCGCCCGAGTTGCGCAAGGACCCGGCCGCCAAGCGCGCGCTGATGGCGGGGGTGGACCTGGTCATCCTGTGCCTGCACGACGATGCGGCGCGCGAAACCGTGGCCATGGTCGATGAAATCTGTCAGAGCACGGGCCGCAAGGTCAAGGTGATCGACGCCAGCACGGCCCATCGCACCGTGTCGGGCTGGGTGTTCGGTTTCCCAGAGCTGGCCGCAGGCCAGCGCCAGGCCGTGGCCCAGGCCGACAGGGTGGCCAACCCCGGCTGCTACGCCACGGGTGCCATCGCGCTGCTGCGCCCGCTGGTGGATGCGGGGCTGGTGCCAGCCGACCACCCGCTGGCATTGCCGGCGGTCAGTGGGTATTCCGGCGGCGGCCGCACCATGATCGAAGCGTACGAGGCGGGCACTGCCCCGCTGTTTGAAGCCTATGCCCTGGGGCTGGAGCACAAGCACCTGCCTGAGATCATGAAGTACACGGGGCTCACACGCCGCCCGATTTTTGTGCCGTCGGTCGGCAACTTCCGCCAGGGCATGCTGGTGCAACTGCCCCTGCACCTGGACATGCTTGCGGGCGCGCCCAAGGGCGCAGACCTGCATGACGCCCTGGCCGCCCATTACGCCCAGAGCAACACGCCCGAGCAGTGGGTGAGCGTGCTGCCGCCCACGGCCGATGGCAAGCTCGATGCCACCGCGCTGAACGACACCAACAAGCTGGAGCTGCGCGTGTTCGCGAACGAAAAACACCGCCACGCGCTGCTGATCGCGCGGCTGGACAACCTGGGCAAGGGCGCCAGTGGCGCGGCGGTTCAAAACCTGCAACTGATGCTGGGGTGCTGAGCGCTCACGGAGCGTTCATGGAGCGTTCGCTGAGCGGGCAGGTGGTGGGCCCGCGTCAAAGCGCGTCGGGCAGCCACGTGGGGGTTTTGGAGCGGGGCGCTTGGGCCAGCTCATGCCGCAGGACACTTGCGCGGTCATGCATTCCATGGCGGGCCTGGCGCGCATCACGGGGGGGCTGCGCGGTCGTCCGGAACGTCCCCGCGCAGGATGCGGTGGACCACGTCGCCCGAAAACCCGCGCGTTAGCAGAAATCGGCCCTGCCGGGCGCGTTCTTTGGCATCGTCGGGCAGCGCGACAAACCGGCGGGCCCATAGCGCATAGGCCCGTTCAAACTCGGTGTCGTGCAGGCTTGCCACGGCCTGTTGCACCAGGGCGGGCGCAATGCCTTTGGCCTGCAAGGCCTGGCGGATGCGGGCCGCGCCAAAGCGGTCGGCACGCTGGTGCACGGTGGACTCCACCACTCGGTCCTCGCTGATGAAATTCTTGGCTTGCAGATCGTCCAGCACGGCGTCCAGGTCGTCCCCATCCTGCACGTGCCGCGCAAGCTTGCGCCGCAGTTCATCGCGGGAATGCTCGCGCTGGCCGAGCAACCGCAGGGCGCGGCCCTTGAGCGACGGTGAGGTGAATCCCATGGGTTCTAAATGCTATAACAATAATAGCAGTAAAGTGTCTGCGAAAGCGCGAAACCGGGCATTTTGATACAGAAATCGCTGGCCCCGGGCACCCGAGACGCTCGCGTGGCTGCGCTGCGGCCGCCTTGGCCCCGCATCCGCACCGGCTGTCGCCAGTGCGGACGGCAGCAGGGCGATGCCCAGCTGCTCGCGGACCTTGTTTTACCGAAACTGCGGCCGCACTCGGCTACGCCTCGTCACCAGCACCGGCTGTCGCCAGTGCTGGTGGCAGCAGGGCGATGCCCAGCTGCTCGCGGACCTTGTTTTCAATCTCTCTTGCTAGGTCGGGGTTTTCGCGGAGGAACTCGCGTGCGTTGTCGCGGCCCTGGCCGATTTTTTCGCCGTTGTAGGCGTACCAGGCGCCGCTTTTTTCCACGATCTTCGCCGTCACGCCCATGTCGATGATTTCGCCCTCGCGGCTGATGCCTTCGCCGAACAGGATGTCGAACTCGGCTGTCTTGAACGGAGGGCTCACCTTGTTTTTGACCACCTTGACCTTGGTCTCGTTGCCGATGGCGTCGTCGCCTTTCTTGATGGTGCCGGTGCGGCGGATATCCAGGCGCACCGAGGCATAGAACTTGAGCGCATTGCCCCCCGTGGTGGTTTCGGGGCTGCCGAACATCACGCCGATCTTCATGCGGATCTGGTTGATAAAGATGACCATGCAGTTGGTCTTTTTGATGGTGGCCGTGAGCTTGCGCAGCGCCTGGCTCATCAGGCGGGCCTGCAGGCCGGGCAGGGCGTCGCCCATTTCGCCTTCGATTTCGGCCTTGGGTGTGAGCGCGGCGACCGAGTCCACGACGATCAGGTCCACGGCGCCTGAGCGCACCAGGCTGTCCACGATTTCAAGCGCCTGCTCGCCCGTGTCGGGCTGGCTGATGAGCAGGTCGGACAGTTGCACACCCAGCTTTTGGGCGTATTGCACGTCCAGGGCGTGCTCGGCATCGACGAAGGCGCAGGTGCCGCCCAGCTTTTGCATCTCGGCAATCACCTGCAGGGTCAGCGTGGTCTTGCCCGACGATTCGGGGCCATAGATCTCGACCACCCGGCCGCGCGGCAGGCCACCCACGCCCAGGGCGATATCCAGGCCCAGCGAGCCGGTGGAGACGACCTGGATGTCCTCGATCACTTCGCCTTCGCCCAGGCGCATGATGGTGCCCTTGCCGAACTGCTTTTCGATCTGGGCCAGCGCTGCCGCCAGGGCCTTGGCCTTTTCTGTGTTGACTGGCAGGGCGGGGTGCGTGCCTTTGACGTCCATGAAAAACTCCTTGAATAACAACAGGTTGGATGGCTTCCATGACTCTGCGATTAATGACAGGCTGGATGCTTGAACAGGAGTTTATGCGAGCTATTGGAAAAGAAATAGCCAAAATTTAATCAGTTTGCCTGACAATATCGGAATGCCATTTCCAGCGCCCCACGATGCGCCCGACGCCCAGAACGCGGGGTGGCGCCAGACCCATCTGGGGCGGCTGATGGGCAGCGCGCTGCGGCGCTTTGACGCGCGCGTGCTGCAGTTGATGGCGCACAACGTTGAGGTTCCGCTGGCGCTGTCCAACCTGGCCGCGCGTGATCAGGTGTCGGCCGCGCATGTGCACATCACCCGCCACCTGTCCTTGCAGGGCGACCGGCTCACCGACCTGGCGCAGCGTGCCGGCATGACCAAGCAGGCCATGGCCAACCTGGTCGATCAATGTGAGGCGTGGGGTCTGGTCACCCGCGAGGCCGACCCGCTGGACGCGCGGGCGCGCCGGGTGCATTTCACGGCCACCGGCCTGGCCTGGCTTCAGGCGTTTCGTGAAGCGGTCGCGCAGGCGCAAGCCGAGTTCCGCGCCGAAGTGGGTGACGATGTGGCCACGGTGGTCAGCATCGGGCTGGAGGCCTATGCCGGTGGCGCAGTCGGGGATTGAGCCGGGCAGGGGCGCGCCCGCGCTCAGGCCGCAGCGATCCGCGTGGGGCTTGGGTTACTGGGGCAGCGGCGCGGCTGCATCGGCCGCCCCGACCGCGGCCTGTAACAGCCATTGCCGAAAGCACTGCAGTGCATGCAACTGCGTTCGCCCTTCGGGGTAACAAAACCAGTAGCCCATGTCGCTGCGATAGCCGCCACCCAAGGGATATTGCGCCAGTGGTTCGCGCACGACTCCGGTGGCGATTTCGTCGTGGACCAGGCAGCGCGGCACCAGCGCCAGGCCCATGCCCGCCATGACGGCGCGGATCATGGTCTGGAACTGGTCAAACTGCGGGCCGGTCAGGGGGGCGACAAAGTTCGGCACGTCATGGGTCTCGCCCCAGCGCACCCAGGCTTCGGGCACCGTGACGTGGCGCAGCAGGGTTTGGCGCGCCACGTCACGCGGCGCTTCGATGACCCAGTCCGCAACGCCGGTTCGCGGGGCAATCAAGGCCACCTCGTTGCCGGTGATGTAGTGGGCGTGCGCGCCGGGCCAGTGGCCCTCGCCAAACAGAATGGAGCAGTCCAGCTCGGGCCGCTCAAAGTCATAGCTGTGGACGTAGGGCTCAAAGTGCAGGGTGATCTGCGGGTGCTGCTCCTGAAAACGTGGCAGGCGCGGGATCAGCCACTTGGCGGCGAACGTGGGCAGGCTTGACACATGCAGGGCGCCCCCTCCGTCGTTGCTGGTGATCAGCTCCAGCGTGGCGGCTTCCAGCTGTGCCAGCACGGCGCGCACGGCCTTTTCGTAGCGCTCGCCGGCGGGTGTGAGCGCCAGACGTTTGCGGCTGCGTTCAAACAGCGCCACCCCCACCCATTCCTCCAGCTCCTTGACTTGCTTGCTGACCGCGCTTTGCGTCAGGTGCAGCGCCTCGGCTGCGCGCGAGACACTGCCAAACCGCGTGACCATGGAGAAGGCGCGCAGCAGGTTCACCGGCGGGGACAGACGGCGCAACGAGGACATGGTGGGAATGCAAAATTATTCCTATCGGGAATGTTATCAGGCATATCCATCGTTTGACAGTGCGTGTTGCGAATCGTAACCTGAAGGCCTCGAACAAAGGAGATGCCCCATGCAACGCCGCCATATGCTCTCAGCGCTCGCCGCTGTATCGATCGCCCCAGGAATGTCATTTGCGCAGGAGGGCCAACCCTTGCGCATCATCGTGCCCTTCCCACCCGGGGGCGCCACCGACATCACGGCCCGCAGCCTGCAGGAGCCGTTGGCCCGCATCCTCAAGCAGCCCGTGGTGCTGGAAAACCGCGCCGGCGCGGGCGGCTCCATCGGCATGGCCGAGGTGGCACGCGCCACGGCGGACGGACTGACCCTGGGCGTGGCGACCTTGTCCACCCACGGCGTCAACCCGGCTGTGTACAAAAAGTTGCCCTACGACCCCATCAAGGATTTCGTCGGCGTGACTGAAATCGTCAAGGCGCCTGGCGTGTTGGTGGTGAACCCCGCCGTCCTGCCCGTCAAGGACTTCGCCGACCTGGTCAAGTACCTCAAGGCTAACCCCGGCAAGGTGTCGTATGCCACGCCGGGCAACGGCACCATTGGCCACATGTGGGGGGAACTGTTCAAGATCAGTACTGGCACTGCGATGGTCCACATTCCCTACCGCGGCGCAGGGGCGGCCATCAACGATGTGCTGGGAGGGCAGGTGGCGGTGTACTTCGACCAGGTGGCCTCGTCTTTGCCGCACATCAAGTCCGGAAAGCTGCGCGCGCTGGCCGTGTCGTGGCCCTCGCGCCTGGATGTTCTGCCCGACGTGCCCACCTATGCAGACATGGGGCACAAGCAGGCCAATGATCCATCCTGGTTCGGCCTGGTGGCTCCGGCTGCAACGCCAAAAGCCGCGGTAGACCGCATCCAGCAGGCTGTGGCGCAGGCGCTGCGCGAACCCGCGGTGCGCGAGCGTCTGGCGGGGCAGGGGCTCTACCCCTCTGGCACCAAGCCCAACGAGTTCACGGCGCAGATCGCCCAGGAGATCGAAAAAATGAAGGGGGTCGCCGCCTACGCCAAGGTAGTGATCGAGTAAACCTGCGCCGCAGCCACCCGCCCGGCTGCGGCATTGTGCAGGCCATCGCCTGCAAGCCATGGGACCGCCGTGCTCCGTGCCCCCTTGCGGGCGCGGTGGAGGTCTGCCGCCCTACGTTGTGGGAGCTTTGCCTATGCATGCCGCCTTGAAACTGATCCACCACCACTTCCAGCAAGCCCACACCGGGCCGATGGGGTCGGCCGCGCCGGCCTCTGCGCTGGTGACGGCCGTGCCCGGCACCACCGCAGTGGTGCTCGACTCGCCGCACAGCGGCACGCACTACCCGCCCGACTTCCAATCGGCTTGCGATCTGGCAACCCTGCGCCGCGCCGAGGATACCCACGTCGAAAAAATCTACGCCTTTGCCCCCGCGCTGGGCGTGGCCTGGATTGAAGCGCATTTTCCGCGCAGCTACCTGGATGCCAATCGCGACACGACTGAACTCGACACGGCCTTGCTCGATGCGCCCTGGCCTGAGGCGGTGTCCACCGATCCGGCAGTGCTCAGCAAGGTGCGCCTGGGCAAAGGCCTGATCTGGAAGCTGACCGACGAGGGCGAGCCCATCTATCGCCGCCAGCTCTCCGTGGCCGAGGTGCGCGCGCGCATCGACCGCTGCTGGCGCCCCTACCATGCCGCGGTTGAGCAGGCCATCGAGGCGGCCCACGCACGCCACGGCTACAGCATCCACATCAACTGCCATTCCATGCCCGCCGTGGCCGGGCGCTTTGCCACCGAGTTTCCGGGCCTGGTGCATGACGACTTTGTGGTGGGCGACCGCGACGGCACCACCGCAAGCCCGGCGCTGTCGGCGCTCATCTGCGAGCAGCTTCGCGGGTGCGGCTACAGCGTGGCCTACAACCACCCCTACAAAGGCGTGGAACTGGTGCGCCGCTACAGCGATCCGGCGCAGCACCGCCACAGCATCCAGCTGGAAATCAACCGCAGGCTCTACATGGACGAGCGCACCCTGGCCCCGCACCCTGAGGGCATGGCCCGCCTGCAAGCCGACCTCAAGGCGCTGGTGCAGACCCTGCTGGCCACCGACCCGCGCTGAGGCCTGGCGCCCGCGACACCGGGCGCATGCGGGCCGGGCTTGCCATGCCACGGGGCGCAGCACCCTAAAATCTCCCGGCGGAAAGGCCGTGCACCACGGCCACACCACATACCGGAGACAAGCGCATGCGCATCCTCATTGCCGAAGATGACCAGGTGTTGGCCGATGGCCTGCTGCGAACCCTGCGCGCGTCCGGCGCAGTGGTCGACCATGTGGCCAGCGGCACCGAGGCCGACGCCGCGCTGCTGACCAACAACGAGTTCGACCTGCTGATTCTTGACCTGGGCCTGCCGCGCATGCATGGCCTGGAGGTGCTCAAGAGGCTGCGCAGCCGCGGCTCGGCGCTGCCGGTGCTCATCCTCACGGCGGCAGACAGCGTGGAAGAGCGCGTCAAGGGCCTGGACTTTGGCGCTGACGACTACATGGCCAAGCCGTTTTCGCTGCAAGAGCTGGAAGCCCGCGTGCGAGCGCTCACCCGCCGGGGCATGGGCGGCACCAGCAGCGTCATCAAGCATGGCCCGCTGGTGTATGACCAGACCGGGCGCGTGGCCACCATCGACGGCAAGATGATCGAGCTGTCGGCCCGCGAGCTGGGGCTGCTGGAGGTGCTGCTGCAGCGCGCCGGTCGCCTGGTGAGCAAAGACCAGCTGGTGGAGCGGCTGTGCGAGTGGGGCGAAGAGGTCAGTAACAACGCCATCGAGGTCTATATCCACCGCCTGCGCAAGAAGATCGAGGGCGGGCCCATCCGCATCGCCACGGTGCGTGGCCTGGGTTACTGCCTTGAGAAGATTCCCGGTTGATCCCTGGCGATGATGCTATAGATTAAATAGCTAAAAGTGCATTCAAATCGTGCGCGACAGGCCTATTTGACCACCAAAATCCTGCGGCGGTTTCCTTGAAGATTTTCCTGCGTGAGCAGCGCTCCCTGTTCGGCGAGATCCTTGACTGGATGCTCACGCCGCTGCTGCTGCTGTGGCCGGTCAGTCTGGCGCTGACCTGGCTGGTGGCGCAGGGCCTGGCCAACAAGCCGTTTGACCGCGCGCTGGAGTACAACGCCCAGGCGCTGGCCCAGTTGGTGAGCGTGGCCAACGGCAAGGTGCAATTCAACCTGCCCCAGCCAGCCAGCGAGCTGCTGCGCGCGGATGAATCCGACATCGTGTACTACCAGGTCGTCGGGCCGGGTGGCGAGTTCCTCTCGGGTGAGCGCGATTTGCCCGAGCCCCCCGCTGACGAGCCGCTGCGCTCCGGCGAGGTGCGGCTGCGTGATGCGGAGCTGCGCGGCATCGATGTCCGTGTGGCCTACATCTGGGTGCGTATGCCCATGCAGGAGGCGCCCCTGGCCCTGGTGCAAGTGGCCGAGACACGCGAAAAGCGCAGCGTGCTGGCCACCGAAATCATCAAGGGCGTGATGCTGCCGCAGTTCGTCATCCTGCCGCTGGCCGTGTTGCTGGTGTGGCTGGCCCTGGCGCGCGGCATTCAGCCGCTCAATCAGCTCGAGCAGCGCATCCGTGCGCGCAACCCGGACGATCTTTCGCCCCTGGACGACCGCGCCGTGCCGCTGGAGGTTGCGCCCCTGGTTGCTTCGGTGAACGACCTGCTGCTGCGGCTCAATGACTCCCTGGCCACGCAAAAGCGCTTTCTGGCAGATGCGGCGCACCAGCTCAAGACCCCGCTGGCGGGCCTGCGCATGCAGGCTGACCTGGCCCAGCGCGAAGGCACCAGCACCGAAGAGCTCAAGCGCTCGCTGCAGCAGATCGGGCGATCGAGCATCCGCGCCACACACACCGTCAACCAGCTGCTGGCCCTGGCACGCGCCGAAGGCAGCGGCGCGAGCATTGCCCGCCAGCCCTGTGACCTGGCGCGCCTGGTGATCGAGGTGGTGCGCGACTCGGTGCCCCGTGCGCTCGACAAACACATCGATCTGGGCTATGAGGGGGTCGAGCCCGGCTCACCGGGCGTGATGCTCGACGGCAACCCCACGCTGCTCAAGGAGCTGGTGCGCAACCTGCTGGACAACGCCATCAACTACACCCCCTCCACGCCCGACAAGCCCGGCGTGGTCACGGCCCGCGTCCTGGCCGACACCTTTGGCCATGTGCTGCTGCTGCAGGTCGAAGACTCGGGCCCCGGCGTGCCCGAGGCCGAACGCGAGCTGGTGTTCCAGCCGTTTTACCGCGCCCTGGGCAGCGAGGCCGATGGCTCCGGCCTGGGCCTGCCCATCGTGCGGGAGATCGCCCACAAGCACGATGCCAGGGTTACGCTGGAAGACGCGCGCCCTGGTCAGAATCCGCCCGGCGCCCGGTTCAGCGTGCGCTTTGAGGCGCGCGACGTGCCGGCGCGCAACTGAATTCGCCCGATCTCCGTGACGGATGCTGCTGCCGCACTGGCGTGCACACAGCAGTATTCGCGACAGAGGCCGGGGGCAATGCACCTGCGGCATCATCGCCTGCCTTAGCCACCCGAGCTGCGCCCATGTCCCCTCCTGCCCGCCGCTTTGCCAACAGCCACCCTGGCGTGGTCATTGGCAACTTTCCCTGGTACGAAATGGTATGGCGCTCGCTGCGCGGCGACTTCAAGCCGCTGCAGCCGCCCGCCGGGGGCTACGAGGCCTTTGCGCGTGCATGGAGCACGCCGGTCAACCATGCGCGGCTGGCACAGCGTCCGCAGTCCCCGGTGGTGACCTGGCTGGGCCACGTGTCCATCCTGCTGCAGGTGGGCGGCCTCAACGTCTTGATGGACCCCACGCTTGCCACCCATGCCGGCCCGCTGGGCCGCTTTGGCGCGCCGCGGCGGGTGCCCGCACCGCTGCAGCCCGAGGCGCTGCCCCCCATCGACGTGGTGCTCATCTCGCACAACCACTACGACCACCTGTGCTACGCCACGCTGCGCCGCCTGCAACAGGCCGGACAGACGCCCCGCTTCGTGGTGCCGCAAGGCCTGGGCGGCTGGTTCACCCAGCGCGGCTTTGGCCCCGTGACCGAACTCCATTGGTGGGAGCATGCCGACCTTGCGCCCGGGCTGCGCGTGCATTTCACGCCCGCGCAGCACTGGAGCCGCCGTACCCCGTGGGACACCAATGCGTCGCTGTGGGGCGGTTTTGTGCTGGAGTGGGCATCAGCGGGGGCCGCGCCGTGGCGTTTCCTGTTCCCGGGCGATACCGGCTACAGCGATGATTTCAATGCCATCCGGCAGCGGCTGGGTGCCATGGACTTTGTGGCCCTGCCCATCGGCGCCTACCTGCCGCGCGATTTCATGAAGCCCATGCATGTGAATCCGGCCGATGCCGTGCAGCTGCTTCTGGACAGCGGCGCCACGCAGGCCATGGGCGTCCACTGGGGTACCTTCCTGCTCACGCAGGAGGCCTTCGACCACCCGCCCCGCGATCTCGCAGCGGCGCTGGCACAGCGCGGGCTGCCCGCCGATACCGTCTGGCTGATGCGCCACGGCGAGACCCGGGCCATCGACCCATCCTGTGCACGGGCATCCGTGGGCTGAGAGGCCCGCGCAGCAAGCCTCAGGTACAGCTGCGCAGCGTCTTGCCGGCCATGGCGGAACGCAGGCCATCGAGCTTTGCGCGCAGGGCGTCGTTCACGCTGGGCAGGCGCAGGGTAAAGCCAGGGGAGTCCGGGCGTTCCTGGATGACGCGAGCCGTGCGCACCCCGCGTGTGCTCAGGTTGGCCAGCTCGCGTTCGGCCGCTTCCTGGGTGGAAAAGCGCCCGAGCGACAGTCCGAATTCAAACGCACCGCCCGCCCGGTCGTGGTCCACCTTGCGCGCGCGCAGCTCGGCGCGCTTACGGTCCAGCGTCTCGATATCTTCATAGCGTCCCATGTAGATCATCCAGCGGCCTGGGATGGGGGTCGGGTCCATCACCCAGCTGTCTGCGGGCAGCCCGACGGTGGCGGCGGCACGCAGCGCCTCGGCCTGGCGTTCGTCAAACACGCCGGCCTGGAGGCACTCGGCTGTGTCGGCGGCCGTGGCCACCGCTGCCCCGTCTTCGGTGGAGGGGGCTGCGGGCTGCGACCCGGCCGCTGCGGGCGGCGCAGCGGCAGCGCTTGCCCCGAAAGCCGCTGGCTTGCTCGCCGTCACACGCAGGATTTGCAAGGTTTCCGGGCGGATCTGCTGGTTCATGCGCTGCGGCTCGGACTGCTCCTCGGGCGCCAGACCGAACTGGCCCAGCAAGCCTTGCGACCAGGCGTAATAGCCCGCGTTGGCCAGCAGCAGGGCAAGCACCGCCAGCCTCAGCATGTGGCAAGCCCTTTCGGGCGGGTGGTCAGGGGGGCGGGTCGTGTCATCGTCGGGGGGGCGGGCAGGGTGGTGGCAGAGGTTGCGAATGCCATCATCGCGCATGTTGGTGCCGCAAGGCCTCTTGGCCCTGCACATCTGCGGGCCGTACGCTGACCTCCGAGCTGGTCACCGTCTGCATGCCGCTTGCGGTGTGCAACCACAGCGCGCCATCGTCGCCCACACCGTGCGCGGTGCCGGTGGTGCCGTCGCTGAGCATCACGGCGCGGCCGTGCAGCACATCGCGCACGGCAAAGCGGGGCTGCAGGGGCGCAAAGCCATAGCCTTCAAACGACTGCAGCATGGCCACCAGCGGGGGCACGATGCGCGCCAGAGCCCCAGGGGCATCCAGGCCCGGTTCCACCTCCTGGAGGCTGCCGGGCGGCAGGCTCATGCCCTCGCCATCACGCGGCAGTACGTTGATGCCAATGCCAATCACCACGTAGCGCGCCGCGCCCGCAGCCAACGCCCCGCAAGGCGTGTCGGCCTGCAAGGCCGCCTGCGGGGCCACAACGCTGGCCGTCTCGACCAGGATGCCACCGAGCTTGCGGTCGCCGCGCGGCCCGCCGCCCAGCCACAGGTCGTTGGGCCACTTCAGCCCCACGCGGGCGGGCTGCCCGGCACCCGGGGGCGGCAGCACCGGCTGCAGGCTCTCGGCCACGCTCACACCCACCGCCAGCGACAGGCCCGACCAATCCTTGGGGGCCAGCGGCAAGCCCAGCGACATCGTGAGCGACGGCAGGCCCGCCGCGTTGCCGGTGCCCGGTTGCGCCTGGCCCGCCCCGTCGCTGTGCCAGGCGCGGCCCAGCCGGCCTCGGCCCGCGGTTTGCCTTTCGGCCACCAGCAGGGTGGGCTGGCACTGCCCGGCGCGGGCGCGGCGCATCAACTCGCTGTTGGTGGAGTCGATGGTGGGCAGGATCTCGACGGTGAAGCCCGGCAGCAGGGGCGACGCAGCCTCCCACAGCGCTTCGGCCGGCCACCGGATGGGGGCGGCGCTCACGCGCGGCGGCCCTTTGCGCCTGCCTTCGGGGCAGTGCCGGGCTGGGTCGTGCGCGCCTTGGGCTTGGCTTTGCGCGCGGGCGGCGCCTCTACCGCAGGCCGTGGCGGCATGGGCGGTGCCCAGCCGCGCTTGGGAGCCAGCAGCGTGCCGCGGCAGTTGGGGCTGCCGCACCAGCAGGGGTATTCGGCTTTGAGCTTCTTGGTGTAGCGCTCTTCGATGATCAGGCCGTAGTCGTAATTGAGCTCTTCGCCCGCCTTGATATTGCGCAGCGCGGTGATGAAAATGCGGCCGTCCCGCTCGTCGGCATAGCAGTTGGGGTCGCAGCTGTGGTTGATCCAGCGCGACGAATTGCCACCGAACTTTGCGTCGATCACGCGATCTTCATTCACATGGAAGTAAAACGTGTGGTTGGGTTGCAGGGGGTCGTGCGGGTGGCGGTCCTGCGCCTCTTGCCAAGTGATGATCTGGCCGGTGTATTCCACCAGCACCTCGCCCTCGGCAATGTCCTGCACGGCGAACACGCCGTTGCCATGCACGCCCGAGCGCCGGGTCTGGATGCGGCGGCCCAGCCCGGCGGTGGCGGGGGCTGCGGCTGGCGGGGCAAAGCGGGGCATGGCAAAAACTCTGTTAACTTGGAGGTGCACACACGTGTGCGTGCGCGTACATGTGCACATGCGTGCCAGCGCGCGCACATGCGCGAGAAACCGAATTGTAGAAGCGCCGGGGCTGGCCCCGGGCGCAATTGCCGCACAGCAGCAGAACGAACGACGACAGGCGAGAGCCCCACATGACCAAGACCCTGGTAATTGCAGAAAAACCCTCCGTCGCACAAGACATCGTGCGCGCACTGACCCCCGTGGCGGGCAAGTTTGAAAAGCACGAAGACCACTTCGAGAACGACCGCTACGTCGTCACCAGCGCCGTGGGCCACCTGGTGGAGATCCAGGCGCCCGAGCAGTTTGACGTGAAGCGCGGCAAGTGGAGCTTTGCGCACCTGCCCGTGATCCCGCCGTACTTTGATTTGAAGCCCGTGGACAAGACCAAGACGCGTCTGAACGCGGTGGTCAAGCAGGCCAAGCGCAAGGACGTGACCGACCTCATCAACGCCTGTGACGCGGGCCGCGAAGGTGAGCTGATCTTCCGCCTGATCGAGCAATACGCCGGTGGCGCCAAGCCCCTGGGCAAGCCGGTCAAGCGCCTGTGGCTGCAGTCCATGACGCCCCAGGCCATCCGTGACGGCTTTGATGCTTTGCGATCTGAGCAGCAGATGGCGGGCCTGGCCAGCGCGGCGCGCAGCCGCAGTGAAGCCGACTGGCTGGTGGGCATCAATGGCACCCGCGCCATGACGGCCTTCAACTCGCGCGATGGCGGCTTTTTTCTGACCACCGTGGGCCGGGTGCAGACACCCACGCTGTCGCTGGTGGTGGAGCGCGAAGAAAAAATCCGCAAGTTTGTGAGCCGCGACTACTGGGAAATCCACGCCACCTTTGGTGCGCAGGCGGGTGAATACCCCGCCAAGTGGTTCGACCCCAAGTGGAAAAAATCGGAAGACGTGGAAGCCCGCGCGGACCGCGTCTGGTCTGCCGCAGAAGCCCAGGCGATTGCCAACGCCGTGCGCGGCAAGCAGGCCACCGTCACCGAAGAGAGCAAGCCCACCACCCAGGCATCGCCCCTGCTGTTTGACCTGACCAGCCTGCAGCGCGAGGCCAACGGCAAGTTCGGCTTTAGCGCCAAGACCACGCTGGCCCTGGCGCAAAGCCTGTACGAGCGCCACAAGGCCCTGACCTACCCGCGTACCGACTCGCGAGCGCTGCCTGAAGACTATTTGCCAGTCGCCAAGCAGACGTTTGAAATGCTGGCCGACAGCGGCATGCGGCATCTCGCGCCGCACGCGCTTACAGCGCTGAACAACCACTACATCCGTCCGTCCAAGCGCATCTTTGACAACAGCAAGGTGAGCGACCACTTTGCCATCATCCCCACCACGCAGGCGCCCTCGGGCCTCTCCGAAGCCGAACAAAAGCTGTACGACCTGGTGGTGCGCCGCTTCATGGCGGTGTTCTTCCCGAGTGCCGAGTACACGGTGACCACGCGTATTTCCATCGTGGCCCCGCACAGCTTCAAGACCGAAGGCAAGGTGCTGGTCAAGCCGGGCTGGCTGGCCATCTACGGCAAGGAAGCGGCCGACGAAGTGGAAGGCGGCAAGGACGGCGACAAGGGCCAGAACCTGGTGCCTGTCAAACCCGGCGAAATGGTCAACACCCTGGCCGTGGACCCCAAGGGCCTCAAAACCAAGCCCCCCGCGCGGTATTCGGAAGCCACGCTGCTAGGCGCGATGGAAAGCGCTGGCAAGCAGATCGACGACGACGAGCTGCGCGAAGCCATGCAGGAAAAAGGCCTGGGCACCCCCGCCACGCGCGCGGCCATCATTGAAGGCCTGCTGACTGAAAAGTACATGTTGCGCGAAGGCCGCGAGATCATCCCCACGGCCAAGGCGTTCCAATTGATGACGCTGTTGCGCGGGCTGGAGGTCGAAGAACTGTGCCGCGCCGACCTGACCGGCGAATGGGAGTTCAAGCTCTCGCAGATGGAAAAGGGTCAGCTCAGCCGCGAAGCCTTCATGGCCGAGATTGCCGCCATGACCGAGCGCATGGTCAAAAAGGCCAAGGAATACGACCGCGACACCATCCCTGGCGACTACGCCACGCTCGAATCACCCTGCCCCAACTGCGGCGGCGTGGTGAAGGAAAACTACCGCAGGTATGCATGCGTCGGCCGACCAGCCGACGCGGGTGGCTCGGGCGAGGGATGCGGCTTCAGCTTTGGCAAGTCGCCCGCTGGCCGCACCTTTGAAACCGCCGAGGCCAACGCCCTGCTGGCGACCAGGAAGATCGGGCCACTGGAGGGCTTTCGCTCCAAGGCAGGCTGGCCGTTCACGTCCGAGATCGTCATCAAGTACGACGACGAGGCGCGCAACTACAAACTCGAATTCGATTTTGGCGACGACCGAAAGGGCGAGGAGTCTGGAGAGATCGTCGAATTCGAAGACGCATCGCTCGGTGCCTGCCCCATCTGCGGATCCGAAGTGCACGAGCATGGCAGCAACTATGTGTGCTCGCGCGCCGTGCCCACCGCCGCGCAGCCCACGCCCAGTTGCACGTTCAAGAGCGGCAAGATCATCCTGCAGCAACCGGTGGAGCGCGAGCAGATGACTAAGCTGCTGGAGACCGGCAAAACCGACCTGCTGGACAAGTTCGTGAGCATGCGCACCCGCCGCGCCTTCAAGGCGCACCTGGCGTGGGACAAGGAAGCGGGCAAGGTCAACTTTGAATTTGCGCCATCCAAATTCCCGCCCCGCCCAGGCGATGCTACAAAAAAAATAGCTACAAAATCAGTTGGGTCGGGCGCGATGGCCCAAAAAATATCCAAATCTGCCGCCACCAAGAAGGCCCCGGCCGCCAAAACTGCTGCCGCCAAGGCGCCCCGCAAGGCCGCCGCTGGCAAGGCCCCCAGCGCTGCGCTGGCCGCCGTGATTGGTGCCGAGCCCGTAGCCCGCCCCGAGGCCGTCAAAAAGATATGGGAATACATCAAGGCCCACAACCTGCAAGACCCCAAGGACAAGCGCACCATCGTGGCCGACGACAAGCTACGTGCCGTGTTCGGCAAGGACAGCGCGGGCATGTTCGAGCTGGCGGGCCTATTGGGCAAGCACCTGGGGGGCGAGGGATGAAGCAGCGCCCGTTCTCACCAGCACGTTCATCGTTCGCATCCGCTTCGCGCGCAGGCGCTGGGAGGCCATAAATCATGTCTAGCCGCAGCGACAGCTCCGTATTCACCGTCATCGCCGTGGCGCTGGTTGCCGCGGCTGTCGCGTGGTGGACCGCCGACCAGTGGCTTCCCCAGGCGGGCTCCTGGGCCGAGCAGGCGTGGAAGAAGGTCTCCCGCCCGGGGCCAGACACCCTGCCGCCCAGCAAGAGGCCGGACACGCGCGCCGCGCAGGGCGCTGCATCAGAGCCCGTGGCCCCGCAGCCACGCAAGTGCGTCAAAGACGGCCGCACCACCTACACCGACCAGCCCTGCCCCCCTGGCACGCAGGAGTTGCCGGTGGAAGGTTCCGTGACATCGTTGCCACCCTCGCAGTGAACGGCCGCTAACCCGAATATTTCACGGCAATTGGTCGAAGGCGGAGCGAAGCGAGTTTTTCTGTTGATTTTGGGCTGCCAAGTGCTCTGGCCAGGGCTTTGATGTGCTGCAAAAGGCTATGGCGTGGTAACCAGGCACACCGGCCCC
>NZ_JBKDRI010000126.1:0-22709 GCF_046341535.1 Acidovorax sp. | reverse complement strand
AAAATCGGCCCCAGCGAGGACAGTTTTTGCCGAATTTGCAGCCCCATAGCCGAGCTATGGGGCAAAAAGGCGGTTAAAAATGGACCGCTGCGGTCGATTTGCAGCCGACGATTTCCAAGTCCGACAGGCTCCTAGCGCAGGTGCGGCGCAGACAACGCCAGCGACTTGACAGCCGCCGCGCCCATGGCCGCGCCAAAGCGCTTGGCCAGGCGCTCGGCCACGTTGTCGCGGCGGGTGTAGTCGATGATGTCTTCCGCCTTGACCACCTCACGCGCCACGTAGTCCAGGGTGCCCAACTTGTCGGCAAGCCCCATTTCCACGGCCTGCTGCCCCGTCCAGAAGAGACCGCTGAAAGTCTCTGGCGTGGACTTGAGCCGGTCGCCACGGCCCGCCTTCACCACGGCGATGAACTGCTGGTGGATCTGGTCGAGCATGGTTTGCGCATAGGCGCGCTGCCTTTCGGTCTGGGGGCTGAACGGGTCCAGAAAACCCTTATTCTCACCCGCGGTCAGCAAACGACGCTCCACGCCCAGCTTCTCCATGGTGCCGGTAAAACCGAAACCGTCCATCAGCACGCCAATGCTGCCGACGATGCTCGCCTTGTCCACAAAAATATCATCCGCGGCCGCAGCGATGTAGTAGGCCGCAGAGGCACAGGTTTCCTCGACCACGGCATAGATGGGCTTGTTGTGCTTTGCCTTCAGGCGCACGATTTCGTCGTTGATGATGCCCGCCTGCACCGGGCTGCCACCCGGCGAGTTGATGAGCAGCACCAGCGCCATCGAGCCTTCGTCCTCCAGCGCGCTGCGCATGGCGGCCACCACCAGTTCGGCGCTGGCTTCGGTACCCGCGGCAATCTCGCCTTTGACATCGACCACCGCCGTGTGCGGGCCCGCCTTGGCGGCGCTCGGGGCCGACTGCTTGAGGGCAGCAAACAGAACAGCAGCGATCACAGCGAGCCAGGCCAGGCGAAAGAAGATCTTCCAGCGGCGCGCAAGGCGCTGCTCGTTCAGGGCCGCAAAGGCCAGCTTTTCCAGGGTGGCACGCTCCCAGCCGGGTTCACGCGATGAGTCGCTCACAGATGCTCCTGCTTTTGTAGCATCTCGCGGCCACAGGTCGGGCGCGGGATTGCTTTTTGGATCAATGCCGGACGGGCCGGGGATATGGGGATCGGTCATATCGGTACGCTGCGGAACGTCCGCAGCAAATGGGTGATGCTTTTGCTGGCCAGCCAGGCGGTAGCCGCTGGCACGAAGGGGGGTCCATCTGGGGTTGGCTAGCCTGAAACGGCCTGCAACAGGTGGCCAGTATGCCAGCGCACTACACCACCACTTTCCGACAGGGTAATTTTCACCAAACCACCCCGGCAGGGCCCAGCCACGCAGGCGCCCGTGGCGGGCAAGTAGGCGGCACCGTGCGTCGCGCACAAAAGCCAGTTGCCGGTGTCATCAAAAAACCGGTTGGGCTGGTAATCCATCTCTATCGCCACATGCGTGCAGCGGTTGAGGTAGGCGTGCGGCACCCCCCGAAAGCGGATTGCAAAGGCCCGGCAGGTTTGCCCCGCGTAGACCACGTCAAACGGAACCGCCTGGCCCGCGTCCTGCAGGTCAGCGCTGCTGCACAGCGCAATGGTTGATTCGTGCGTGGTCATGCGAAGACTTGGCGCAAGGTGGTCAGGCAGCGCGGTGCATCATCAGGCATGCTGGAGCAGCCAGTCATGCATCTCGCGAACGGAATGCGCCACAAACAGCGGGTTGAGTGCGCCAAAGGTGCTTGGCTCATGTGCGCCGTAGCTCACGCCCAGGCTGCAACAACCAGCATTGACGGCCATCTGCAGATCGTGGGTCGTGTCGCCAACCATCAACAGACGATGGGGCGGCACATCAAACTCGGCCATCAGCTCCTGCAGCATGAGCGGATGCGGCTTGCCAGCGGTCTGGTCCGCAGTGCGTGAGCCGTCGAATACACCGCGCAGGTCCGCCGAGTGCAGGACCTCGTCCAGCCCGCGGCGGCTTTTTCCGGTGGCCACAGCCAGCAGATACCCGCGCTCGCGCAGGTCGGCCAGCAGCGGCAGCACCCCTTCGAACAGACTCAGGTCGTCCTGGTGCTGGCGGTAGTGAAAACGGTAGCGGTTGCCCAGCTCGTTGTATTTTTCGGGCGGTACGTCTGGCGCGGCGTATGCCAGCGCCTGCATGAGACCCAGGCCGATGACATGGGCGGCGTCCTTGTCAGATGGCATCGTGCCGCCCACGTCCCGCACGGCCGACTGGATGCAACGCACGATGATGGCGGTGGAGTCGAACAGCGTTCCATCCCAGTCGAAGGCGATGAGATCAAAGCGGCGCGAACGCGATGGGGTGGCAGGCATGGCAGAGCCGGTTACGCCCTCTCGGGCTGTGGCAGGAATGCGGACAATTCAGCGGGAAGCTCGGCGTTGACGGCAACGCGCTCGCCCGTGGCGGGGTGGTTGAACTGTAACCGCCACGCATGCAGGAACATCCGCTTCATCCCCAGCTTGTGCAGGCGTTTGTTGAGGTCGAAATCACCGTACTTGTCGTCACCCACGATGCTGTGGCCCTGGCTGGCCAGATGCACCCGGATCTGGTGCGTGCGGCCGGTTTTGATCGTCACTTCCAGCAGCGACATCGCGGGCAAGCCCTGGGCCGCCCGGGCGGCGACCGTGCCGCGCAGTTTGACCAGGGTGATGGAACGCATCCCGTCCGGGTCGTCAGGCGTGGTCACGCGCACGCGGCGCTCGCCGTCGGCCTGCAGGTATTTGTGCAGCGGCAGGTCAATCACCTTCTTATTGGCAGGCCAGACGCCCGTCACCAGCGCCAGATAGGTCTTGCCCGTCTCGCGCTCGCGGAACTGGTCCTGCAGATGGGTCAGTGCGGACCGCTTTTTGGCCACCAGCAGGATGCCGGAGGTTTCGCGGTCCAGCCGATGGACCAGCTCCAGAAACTGCGCCTGCGGACGGCCCTGGCGCAGCTGCTCGATCACGCCAAAGCTCACGCCGCTGCCACCATGCACGGCCACGCCTGCGGGCTTGTCCAGGGCGATCAGGTGTTCATCTTCCAGCAAAACCGGAAATGCGCGCGCTGGCGCCGGGCGCTCGGCCTTTTCGGCCACTTTGTCCGAGATGCGCACCGGCGGCACGCGCACCAGGTCACCGGGCTGCACGCGGGTGTCGGCGCTGGCGCGGCCCTTGTTGATGCGCACTTCGCCGCTGCGGATGATGCGGTACACATGCGTCTTGGGCACGCCCTTGAGCTGCCGCAGCAGAAAGTTGTCCAGCCGCTGCCCGGCTGAGTCCTCGTCCACCTCGACCAGCCGGGCAGCCGCGGCCGAGGTGGCTCCCGTGCCGTGCGAGGGGGGTTTGGCCCCTATAATGTGTTTCACCTGCGCGTTGCTTTGTAAGTGGTTGATTTGTCTGGAGTTTAGTCCACCCAACCCTTTCACTGGCGCAGGAAGGTCGATGCCAGCGGGCGTCGTGCTAGCAGATTGCAGGCCAGATGCCTGCAGTGGCCGGTGCGTCGAACGGCGGGCTGACAGATTGAAACACTGATACGGAATCCCCCAAGCTGGCAGATGCGCCCTACCCGGATGCAGCCTGTCAGCGGATCGAAGCGAGTATGTGGCTGTTGATGAGCTCGATAGTGACCTTGTGGCGTTGGCTGTTGCCTCCGGCTGCACGTCCAAATTCAGCACCAGCGCCCTTTCAGCAAGCGCAGTCAGCTCCAGTTTTGGTAGCAAAAAAACGCTTTTCCCACTCGCCCCCATCCACGCGCCCCTGCCTTTTGCTGCCGCGCTAGTGCGCCGCAGTGACAAGGTGTCCCCGGCAATTCCCTTCGTTTCGATGCGTCAGTCCAGGCATTCCCAGCTCCTGTAGAGCTTGTTGGTTTGGTTTGGAAACGGTGGGCGGCAGCCCGCGCAATCCCTCCTGAAGGTCAGGGGGTCGCCCCGCTGCTGTCCGCACAACACGGAAGGAATCGCATCATGAAGCGGATGCTCATCAACGCCACGCAGCCCGAAGAACGGCGGCTGGCCATTGTCGACGGACAAAAGCTGCTCGACTACGAAATCGAGATCGAGGGGCGCGAGCAGCGCAAGGGCAACATCTACAAGGCCGTCGTCACGCGCGTCGAGCCTTCGCTGGAAGCCTGCTTTGTCGACTACGGCGAAGACCGGCACGGTTTTTTGCCCTTTAAAGAAATCTCGCGCCAGTACTTTGCCTCCGGCGTGTCGCCCAGCCAGGCGCGCATCAATGATGTGATCAGGGAGGGCCAGGAACTGCTGGTCCAGGTCGAAAAGGAAGAGCGCGGCAACAAGGGCGCGGCGCTGACCACCTTCATCTCGCTGGCCGGCCGCTACGTGGTGCTTATGCCCAACAACCCGCGCGGCGGTGGCGTATCGCGCCGCATCGAGGGCGAGGACCGCGCCGAGCTCAAGGAGGCGATGGACCAGCTGGAGTACCCCAACGGCATGTCCATCATTGCGCGCACGGCCGGCATCGGCCGCAGCGCGCCCGAGCTGCAGTGGGACCTGAACTACCTGCTCAAGCTGTGGAACGCCATTGACGGCGCTGCCAAGGGCGGCAAGGGCGCGTTCCTGATCTACCAGGAATCAAGCCTGGTGATCCGTGCGATCCGCGACTACTTCAACAATGACATCGGTGACATCCTCATCGATACCGACGACATCTACGAACAGGCGCAGCAGTTCATGGCGCACGTCATGCCCGAGCATGCCGCCCGCGTCAAGCGCTACCGCGACGACGCCGCGCTGTTCAGCCGCTTCCAGATCGAGCACCAGATCGAATCGGCCTACGCCCGCACGGTGCAACTGCCCTCGGGCGGCGCCATCGTGATCGACCACACCGAAGCGCTGGTCAGCGTGGACGTGAACTCGGCCCGCGCCATCAAGGGCGGCGACATCGAGGAAACCGCCACCCGCACCAACCTGGAAGCCGCCGACGAAGTGGCCCGCCAGATGCGGCTGCGCGACCTGGGTGGCCTGATCGTCATCGACTTCATCGACATGGAGGAGAGCAAAAACCGCCGCGAGGTCGAAAACCGCCTGCGCGATGCGCTGCGCCAGGACCGCGCCCGCGTGCAGTTTGGCACCATCAGCAAGTTCGGTCTCATGGAGATGAGCCGCCAGCGCCTCAAGCCCGCCCTCTCCGAAGGTTCGTCCATTCCCTGCCCACGCTGCGGTGGCGCAGGCCATATCCGGGATACCGAATCGTCGGCCCTGCAGATCCTGCGGATCATCCAGGAGGAGTCGATGAAGGACAACACGGCCGCCGTGCACTGCCAGGTGCCGGTGGAGGTTGCTTCGTTCCTGCTCAACGAAAAGCGCACTGAGATCGCCAAGATCGAGCTCAAGCAGCGCGTGAGCGTGCTCATGGTGCCCAACAAGGCGCTGGAAACCCCGAACTACCGCCTGGAGCGCCTCAAGCACGACGACCCGCGTCTGGACCACATCGATGCCAGCTACAAGCTCGCCGAAGAGGTGGAAGACCCCACGGCCGTGACGCGCCGCTCTCAGGAGCCTACCAACAAGCAGACGCCCGTGATCAAGGGCGTGCTGCCGGATGCACCCGCCCCTGCAGCCGAGCCCCGCCCCGAAGGCGCTGCACGCCCAGCGCGGGCGGGCCAGCGCCCTGCCCCGGCAGCGGCCGCACCTGCACCCGTGGCCGTACCCACGCCCGCCCCGGTGGCGCCCCCCCAGGAGCAAGGCTTCTTTGGATGGATCAAGAGCCTGTTCGGTGGCAGCGGCGCACCGGCAGCGGCACCAGTGGCGGCACCGGCACCTGCCGCAACGCCTGACACCACGGGCCGGGGCGAGCCCCGCCGGGATGGCCGCAATGGCGAAAGCCGTGGCCGCCGCGGTGGCCGCGATGCCAACCGCGATGGCGCTGCACGCGATGGCCAGCGCGACGGTGGCCGCGAAGGCGCGCCGTCCGAAGGGCGTGGTCGCCGGGGCGAACGCCCGACCGAAGGCCGCGCACCCCGTGATGGCGAACGCCGCCCCGAGGGCAGCGAAGCCCGCGAACCTCGAGAGCCCCGCGAAGGCCGCGAAGGCCGCAATGGCCGCGAAGGAGGCCGGGGCCGCAGGGATGCAGAGCCCCGCAATCCAGCCGCTGCGCCCAACAGCGAGGTCGCAGCCCAGGGCCCGATCGAAGCGGCAGGCGGCAACGGCGTCGCTGCCGATACAAGTGCGGCACAGCAGCCCCGTAATGAACGTGGGCCCCGCCGTGAACGCGGAGAGCGCAGCCGTGGTGATCGCAACGAGCGCAACGAGCGCAACGAGCGCGGTGAGCGTGCCCTGCGTTCGGCCGAAGGCCAGGATGCAGGCGCGCCCGCACCGGCCACCACGCCCGCAGACTTTGTGGATACCGCCCCGCTTGCGAGCCTGCCCGACCTGGACCTCTCCGGCCATGAAGTGACCACCGGGAATGCCTCGGGCGAAGATCAGCGCCCGGGGCGCCGTTCCCGCGACCGCTACGGCCGTGACCGCCGCGAACGCGCGCCACGCGATGCTGCTGCATTGGCAATGTCAGACGTGGACCCCGCCGTTGTTGCGCCCGCCGACCACGGGGCCGACCCGGCACCGCAAGAAGCCCCGCGCCGCAGCTATTTCAGTGCGGCTGCTGCTGCCCCCCAGGAAGCGACGAGCGCTGCACCCGCGCAGGTGCCGCCTGCCGCTTCGGTATCGGTGCCCGCCGCAGCCCCCGCGCCGGTGGCGATGGGCACTGCCCCTGAAGTGCCCGCGCCCGCAGAGGCTGCGGCCGTCGCCAAGGCAGGCCAACGCGGCATGCCCAAGGTCCAGGGCTTTGAGCTTCCAGTGGATGCCCTGCACCAGGTGGCCACGTCGAGCGGCCTTGAGTGGGTCAATTCCGACGCTGCCAAGGTGGCAACGGTACAGGCAGCCATTGCCGCCGAACCGCAACCTGTTCGTGTTCCACGCGAGCGTCCGCCTGCGATCGTCATCGACGAAGGCCCGCTGGTCCTGGTGGAGACGCGCCGCGATCTCTCGGCCATGACGCTGCCGTTTGAGCGGCCCCCTGCTGCCTGATCAGGGCAGCGCCGCATCGCCGCATCCGGGCGCTGCGCGCAAGCATCCACAGGCGGCTTCGGCCGCCTTTTTTACAGGGGCGGTCAAGGCCTGCAAAACCCCGCAGCCCGCTGGAGCAACCGCAGCCGGTACGATGGAAAGGGTGTCTCGCGACCAGGGCTTTACCAGAGCCGGTTGCCACGCGAGTCGATGCGTGGTCGCCGAGGCTTTGTGCGCTGCCACTGGCCAGCCTGTCCATCACCTTCCTTACGCGCTGCCATCGCCATGCTTTTTTTGCTGTCTCCTGCCAAATCGCTCGATTACGATACGCCGCTGCCCCACGACCTGCCGCACACCACGCCACAGTTTGTGCCGCAGGCCCAGGCGCTCATTGAGGTGCTGCGCCAACAACAACCGCAGGCGATTGCATCGCTGATGGAGCTTAGCGACAAGCTGGCCGCACTGAACGTGGCGCGCTATGCCGCCTGGACGCCCCGCTTCACCGCCGGCAACTCGCGGCAGGCGCTGCTGGCGTTCGATGGCGATGTGTATGACGGCTTGCAGGCACGCTCGCTGGATGCACAGGACCTGGCCTGGGCGCAGCAGCATGTGGCGATCTTGAGCGGCCTGTATGGCGTGCTCCGGCCGCTGGATCGGATGCAGCCCTACCGGCTCGAAATGGGCACACGCCTGCACACCGAGGCGGGCAGCAACCTCTACCAGTTCTGGGGCAGCCAGATTGCCGATTACCTGGATGCCCGCCTGCGGGAAGATCCCACCCCGGTGGTGGTCAATCTGGCATCGCAGGAGTATTTCAAGGCGGTGGATTGCTCTGTGCTCAAGGCGCAGGTGATCGACTGCGTGTTTGAGGACTGGAAAGGCGGCGCATACAAGATCATCAGCTTTTATGCCAAGCGGGCCCGTGGGTTGATGGCGCGCTACGCCATCACGCATCGCGTGACCACGCTACTTCAGCTCGAAGGCTTTAACCTGGACGGCTATGGGTTTGCCCCCGGCGCCTCCACGGCGCAGCGCCTGGTGTTTCGCCGCAAGGGGGCATAGCCTGAGCGGCCCCAGACACTGCGGAACCCGCACAATGCGTCTGTGATCCACACCTGCCTGGAACCGTACAAGACACTGCCATGCCGTCCAGCACGCCAGCCACTCGCGCCCCCTCCCAGACCGTCACGCCCGAGCTGCGGCGCTGGATCATCGAACAGGCCCAGGCCGGTTTTTCCGCGCCGGTCGTGCTGCAGTCGATGCGCGATGCGGGCTGGGACGAGGACGTGGCCACACAGGCGCTGGAAGTCACGCTGCAGGAGCATCTCGATGCGCTGGCGGTGCAGCAGGGGCTGCCCGCCGCCGTGCCGGTGCCCGAGCCGTTGCTGAGTGATTCGCCCGCGCAGCTCGATGGCGGTGACCGCCAGGTCAGGGTGCTGCTGGCCATGGCCCAGCCTCGCATCGTGGTGCTTGGCAACCTGCTGTCGGACGAGGAATGCCAGGCATTGATCGCTGCGGCCGAGCCGCGCATGGCGCGCTCGCTCACGGTGGCTTCCAAGACCGGTGGCGAGGAGGTCAACGACGACCGCACCAGCGACGGCATGTTCTTCCAGCGCGGCGAGTCGCCGCTGATCGAGCGCATCGAGCAACGCATCGCCCGGCTGTTGCAATGGCCCATCGAAAACGGCGAAGGCCTGCAGGTGCTGCACTACCACCCGGGTGCCGAATACAAGCCGCACTACGACTACTTCGACCCGACAGAGCCAGGCACCCCCACCATCGTCAAACGCGGCGGGCAGCGCGTGGGCACCCTGGTGATGTACCTGAACACGCCTGAAAAAGGCGGCGGCACGGTCTTCCCCGATGTGCACCTGGAGGTCGCGCCGCAGCGCGGCAACGCGGTGTTCTTCAGCTACGAGCGCCCGCACCCCAGCACCCGCACCCTGCATGGCGGCGCGCCGGTGTTGGCCGGGCACAAGTGGATCGCCACCAAGTGGCTGCGCGAGCGCGAGTTCGCCTGATGCGGCCAAACATCAAGAAAAAACAGGCGCCTACGCGCGACCATCATATGTTTTTAGCTATGTTTTTAATAGCATACTCAAGGCAATGGCCATGAATACGCCAGAACAATCGCAACTGGGCAAGGCGTCGGCATATGTTGACCAGTACGACGCGTCCCTGTTGTTCCCCATCCCCCGCGCCGGCAAGCGGACTGAAATCGGCATCACTGGCGCAGCGCCGTTTTTCGGGGCTGATCTGTGGACGGCGTTCGAGCTGTCGTGGCTGAACCTGCGCGGCAAGCCGCAGGTGGCGCTGGCGCACATCACTGTGCCCTGCGAGACGCCGAACATCGTCGAGAGCAAGTCATTCAAGCTCTACCTCAACAGCTTCAACAACACCCGCTTTGCTGACGCAGCCGAGGTGCAGGCGCGCATCCGGGCCGACATCAGCGAAGCCGTCTGGCGCGGTGCCGAGCACCCGGCCACGGTCGGCGTCAAGCTGATCGGCACCGACCTGTTCGACCAGGAACCCGTGCATGAACTCGACGGCCTGAGCCTGGACCGGCTGGATGTGGAATGCTCACGCTACGAGCCCGCACCCGACCTGCTCACCGCCGAGTTCAACGAAGCGCCGGTCACCGAAGTGCTGACCAGCAGCCTGCTCAAGAGCAACTGCCTGGTCACCGGTCAGCCCGACTGGGGCAGCGTGCAAATCAGCTACAGCGGGCCGCAAATCAACCAGGAAGGCCTGCTGCAGTACCTGGTGAGCTTTCGCAACCACAACGAATTCCATGAACAGTGCGTGGAACGCATCTTCATGGATGTGTGGACGCGCTGCCGCCCCATCAAGCTCACGGTGTATGCGCGTTACTCCCGCCGCGGCGGGCTGGACATCAACCCGCTACGCACCAGCCACCCGCAGAGTTTGCCGCGCAATGTGCGCACCGCACGCCAGTAGGGGCTGCGGTGTTGCTTCTCCTTGCAGGCACGAGCCTGCCGCGTCGTCGCGCCTGGCCTGGCCCCCCAACAGCAGCGCTGGCAAATGCATCCAACTGCCGTTTTTAGGTTAAAACCAGGTTCCAGGGATTTCGTTCGCGGGTTCGAATCCGCGGGCTTTTTCTTTTTGGTGCATTTGAACCGCTGCGGCATCGTGCCGCATTCGGCTCCGTACTCGGGCCAGCGCTTCGGTGGCCTTCCATCGCGCGGGTCCTGCTACTGCGTACCAGACAGAAGGCGCTCCAGTAACTCGAGGGTGGGATATCCATCAGGCGCGACTCCAATACTGCGCTGAAAACCGCGCAAGCCGGCGCTGGTGGCCGGGCCCATCACCCCATCCGGCTTACCTGCCGCAAAGCCCTTGCGGTTGAGCGCCTCCTGAAGGGTTCTTAGCTGCGCGCGCGACAGCGGAACCAGGGCTCGCGGCCATGGCGCCACCACACCGACGCCGCCGTCAATCTGCTGCGCCAGCAACGCCACGGCAAGGGCGTAGCTGACCGAGTTGTTGTATCGCAGGATGGTCCTGAAATTGCCGCCCACCATGAAGGCAGGCCCTTGAGCACCTGCAGGGATGATGATGTGGGCGTCGTCCAGCATCGGCAGCGCCTGACCGTTCGGGGCGCGCAGGCCCTCGATCTCCCACAGGGCCGATGACTGCCGAACTCCTGGCTCAGCCCGGCTGTGGTCAAACCCCGCTGGCAGCACGACTTCTGCGCCCCAAGTGGCGGTGGGCTGCCAGCCTGACCGTGCCAGGAAGTTCGCAGTCGATGCCGCAACATCCGGGATACTGCCCCAGATGTCGCGGTGCCCGTCGCCATCGGCGTCCACGGCATGGGCCAGGAACACCGATGGCAGGAACTGGGTGTGGCCCATGGCACCTGCCCAGGATCCCACCATGCGCTCGGCCGCGATGTCCCCTTGGTCGAGGATGCGCAGCGCTGCAAGCAACTCCGACTCGGCCCAGACCCGGCGTCGGCCTTCGTAGGCCAGTGTGGCCAGCGCGTCCACCGTGCGAAAGCTCCCGAAGTGACTGCCGTAATTGCTCTCGATACCCCAGATGGCCGTGATGACCTGGGCCGGTATGTCGTAGCGCCGGGCCGCTGCCTCCAGTGTGGCGCGGTGCTGCTCGAGCTGCGCACGACCTTGGGCGATGCGCTGCGGTGACACCGCGCTGTCGAGATAAGCCCAGGGGGTGCGTGAGAACTCCGGTTGCGATTGGTCCAACTCGACCACCCGGGGCTGCCATTCGGCACGGCCCAGGGTGTTTCGCACTGTGTCGGGCCTGATGCCTGAGGCCAATGCACGCGAGGCGAATTCCTCGCGCCACTGTGTGAAGCCGGCCTGGTCGTCACTGGAGCTCCGCACGGCGGGTGTTGCAGGGCCGTCTGTAGCGATGCCCCCGATGGCATGGGGGGTCTTCGCCGCCGGGTGTGGCGCTTCGATGGCGCAGCCCGCAAGCATCATCCCGGCCAACGCGGCGGATATCAGCTTTTTCAGATGGCTCGGTGGCTGCGTCATTCGCAGGGCGTGGGCCGGTTGTGCAGGCCCGCTTTGGTGGGCGCTTGCGGGGACGTTGACCACTGCGGCGACCAGGGGCCGCCGGCGCGGAATGAAAGGGTGCGTGGCTCGTTGCATGCGATAGTGTCCTGCTTGCTCGGGCGGCGTTACGCTCACCGCTAGGAGCCTGTCGGACTTGGAGCGTCGAAAGCGAAAATCGGCGAGAGCGAGGACAATTTTTGCCGAATTTGCAGCCCCATAGCCGAGCTATGGGGCAAAAAGGCGGTTAAAAATGGACCTCTGCGGTCGATTTGCAGCCGACGATTTCCAAGTCCGACAGGCTCCTAGGTCACGCGGTTTCAGCCGCCGCGCACTGTTGGATCGCAGTGCGTGAATTGCTCCAAAAAGTATAGCATTGGATACTTGCAGGGCAAGCGCAACAGGCCAAAAATTCTCAAATCAGGTTACATTGTAGGCCTCGCGCCTGGCGCAGCGCATGTCATCACTTTCACCGCATGGCCCCCCATACCTTTCTTTGGCACGACTACGAAACCTTCGGGGCCCATACGCGCCGCGATCGGCCCGCGCAGTTTGCCGCCATCCGCACCGATGCCGAGCTCAACGAGATCGGCTCACCGCTGATGCTTTACTGCCAGCCGGCCAGTGACTACCTGCCTGACCCGATGTCGTGCCTCATTACCGGCATCACGCCCCAGCTGTGCCTGGAGTGGGGGATTCCCGAGCACCAGTTTGCGGCCCGCATTGAGACCGAATTCGCTCAGCCGGGAACGATTGGCGTGGGCTACAACACCATTCGGTTTGACGACGAGATCACGCGCTTCATGTTCTGGCGCAACCTGATTGACCCCTACGCGCGCGAGTTTCAAAACCAGTGCGGCCGGTGGGACTTGCTCGATGTGGTTCGCATGACGTACGCGCTGCGGCCCGAGGGCATCCAGTGGCCGAAAAAGGAAGACGGCTCGCCCAGCTTCAAGCTCGAACACCTGTCCAAGGCCAATGGCCTGCTGCACGAGGCGGCCCACGACGCGCTTTCCGATGTGCGCGCCACCATCGCCCTGGCCCGGCTCATCCGCCAGCACAACCCCAAGCTTTTCGAGTTTGCGCTGGGCCTGCGCAAAAAAGACCGTGTGGCGGCCGAGTTACGCCTGCCCGCGACCTCCATCACAGCCCGCCCGTTTTTGCATGTGTCGGGCATGTTCCCCGCCGAGCGCGGTTGCCTGGCGGTGATGTGGCCTCTGGCCAGCCACCCTACCAACCGCAACGAGCTGATCGCCTGGGACCTGGCACACGACCCAACACCGCTGGCAACCATGGGGGTCGATGAAATCCGGCTGCGCATGTTTTCCAAGGCCGATGCGCTGCCCGAGGGTGTGACGAGGCTGCCGGTGAAGACGATCCACCTCAACAGGTCGCCGATGGTGGTGGGCAACATCAACACCCTCACACCCGCGCTGGAGCAGCGCTGGAACATCGACAAGGCGGCAGCCATGCAGCGTGCCGAGCTGGCCCGCGCGCTACCCGACATGAGCGGTATCTGGCCCGCGGTGTTCAGTCGCCCGGCCGAGGCCGCGCCGGACGTGGACCAAGACCTTTACAGCGGCTTCGTGGGCGACCGTGACCGGCGCCTGCTCAACGATCTGCGCACCATGCCCGGCGATAAGCTTGCCAAGGTGCGAGCAGTGTTTGACGACCCACGCCTGGCCGAGTTGCTGTGGCGCTACCGCGCCCGAAACTTCCCCGACACGTTGAACGAAACCGAGGCCGAACAGTGGGAGGCCCACCGCGCCGCTTGTCTGTTCGATGGCCAAGGGGGCGCCCGCACGGTGGAGCAGCTGTTCACCGAAATCGACGAGTTATCGGAAACGGCCGATGACCGGGCCCAGGACTTGCTGGGCGCCCTGTACGATTACGCCGAGCAGATTGCGCCGGAGCGCTAGGAGCCTGTCGGACTTGGAGCGTCGAAAGCGAAAATCGGCGAGAGCGAGGACAGTTTTTGCCGAATTTGCAGCCCCATAGCCGAGCTGTGGGGCAAAAAGGCGGTGAAAAATGGACCGCTGCGGTCGATTTGCAGCCGACGATTTCCAAGTCCGACAGGCTCCTAGGGAAGCTCTGCAAAACCCTCGCGAGGATGCGCGGGTGCGGATCGGGATAGGCCACAAGGCGCTTTTGCACCCAATAGCCTGGCTATTGGCAAGAAAAGCAACGCCGTGGACTGCCCGAGCCCGCGCCCGCGCCCGCGCAAACCGCAGGGAGTTATGCAGAGGTTCCCTAGTGCCCCAGGCCGCCGTCCCTGGCGTCCCTGATAAATTTGCCAAGCCATGGGCATGGGGCGCGGATATCAGGGCGTGCCAGTGGCTGCTGCCCCGGCGTTTCATGCAGACCCATAGACATTGCGCAAATTTTTATGACGACACCGCACCCCTACAGCCTGACCACCCAGATCGTCCATGCCGACCGGCTCGGTGGCGCGGAGCATGGCGCGATCCACAAGCCTATTCACACCTCGGTGCAGTACGGCTATGAGAAGGTGGAAGACCTGATTGCGGTCTTCCAGGGCACAGCCAAGGGCGGCTTCAACTATGCGCGCCAGGGCACGCCGACGACGGCTGCGCTCGAGTCGAAGATCACCCAGATGGAGCAGGGCCTGGGCACCATCGTGTTCTCCACCGGCATGGCGGGCATCTGCGCGATCTTCATGACGTTGCTGAAGGCGGGTGATCACCTGGTGGCCAGCCAGTACGTGTTTGGCAACACCAACAGCGTGTTTGGCACCCTGGCTGACCTGGGCATCGAGATCACCACGGTGGATGTGACCGACGCCGCCCAGGTGGCTGCCGCAGTGCGCCCCAACACCCGCATGGTGTTTGTCGAGACCATTGCCAACCCTGGCACGCAGATCCCGGATCTGGGAGGCATTGGCGCGCTGTGTGCGCAGCGCGGCTTGCTCTATGTGGTCGATAACACCGTGGCATCGCCCTACATCTTCCGGGCAGCTACGGTCGGCGCAGGGCTGATCGTCAACTCGCTCACCAAGAGCATTGGCGGCCACGGCGATGCGCTGGGCGGTGCTGTGACCGACACTGGCCTGTTCAACTGGAGCGGCTACCCCAACATCTTTGCCGCTTACCGCAAAGGCGACTTCAAGGGCTGGGGCCTGCAGCAGCTGCGCAAAAAGGGCCTGCGCGACATGGGCGGCACGCTGTCGTCCCATGCCGCGCACCAACTGGCTGTGGGGGCCGAAACCCTGGCCCTGCGCATGGATCGCACCAGCGACACGGCGCTGGCATTGGCGCGCTGGCTGGAGGCGCACCCGGCCGTGGCCCGCGTGTTCTACCCGATGCTGGAGTCGCACCCCCAGCATGCGCGGGCAAAGCAGTATTTCAGGGCAGGGTCGTGGTTGCTGTCTTTCGAGCTTCGCGATGCCGATCAATGCATGGCCGTATGCAACCGCCTGCAGCTCCCCATCAAGGCCACAGGCCTGGCCGACACGCGCACGCTGATCATTCCGGTGGCCCACACGATCTTTTGGGAGGCCGGTCCCGCAGTGCGGGCCAGCATGGGCATCGCCGACGGGATGATCCGCTTGTCGGTGGGCCTGGAAGACCCGCGGGACCTCATCGCCGACTTTGAGCAGGCGCTGGGGGGGCGCTGAGGGTTGGCGCTTCTCAGCCTCATGCTCCGGTTCGGGGCTGGTTTTGCCCAGCGCCGTGGTCCCACGGGTGCATGGCCGACGATTCCGCCAAGCCCTCAGCCGAAAAACCAGTAGCAAACGCCAATCGCCGCGACGACCCCTGCCAGTTCGGCCAGCAGTGCGCATCCCACAGCATGCCGCGCCCGCTGCACGCCTACCGCGCCGAAGTACACGGCCAGCACGTAGAACGTTGTCTCGGTGCTGCCCTGGATGGTGGCGGCGGCCAGGGCGGCAAAGCTGTCCACGCCCTGGCTTTGCATGGTCTCGATTAGCATCGCGCGTGCCGCGCTGCCTGAAAACGGCTTGACCAGTGCAGTGGGCAATGCATCGACAAACCGCGTGTCCAGCCCCAGCCCCTCCACGCACCAGCGGATGCCCTCCAGCAGATAGCCCAACGCGCCCGATGCGCGAAACACACCCACGGCGCACAGCATGGCTACCAGGTAGGGCAGTAGAGCGCGGGCCACGTCGAAACCCTCGCGCGCGCCCTCCACAAAAGCCTCGTACACCGGCACCCTGCGCCACGCGCCCACCGCGACAAAGAACACGATCAACGCAAACAGCGTGAGGTTGCCCAGCAGCGATGACAGTTGTGCCAGCGCCGCGGCGCTGAGGCTGGCCAGCAGCGCCATCAGGGCGGCCAGCCCCAGGCCCAGTGGCAGCAGGTAGGCCAGCACGATCGGGCTCAGTAGCGGCAGGCGTTGCACTGCGGCCACTGCCAGCAGGCCCACCAGGGTGGAGGCCGAGGTGGCCAGCAGAATCGGCAGAAATACCAGTGTGGGGTCGGCCGCACCCTGCTGCAGTCGGTACATGAAGATCGTCACCGGCAGCAGGGTGAGCGATGAGGCGTTCAGCACCAGAAACAGGATTTGCGCGTTGGTGGCAGTGTCTGGATGGGGGTTCAGCTCCTGCAGCGATCGCATGGCTTTGAGGCCAATGGGCGTGGCCGCGTTGTCCAGGCCCAGGGCGTTGGCAGCGAAGTTCAGCGTCATGAGGCCCAGCGCCGGGTGGCCGCGGGGCACGCCCGGCATCAGGCGCGCAAACAGCGGCGACAGCCAGCGCGCCAGCGCCTCGACCACACCCGCCTTTTCGGCAATGCGCAAAAAGCCCAGCCAGAGGGTGAGCGTGCCAAACAGCAGGACCATGACCTCGACCGACAGTTTGGCCATGGCAAACAGCGACTCGACCATGGCCGCAAAGATCTGCGCGTTGCCGCCCACCAGCCATTGCGACAAGGCTGACACCGCTGCCACCATGAAAAAGCCCAGCCAGAGCGCGTTCAGCATGGGTGTGGCGGGGGCATGGGGGTTGCTGAAATCTGCATGCAGCCTAGGTTACCCGGGCGAGCGACCGGCGCGGTGCGCACTGTTGCGGCGGCCCCACGAGGCTGGCAGTGGTACCCTACAGGGTTTGGCCCGAAGGGCTCATGCTCAACGGCATGGCGACAGCACGGTACGCCGCAACACCAACGAAAAGAGAGTCCAACATGGGCGCGCAGTGGAAAGCAAAGGGCAAGGCACAGGTTGCCGACGCCAAGGGCAAGCTGTTTGGCAAGCTGGTCAAGGAAATCACCGTGGCCGCTCGCGGTGGCGCTGACCCGGCCAGCAATGCCCGGCTGCGCCTGGTGGTCGAGCAGGCCCGCAAGGCGTCGATGCCCAAAGACACGCTGGAGCGCGCCATCAAGAAGGGTTCGGGCACGGGTGCCGATGCCGTCCACTACGAACGCGTGATCTATGAAGGCTTCGCGCCGCATAGGGTGGCCGTCATGGTCGAGTGCCTGACCGACAACGTCAACCGCACCGCACCCGAAATGCGGGTGCTGTTCCGCAAGGGGCAGCTCGGTACATCCGGCTCGGTGGCGTGGGACTTCAATCACGTCGGCATGATCGAGGCGGAACCAGCCGCGGCCGACGCCGATGCGGAACTGGCAGCCATCGAAGCGGGCGCCCAGGATTTTGAAGCTGGCGACGAGGAGGGAACCACGACGTTCTGGACGGATCCCACGGATCTCGACCTGGTGAGCCGCGCGCTGCCAGCCCATGGCTTCAACGTGCTGTCGGTCAAGCTGGGCTACAAGCCCAAGAACCCGGTGAACCCGGCCAACCTCACGGCCGAGCAGCTCGAAGAAGTTGAGGCTTTTCTGGCGGCTATCGACTCCAACGACGACGTGCAAAACGTGTTCGTGAGTCTCGGTGGTTGATGGGTGGGGAGCGAACGGCGCTGGGTGAGGCAGGTACCAGCCTGGGGTTGCTTCATGACATTGCAGACAAATAGATGACCGAAGACCACTACGCAACCCTAGGCGTCACGGCCAATGCCCCGCTGGCAGACATCAAGAAGGCGTTTCGCCAAAAGGCCTCTTTCTACCACCCCGACCGCAACGATGCTCCCGACGCGGCGCAGCGCTTTCAGGCGATACAAAAGGCATACGAGGTGCTGTCTGACGAGAACGCGCGCCAGGTTTATGACGACAATCGTCGCCGCAATTTGCTGGATGACCCACTACAGAGCGCGCGGGAAATCTGGCACTCCTATGCATCGCGCATCATTTCTGCCGCAGGTTCCCATTGACTATGTCTCCTTATTTTCGTGATTTGCGCCTGGCATACCAGGCGGAGTTGGACGATCTTCTATCCGACTCCGAGGGCAAGGATGTGCTGCGCAAGCGCCTGACCGAAAAGCGCGATGAAATCGCCTTCCTGGTGCAGATGATGGACCTGGCCCCTGAGATGGTGGCCGTGGTCTTCCACCAGGGCTTCCGATTTACCGCGCCTGCTGCCATGGAGCAGCTCATTCGCCTGCCTGTGGACGATCTTCCCGCGTGGGGCGCTCTCGCCAGCGCTGTGCGGCTGGAGCCCTGGGCCGAGCGCTTGGCGCAGACCGTGCTGCGGGAGTCGACAGGTGGTCGCTTTCTGGCGATTGCGGCGGCTCTGGAGTATCTGCATGCGCAGGCCCGTATGGCATCCATGGCGGCGACAGCATCGAGCCTGGAGGAGGGGCATGATGCCGACGACGAAGCTGGTGACGACGCCGAGCACGACGATGAATACAACGCGCTGAGCGCCGACGACGCGATGGAGCCGCAAGACAGCCGAACGCGGGAAGAGGTTGCGTCGAACTGGCTGGCCGACGCGGGTTTTGAGCGCAAGGAATAAGACCGATGTGCTGGCGGTCTGGCACGGCAGCGCATGGATGCGCTGCGCCTGACATACCTCAAAGCTGGCCGGGGATAACCGTGACAGAGTGAACCCATCGATACGGAAGACCACCATGACCAACCACCTTGCACTCATCACCAAGACCACCAGCCTGATCGCAGCTGGCGATATCGTCGGCGCGGAATCGGCGCTGGCCGAACTGGCCGACACCGATGGCGACAACGCGCTGATGGTGGTGCTGGACCAGCTCGCGCCCAAGGACATCCTGGCGGTGATGCGCGAGTACGACGACTCCAAGGCATCCGTGGTGAACATGCTGGTCACGCCCGAGCAATTCGCCCGCGCCATGGTGCTGGAAAAGCAGTACAAGGACCTCACGCACACGCATCTGCGCAGCATGGTCAACGCCGTGATCTTCCGCGACGGCGCAGACCCGGTGGAGTTTTTGACCGCCATCGGCGACCTGGAGGGTGGCAGCGAGGCCCTGGCCAACTACTTTGCCGAGAAGTGGAGCCGCGTGGAGGCGTTTGCGCGCACCGGCACCTTTGACGCCACCGAGGACTATGGCCCCACCCTGAGCGACGATGAACTGCTGGCCTCGGGCTATCTGCAACCGCGCGTGGACCTGGACGAGGTGGCCGACCGCGACTGGATGCAAATGGCCTGGCTGCTTCGTTATGAATGCCGCGATCTGTTCATCGAAACCCTGCTGGTGCTGCGTGCCAAAGCGCGGGCCTACGACAGGGGGCAGGATGAAGGCGACGAACCTGCTGAGGAAGACGATGGCAAGATCGAGACCAGCGAAACCGATCGCGGCAAGGTCACGCCTGCGGCGCGGGTGTCGGATGAGGAATCCGCCATTTAGATGGCTTGCCCCTGAGTCGCCTGCGGCGCCTTACCCCTCCGGGGGACGACGGCCCCGCTGCGGGGCGGCCCTTGCTCGGCGTCTCCCTCAGGGGTCGCGCCCTTTTCACGCACCAGATGGTGGTGGGCACTGATGCCACCGAACGATGACATGACGGAAACCACATCCTCCGCACTACAGCTCCACGACGCCCGTCCGTTTTTCGAGAAGGCGCTGGTGTATGGCGTGCAGCGCGGGATCATCGATGCCGAGCGGCTGGCGGCCCTGAACGCCGATGCGCCCAAGGGCATGGTGCAGATCGCGCGGTACTTTGGCAGTGAGTTCCTGCGGCCCGAGCTGGAGAGGGCGCGCGATCGGATCGTGAACCTCATCAGCCTGCATCTGCTGGAAACCACGGGGGCCGACCTGGAGCAGTCGGCGGTGTTGCTGCGCGACCATTCGTTGCTGTCGCGCTCCAAGGCTGGCTCGGACATGCTGCGCCGCCTGATCGCCATGCCCGAGAGCAGCAATTTCGGCATGGCCGGGTTTGCCGATGCCGATGTGCCGCTGCTGGGGCTGTGGTCGCTGCGCAGCCATGCGCAATACCGTGCAGAGCTCGCGCGTCGCAGCCGCATTGCTGCGGCGATCGACGCTGCGCTGTGGATGGCCGAGCAGTACGACCTGGACCTCGATACCCTGCAGGAGGCGGGTGCTGATGCCGAGGCAGTGATACGCACCGCTCTGGTGCTGCAGGTGCTGGCGCCGCGCGTGTCCGATTGGCCGCACCCTGGGGTGTTCGAGAAGGCGGTGAATGCCCAGCGCAAGCAGTCGCTTTCGGCGGATACCGCGGTCATGCGCCTGCCGGCCGGCCTGCCGGGCGCGTTGCGTGAAGCGGTGCAGGCCGAGTACGACACAGTGCGTGCCGATCTGCGCAAGCTGCTGGACCCGGCCACCGCGCTGCGCCCGCTGATGCGCCCCACCAGTGCCTTTCGTTCACGCTACTTCCTGCTAGACGATCCGCTGGCCGAAGTGGATGACTACCACCGCAGCCTGGACGAGCTCGATGCCGGCGAAGAGCTGCTGCAACCCGCCAGCAAGACCTGGACTAAAACGGTGCAGGGCAATGACGACGAGCACAGCCTGCTCACGCTCTTCCTGTGCGTGGCCGCCGGTGCCCCCAAGAAGACGCTGCTGACCGAAAAAACGGCGGCCAGCCTGGTGCGCAAGCTGCGCAAATCGGGCCTGGACGCAGCCCTGGCCACCGGCTTCATTCGCGAGCATGCGCCCGGCGCGCGCCATGCGGACTACATCGCGTTGTGGCACAGCTTTGTGCAGGACGCGCAAAGAACGCTGCTCAGCGACATGGACTACCAGTTGCACGATGCGCTGGCGCTGCTGCGCCGCGAGTGCAGCGTGGCCGCCTGAACCGGGGCAGCGAGCGCCGTGGCGGGTGCACCCTGCGCGCTGACCGCCTTGGGGCGCATGGGCGTCAGGGTTGAGTGCGGTTGCCGGACCGCATGGCGCTGGTGTCAGCACGATTTCGCAAGACGATCATGCGTTTGGCATGAGGGGCTTTGCCCTATGAACTGGTTCGGCTCTTTGGCTTCCAAACAGGGTGCCGGGGGCTCTTCTTATAAGAAATCCACCTCGGCAGGGCGCCCCGACAGGAGCAGTTGGGCCGAGGGGGCATGCTGCCGCGCCAGCAGCCTGCCGCGCCGCCACACAGCGAGCCGAGCTGCACGTAGGCGGATCGCGTCCGCCGGGCTGCGCGCGTGCAGCAGCATGAAGTCGGCGTGGCAACCCGGCGCAATGCCATAGCCTTCCAGCCCGAGCAGGCGCGCGGGATGCGTCGTCACGGCCTCAAAGCACGCGCGCATCGCTGCCTGGCTGGTCATCTGTGCAAGGTGCATCCCCATGTGCGCGGCCTCCAGCATGTCGGCGCTACCGCCGCTGTACCAGGGATCGAGCACACAGTCGTGGCCAAAGGCCACGGTCAGGCCTGCTGCCATCAGCTCGGGCACGCGGGTCATGCCACGGCGTTTGGGGTAGCTGTCGTGGCGGCCCTGCAAGGTGACGTTGATCAGCGGGTTGGCCACCACGCCAAGGTCCGCCTCAGCCATGAGTGGGATCAACTTGCTCACGTAGTAGTTGTCCATGCTGTGCATGGAGGTCAGGTGCGATCCGGTGACGCGGCCCTGCAGGCCCAGTCGCTGGGTCTCAAAGGCCAGGGTCTCCACATGGCGCGAATGCGGGTCGTCGGATTCGTCGCAATGCATGTCCACGCGCTTGCCGCGCTCGGCTGCCAGTTCGCAGAGGATCTTCACGCTCTCGGCCCCCTGGGCCATGGTCCGCTCGAAGTGGGGGATGCCTCCCACCACATCTACACCCAGGTCCAGCGCCCGCTTGAGCTTATCCAGTCCGCCGGGTGCGCGCAGCACCCCGTCTTGCGGGAAGGCCACCAGCTGCAGTTCCAGATAGGACGCCACGCGCTGCTTCACATCCAGCAGTGCGTGCACCGGCAGCAGGCTCGGGTGGCTGGTGTCCACATGGCTGCGAATGGCCAGAAGCCCCCGCGCTACGGCCATGTCGCAATACTGCAGCGCGCGCTGCACGATGGCGTCGTGCGTCAGCGTGGGCTTGAGCTCGCCCCACAGTGCAATGCCTTCCAGCAGCGTGCCGCTGTCGTTCACCCGCGGCTGGCCGTAGCTCAGCGTGGAATCCATGTGGAAGTGCGCATCGACAAAAGGCGGGCTGACCAGCAAGCCGCCCGCGTCCACGGTCTCGTGGGCAGGTGCGTGCAGGCCATGCGTCACCTCGGCAATGCGACCGTTTTCGACGGCAATCGACATGTCTTTGCGACCGTCGGGCAGGGTGGCGCGGGTGATAAGAAGGTCAAGCATGAAGAGGTTCGGGTTCAGGCTGCGCGATGCCGGCTACTTGGTACCAAAAATCCGGTCGCCCGCATCGCCCAGGCCCGGAAGGATGTAGCCGTGGTCGTTGAGCTCGCGGTCGATGGCGGCGGTGAATATGGGCACATCGGGGTGCGCTTTTTGCAGCGTGGCCACCCCTTCGGGGGCGGCCAGCAGGCACACGAACTTGATGGAGCGGGGCTTGAGTTGCTTGAGGCGGCCCACGCAGGCTGCCGCTGAATTGCCCGTGGCCAGCATGGGGTCGACCACGATGACGTCACGCTCATGCATTTCAGAAGGCATTTTGAAGTAGTACTCCACCGGCTGCAGCGTCTCGGGGTCGCGATACAGACCGATGTGGCCCACGCGGGCACCCGGCACCACATTGAGCATGCCGTCCAGAAAGCCGTTGCCCGCCCGCAGGATGGACACCAGCACCAGCTTCTTGCCATCGATCATTTTGCCGGTCATGACTTCCAGCGGGGTCTCGATTTGCACGTCCTGCAGCGGCATGTCGCGCGTGACCTCATACGCCAT
>NZ_JBKDRI010000125.1:0-6370 GCF_046341535.1 Acidovorax sp. | reverse complement strand
CCACCAAGGTCTGCCCACCGCACCCCGCTCCATCGGATCAATCTACAGGGGCACAACTTCCCACTTCAGCTTTCACCACCGGGCTTGTCCAACAAACGGATCAGATCGCGGCTTCGCGCGATCTATCCTTACTCGTTAGGTTGTGGGGCCGCAGGATACCGCAGCATGGGGCCACGCGGCCCCTGGGCATGATCAGCGCGCCAGCACCTGCGCCAGCGCCCTGCCGGTATGGGTACCCGCCGCCACCAGGTCTTCCGGCGTGGCCGCGGCCACGATGCGGCCACCCGCACCTCCCCCTTCCGGGCCCAGGTCCAGGATCCAGTCGGCTTCGGCAATCACATCCAGGTCGTGCTCGATCACGATCACGCTGTGGCCGCCGTCCACCAGGCGGTGCAGCACGCGGATGAGTTTGTCCACATCGGCCATGTGCAGGCCCACCGTGGGCTCGTCCAGCACGTACAGCGTGTGGGGCGCCTTCTGGCCCCGGCGGCCGACCTCGTCGCGCACCTTGGTGAGTTCGGTCACAAGCTTGATGCGCTGCGCCTCGCCGCCGCTGAGTGTGGGCGAGGGCTGTCCCAGCGTGAGGTAGCCCAGGCCCACGTCCTGCAAAAGCTGCAGCGGGTGGGCAATGCTGGGCATGCTGGCAAAAAAGCCCACGGCCTCGTCCACCTCCATCTGCAGCACATCGCCAATGCTTTTGCCGCGCCAGGTCACGGCCAGGGTTTCGGGGTTGAAGCGCGCGCCGTGGCAGGTCTCGCACGGCACCTTCACATCGGGCAGAAAGCTCATCTCGATGGTGCGCACGCCCGCGCCTTCGCAGCTGGGGCAGCGGCCTTCACCAGTGTTGAAACTAAAGCGCCCGGCCGCATAGCCGCGCGCCTTGGCCTCCAGCGTTTCGGCAAACAGCTTGCGGATGGTGTCCCAAAAGCCGATGTAGGTGGCAGGGCATGAACGCGGTGTTTTGCCGATCGGCGTCTGGTCCACCTCCAGCACACGGTCGATGCTCTCAAAGCCCGACAGGCCGGTGCAACCGACCAGAGCCGGGGCTTTGCCTGCATCCATCGCATCGCGCCCCGCCTTGGTGGAGCGTTGCTGCACCCACGCCTGCACATTGGCCAGCAGCACATCGCGCGCCAGGGTGGACTTGCCCGAGCCGCTGACGCCCGTGACCGCCACCAGGCGGTGCAGCGGCACGGTGGCCGTCACGTGGTGCAGGTTGTGCAAGTGCGCGCCATGCACGGTGAGCCAGCGCATGGCGGCGCGTTCTTTGGCTTCGGTGAGTGCATCGGCCGCCAGCGCTGCGGCCTGGGCGGCGCGCTTTTTCTCGGCTGCACTTTGGCGACCCGTGGGCGCTGCCGCTTCGGCCTGGGCGAAGGCGACCGTGGCCTCGACACCCACTTCGCCGGGGGTCATGCTGCGGCGCAGTTGCAGCGGGTGCTTCATGGCGTGCAGCAGGTAGCGGCCGGTTTGCGAATCGGGGGTGCCGGTGATGTCGGCCACGCTGCCCTGCGCCACCAGCCGCCCGCCGCGCTTGCCCGCGCTCGGGCCGATGTCGATGATGTGGTCGGCACGGCGGATGGTGTCTTCATCGTGCTCCACCACCACCAGCGTGTTGCCCTTGTCGCCCAGCTTGTGCAGGGCGTTGAGCAAGATCTGGTTGTCGCGCGCATGCAGGCCGATGGTGGGCTCATCCAGCACATAGCACACGCCCTGCAGGTTGCTGCCCAGTTGCGCGGCCAGGCGGATGCGCTGCGCCTCGCCGCCGCTGAGGGTGGGTGCGCCCCGGTCGAGCGTGAGGTAGCCCAGGCCGACTTCTTCCAGAAATTCAAGGCGGCTCTGGATCTCGGGCACCAGGTCGCGGGCAATGTCGGCCTCGCGCGGAGTCATGGCCCCTTCGATGCGCAGGGTGGCGATCCAGCGCCGCACATCGGACACCGACAGGGCGGCGATGTCCGTGATGCCCACACCCGCAAACTTCACGGCCCGGGCTGTGGCGTTCAGGCGCGTGCCGTTGCAACTTGGGCAAGCGGTGTCGGCCAGGTCTTCCACCTCGGGCTCGGCAAAGGTCTGCTCGCGGCCTTTTTCCTTGTCGTCCTGCACCGAATCGTCAAACACCTTGCGCTGGTCGCGGGTGAGCTTGACGCCCGTGCCCACGCAGTCGGGGCACCAGCCGTGCTTGCTGTTGTAGGAAAAAAGGCGCGGGTCCAGCTCGGCATAGCTGGTGGCACACACGGGGCAGGCGCGCTTGGTCGAAAACACCTGCAGCGTACCGATGCCCGCCGTGGGCTTGCCGGCCTCCATGGCTTCGCGCAGGCCGGCGATGCCGCTGAGCACATGCACCACGCCCTTGCCGTGCGTGAGCGCATCGGCCAGCGCGGCGCGCAGGGCGGCCTCGTTCTCGGGCGTTACATCGAGGCTGGCCACGGGCAGCTCGATGGTGTGTTCCTTGAAGCGGTCAATGCGCGGGAAGTGGGTGGTGGGCACAAAGTTGCCATCCACGCGCAGGTGCGTGTAACCGCGGGGGCGGGCCCAGTCGGCCAGCTCGGTGTAGACGCCCTTGCGGTTCATCACCAGCGGAGCGAGCAGGCCAATGTGCTGGCCGCGAAACTGCGTGAGCAGCTGCGCCGCGATGCTCTCGGGCGTTTGCGGCTGCACGGCGGCGCCATCCTTGGTGCAGTGCTGCGTGCCGAGCTTGACGTACAGCAGGCGCAGAAAGTGCCACACCTCGGTGGTGGTGCCCACGGTGGACTTGCGCCCGCCGCGCGAGAGCCGCTGCTCAATCGCCACGGTGGGCGGGATGCCGTAGACCGCATCCACCTCGGGGCGGCCTGCGGGCTGCACGATGCTGCGCGCATAGGCGTTGAGCGATTCCAGGTAGCGCCGCTGGCCTTCGTTGAACAGAATGTCGAACGCCAGCGTGGACTTGCCCGAGCCACTGACGCCCGTCACCACGTTGAACTTGCCGCGCGGAATGTCCACGCTCAGGTTGCGGAGGTTGTGCTCTTTGGCGTTGACGATTTCAATCACATTTTTGGCCTTTTGCGCTTGTCCATCATGGGCAAATCGCTCTTTTTTTCGTAGCACAGCAGCTTTTTCGTGGACCGAATGGTCGCCTTCGCCCAGGGCCAGTTCGTAGTCGCGCAGCGCCTGCCCGGTGTGCGAGGTGGCGTGCTGCCGCACATCTTCGGGCGTGCCCTCGGCCACGACCAGGCCGCCCGCATAGCCACCTTCCGGGCCCAGGTCGATGAGCCAGTCGCTTGCGCGGATCACGTCCAGGTTGTGCTCGATGACGATGAGCGAATGCCCCGCATCGATGAGCTTGCGCAGCGCGCGCATGAGCTTGGCAATGTCGTCAAAGTGCAAGCCGGTGGTGGGCTCGTCAAACAGAAACAGCGTGCCCTTGCGCGCGACGGCCTGGCGTGATTTGCTTTGCACGCGCGCGGCTTCCGCCAGAAAGCCTGCCAGCTTGAGCCGCTGGGCCTCGCCGCCGCTGAGCGTGGGCACGGGCTGGCCCAGCGCTACATATTCCAGCCCCACGTCCACGATGGGCTGTAGCGCGCGGATCACATCGCGGTCATCGGCAAACAAGGCCGCCGCCTCGGCCACGGTGAGCGCCAGCACGTCGGCCACGTTGAGGTTGCGCCCGCCGCGCTCGATGGTGATTTCCAGAATCTCGGGCCGGTAGCGTTTGCCATCGCAGTCGGGGCAGCGCAGGTACACGTCCGAGAGGAACTGCATCTCCACATGCTCGAAGCCCGAGCCCCCGCAGGTCGGGCAACGCCCGTCGCCGCTGTTGAAGCTGAACTTGGCTGCGGTGTAGCTGCGCTGCCTGGACAGCGGTGCCACAGCAAAAAGCTCACGGATGCTGTCCCATGCGCCCACGTAGCTCACGGGGTTGGAGCGCGCGGTTTTGCCAATCGGCGACTGGTCCACGAACACCACGTCCGTCAGGTGGTCGGCCCCCAGCATGCGGTCGTGCGCGCCGGGGGTGTCGGTGGCCTTGCCGAAGTGGCGCAGCAGCGCGGGGGCCAGCACATCCTGGATCAGGCTCGATTTGCCCGAGCCGCTCACGCCCGTCACGGTGACCAGGCGCTGCAGCGGAAACTCCACCGACACGTTTTGCAGGTTGTGCTCGCGCGCGCCTTCGAGGATGAGGCGCGGCGTGGCATCGGTCACCATGCGCTTGAAGCCAAAGCCCACCTGCTTGCGCCCGCCCAGGTAGGCGCCCGTCAGCGTGTCGGCCCGGCGCAGGTCGGCTGTGCTGCCGTCAAACACGATCTGCCCGCCCAGGCGGCCGGGGCCGGGGCCCATGTCGATCATGCGGTCGGCCGCCAGCATGACTGCCGGGTCGTGCTCGACCACCACCAGGGTGTTGCCTGCATCGCGCAGGCGCAGCATGGCCTCGGTGATGCGGTGCATGTCGCGCGGGTGCAGGCCAATGCTGGGTTCGTCCAGCACAAACAGCGTGTTCACCAGACTGGTGCCCAGCGCTGTGGTGAGGTTGATGCGCTGCACCTCGCCGCCCGAGAGCGTGCGGCTTTGCCGGTCGAGCGTGAGGTAGCCAATGCCCACATCGCACAGGTATTTGAGGCGGGTGGTGATTTCTTCGTGCAGCAGTTTCAGCGCCTGCGCATCGCCGCCCTTGGCGTCGTCACCCACGGGCAACTGCATGCGGGCAAAAAAGGCCCGCAGTCGGTCGATGGGCAGCAGCATCAGGTCGTGCAGGCACAGACCGGGCAGCGCCTGCAGCTGCTCACGGCTCCACTGCACGCCTTCGGGCATGAAACGCTTGCCCGGCTCCAGCACCGCGTCGGCATCCTCCTTGCGGCCCATGCGCCACAGCAGGCTTTCGGTCTTGAGCCGCGCACCGGCGCAGGTGGGGCACTGCGTGTAGCTGCGGTACTTGGACAAGAGCACACGGATGTGCATCTTGTAGGCCTTGCTCTCGAGGTACTCGAAAAAACGCTTGATGCCATACCACTGCTGGTTCCACTTGCCATTCCAGTTCGGTGATCCTTCAATCACCCATTTCTTCTGGTCGTCGGTGAGTTTGTACCAGGGCGTGTCGCGTGGAATGCCTGCTGTTTCGGCGTGGCGCATGAGGTCGTCCTGCGCTTCTTGCCAGGCGGGGGTCTGGATGGTCTTGATGGCACCGGCGCGCAGCGTGAGCTTGTCGTTGGGAATGACCAGGCCATAGTCCACACCGATCACGCGCCCAAAGCCGCGGCAGCTTTCGCACGCGCCCACGGCGGAGTTGAACGAGAACATCGATGGAATGGGGTCGCTGTAGCGCAGGTCGCTGTCGGGGCAGTGCAGGCCGGTAGAAAAGCGCCACAGATCGGGCACGGCTGGTGCAGGTTCCATGCGCGCGGAGTCTGTCGAAACGCTGTCCCGGCCTTCGACAGGCTCAGGCTGAACGGGCTGGGGAAGGACGTACACATTCAGTCGCCCCGTGCCGCGCTTGAGGGCCACCTCGATCGCCTCGATCACCCGTGCCTTCTCGGCGTTGCCCAGGCGCAAGCGGTCGGCCACCACATCGAGCACTTTCACGGCCCCCGCGCTCCCCGATGAGGTGCCCGATGGCTTGGGGCTGCCCGGCGCGGCGCTGGTGCGCGGCCCCGTGGGCCTGACCTCTTCGCGTTCGGCCTGCACCTTGGTGAAGCCGCTGGCCGACAGCCATTGCTCGACCTGCTCGGCGCTGGTGTTGGCGGGCAGCTCCACCGGAAAGGTCAGCACCACGCGTGGATCGCCCGCTGCGGCGCAACGCGCGGCCAGTTCGGCATAGATGGTCTCGGGCGTGTCGTGCCGCACGGGCTGGGCGGTCTGCTGGTCAAACAACTGGCCCGCGCGCGCGAACAGCAGCTTGAGGTGGTCGTTCAACTCCGTCATGGTGCCCACGGTGGAGCGGCTGGAGCGCACGGGGTTGGTCTGGTCAATGGCAATGGCCGGGGGCACGCCCTCGACCTTGTCCACCGCGGGCTTGTCCATGCGGTCGAGAAACTGACGCGCGTAGGCGCTGAAGGTCTCCACATACCGGCGCTGACCTTCGGCATACAGGGTGTCGAACACCAGGCTTGACTTGCCCGAGCCGCTGGGGCCGGTGACGACCGTGAGCTCGCCGGTGCGGATGTCCAGGTCCAGGTTCTTGAGATTGTGCTGGCGCGCGCCGCGGATACGGATCAGTCCCTGGGTCATGGAAGGCATTCTTTGGGGGTGAGGCCGAAGATTTTAGGAGCCTGTCGGACTTGGAGCGTCGAAAGCGAAAATCGGCCCCAGCGAGGACAGTTTTTGCCGAATTTGCAGCCCCATAGCCGAGCTATGGGGCAAAAAGGCGGTTAAAAATGGACCGCTGCGGTCGATTTGCAGCCGA
>NZ_JBKDRI010000124.1:0-8875 GCF_046341535.1 Acidovorax sp. | reverse complement strand
CCAGCGCATCGAGCTTGGCCAGCCGCGTGTTGTCGGCAAAGAGATCGTGTTTGATGGCGCTGCGGGTTGGCGGGGAAGGCATCGGCTAGGCTTTCGTTTCGTCTTCGGCGTTTGAGGTGGGGGGTTTTTAGAGGTTCCCTTCAGTTTGTTCGGTACAGTTTGGATTCGGCATGGCTCGCTCGTTCATCAAGTTTCTACACCTCGATAAACGCGCACTCAAAGGGCCATGCCGTCATCGTTTTTACGGAGGACGGTGAAATATCCGGGTTAGCGCCTGTAAGTCACCTGCGAGCGTCCGCCTGCGTCGCTCGCAGCGGGCGAAATACCTGCGCATCGGCATAAAAGCCGGGGTCAGCATTGGCCGGCCACCAGCCGGGCACGCCCAGCACGGGCAGCGGCGCAAAGGGTTTGTCAGCCCAGGCGTCGGCCTCCATCGCGGCGCACAACCACCCCTCCCAAGTTGCTATTTTATTGATAGCATTCTGCGCTTGCAGGACGTGCGCAACCATGGGTTTTCTTGGGTAAACCAGCTTTTCCAAAAGCGCATGGCCGAACAGGATCAGGTGAGCCTGCGCCCACAGCGGCCGCAAGGTCACAAACAACCGCTGCCAGTCCCGCGCGCGCAGGGCGTGCCACAGCGGCGCAGGGGCACTGAGCAAGGCACCGTTTTCATCAAACACCGTCAGCGCATCGCGCAGCGGGCCGCGCGCCGCCCGCACGCCTTGGGTGGCCAGGGCCTGGGCCTGAAGCTGGTTCAGCCGCCGCTTGGTCTGGGGAAACTGCGACCACACCAGGCCGTTGAAAAAGTCGTGCAGATTGTCGCGCGTGGGGACGCGGCCGGTGTCCCAGATGTGCTGCTCGTAGGCCGTACCGGCAGGCAGCTCGGACTGCGGCGCAAAACCCACCGGGAGCCTGGCCCCCACGGCGGACTGCAGCACGGCGTGAACCGGCTCTGCCGTGGCAGTCACCCGCTGCGCCAGCGGCTCGCCCAGCACACGCCACGGCTCCAGCCAGGGCGCGCCCCAGTCGATGGCGCTCAGGGGCGTTATGCCAACACTCGCCACGGTAGCGCTTCACCGGCGCGCAGGGGCTTGAGGCTGGCATCGCCAAAGGCAAAGCTCTCCGGTGGCGTCCATGATTCGCGGCGCAGGGTGATGGTGCCGGTATTGCGCGGCAGGCCGTAGAAGTCCGGGCCATGGAAGCTGGCAAAGCCCTCGAGTTGGTCGAGCGCGCCCACGCTGTCGAATGCCTCGGCATACATCTCGATGGCCGCATGTGCGGTGTAGCAACCGGCGCAGCCGGTGGCATGCTCCTTGAGGTGGGCCGGGTGCGGGGCACTGTCGGTGCCCAGAAAGAACTTGGCCGATCCGCTGGTGGCCGCCTGCACCAGCGCCAGGCGGTGCGTTTCGCGCTTGAGCACGGGCAGGCAGTAGTAATGCGGACGGATTCCGCCGGTGAAGATGGCGTTGCGGTTGTACAGCAGGTGGTGGGCGGTGATGGTGGCGGCGGTGAAGCGATCGGCCTGCTGCACGTAGTCGGCCGCATCCTTGGTGGTGATGTGCTCGAAGACGATCTTGAGTTCAGGAAAGTCGCGCCGCAGCGGGATGAGTTGCTGGTCGATGAAGGCGGCTTCGCGGTCGAACAGGTCGATATCGCTGCTGGTCACTTCGCCATGCACCAGCAGCAGGATGCCGGCCTTTTGCATGGCTTCGAGCGTCTTGTACGTCTTGCGCAGGTCGGTCACGCCCGCGTCGCTGTTGGTGGTGGCGCCCGCGGGGTAGAGCTTGCAGGCGACGACGCCCGCAGCGTGGGCCCGGGCAATCTCCTCGGGCGGCAGGTTGTCGGTGAGGTACAGGGTCATCAGCGGCTCGAACTGCATGCCCGAAGGCACGGCAGCCAGGATGCGCTGCTTGTACGCCAGCGCCTGCTCGGCCGTGGTCACAGGCGGGCGCAGGTTGGGCATGATGATCGCACGGCCAAACTGGGCGGCAGTGTGCGGCACCACGGTGTTCAGCGCCTGGCCGTCGCGCACATGCAGGTGCCAGTCGTCAGGGCGGGTGATGGTGAGGGTGTCGATGGGGGTAGGCGTAGAAGCAATCATGGGCCGCATTGTCCCATTGCTCCAAGTGCTGTTGTTGTCATAGCACTCAGCCTAAAAACGGCAGTTGGATGCATTTGCCAGCGCTGCTGTTGGATTGCCAGGCAAGGCGCGACGACGCGGCAGGCTCGTGCCTGCAAGGAGAAGCAACACCGCATGGCGCTCCAAAAGCGGTGCTGGCAAGTGCATAGCGCTGTCACCCCAAAGGTGAGGCTGCAAAAACAACCCAAGGCCCGAGTCCGTGCGGTGTGCGCCAAGATGACAAGCGGTCAACTGCCGTTTTTAGGCTCAGAAGCCGTGGAGTCGGCGAGACGGCGCGTTGGTCTTCTAAAACGCGAAGAAAACCGCCCGGGGTGCCGGGCAGGACCGCGCAGGTACCGATCCCAGCGTGCCCGCCAGCCCCAAAAGAAAAAGCGCCCGCAGAGGGCGCCTGGTCGGATCTGAGCTTGGGGCTGGGCCAGCCGGGCTCACGGCGGTTGCAACCGGCGTGGCCCATGCCAGTGGCCGCCGCGCAAGGGCCGCCCCGCCGCGCTGGCGGTGTCTCCCGTGGGGGAACGCGCCGCAGGCGACTCAGGGGGCAACGTCAGTGCTGCAGGATCTTGTTCAGGAAATCCTTGGTGCGCGGCTGGCGGGCATCGGGGTTGTTGAAGAAGTCTTCCTTGGAGCAGTCTTCCAGGATCTTGCCGCCCACATCCATGAAGATCACGCGGTTGCTCACCTTGCGGGCAAAGCCCATTTCGTGGGTCACGCACATCATGGTCATGCCTTCATTGGCCAGGCCCACCATCACATCCAGCACTTCGCCCACCATTTCGGGGTCGAGCGCCGACGTGGGTTCATCGAACAGCATCACGATGGGGTCCATCGACAGCGCACGGGCAATCGCCACGCGCTGCTGCTGGCCGCCGGAGAGCTGGCCGGGGAACTTGTCCTTGTGCGCCATCAGACCCACGCGCTCGAGCATCTTCAGGCCGCGCTTTTTGGCATCGTCGGGGCTGCGACCCAGCACCTTGATCTGCGCGATGGTCAGGTTTTCCGTGACCGACAGGTGGGGAAACAGCTCGAAGTGCTGAAACACCATGCCGACACGGCTGCGCAGCTTGGGCAGGTCGGTCTTGGCGTCGTGCAGCGCAATCCCGTCCACCGTGATTTCGCCCTTCTGGAAGGGCTCCAGAGCATTGATGGTCTTGATCAGCGTGGACTTGCCTGAACCCGAAGGCCCGCACACCACCACGACTTCACCCTTCTGGATGCTGGCCGTGCAGTCGTTGAGCACCTGCACCGGGCCATACCACTTGGATACGTTTTTGAGTTCGATCATTTGTTATTCCTCAATCCAATCTCTTGAGCCTGTCGCGCCCGCATCAGCGAATGATCGCGATCTTCTGGTGCAGGCGCTTGACCATCCAGGACAGCGCAAAGCACATCACAAAGTACAGCACGGCGGCGGCCAGGTAGGCCTCGATGGGGCGACCATAGTTTTTGCCCGCCACTTCAAAGCCCTTGAGCATGTCGTAGGCACCGATGGCATACACAAGCGAGGTGTCCTGAAACAGGATGATGGTCTGCGTGAGCAGCACCGGCAGCATGTTGCGAAACGCCTGGGGCAGCACCACCAGCTTCATGTTCTGGCTGTACGTCATGCCCAGCGCCTGGCCGGCATACACCTGACCCTTGGGAATGGACTGGATACCGGCGCGCATGATTTCGCTGAAGTACGCGGCCTCAAACGCAATGAAGGTGATCACCGCCGACATTTCGGCACCAATCGGCCTGCCAATGATGGCGGGCACCAGCAAAAAGAACCACAGGATCACCATCACCAGCGGAATGCTGCGCATGCCGTTGACGTAGATGGTGGCGGGGACTTCCAGCCACTTCTTGCCCGACAGGCGCATGAGTGCCAGCACCGTACCAAATACCACGCCGCCAACGGTCGCCACCAGCGTGAGAATAAGGCTGAAGTAAAGCCCCCTGAGCACGAAGTTGCTGATGAGATCCCAGTTGTAGAACGAAAAATCGAGATTCATCTCAGTGACCTCCCCCGCCGGCGCTGGCCAGGGCCATGCCCGGGATGCGGGCGCGCTTTTCAATGAAGGCCATGATGCGGTTGATGGCGAAGGCCGACAGGATGTACAGGCCCGTCACCGCCAGGTAGATCTCGATACCGCGCGAGGTTTCTTCCTGCGCCTGCATGGCGAACATGGTGAGTTCGGCCACCGACACGGCAAACGCCACGGACGAGTTCTTGAAGATGTTCATCGTCTCGCTGGTCAGTGGCGGGATGATGATGCGAAACGCCATGGGCAGCAGCACATAGCGATAGGTCTGAAACGTGGTAAACCCCATGGCCATGCCCGCGTAGCGCTGACCACGCGGCAGTGCCTGGATGCCCGAACGCACCTGCTCTGCAATCCGCGCAGAGGTAAAGAAACCCAAGGCCAGCACCACGAGCAGGAAGCCGGGCACGCCACGCAGCACCGGAAACAGGCTGGGCAGCACGTGGTACCACAGGAAAATCTGAACAAGCAAGGGGATGTTGCGAAACAGCTCAACCCACGCGTTGCCCAGCCGCACGATCAACGGCCTGTCCTGCAACGTCCGAAGCGTTCCAATCAACGATCCCAAAAACAACGCCAGCAACAGCGCCAGCACCGATACAGACACTGTCCAGCCCCAGGCCGACAGCATCCAGTCCAGGTACGTGATGTCGCCGCCCTTGCCAAAGCAGCTTTGCACGATGTCCCTGTCCATGGTGTCCTGGCAGAACACCTGCCAATCCCAACTCATAGGAGCACCCCTTCAAATTTTCGAAAACCGCTGGATGCAGCCCGCTGCGCATCCAACGAAAAAGCCCCTTCGAGCCATTGGGCCGAAGGGGCACATGCGTTCACCCGATTACTTCTTTGCGTAGTCTTCCATGGGCTTGTCGTTAGGCGCAGCCCAGGCAGCCTTGGTCGCGTCAGACATTGGCAGACCGATCTTCATGTTGGTAGGCGGCACAGGCTGCATGAACCACTTGTCGTACAGCTTGGCCAGCGAACCGTCGGCGATCTGACGCTTGATGGAATCGTCCACAGCCTTCTTGAACGCCGGGTCGTCCTTGCGGATCATGCAGGCAATGGGTTCAACGTTCAGGACTTCGCCGACGATCTTGTATTCGGCAGGATTCTTGGACTTGGAAATGTTGGCTGCCAGGATAGAGCCGTCCATCACAAAGGCGTCGGCACGGCCGGTTTCCAACAGCAGGAAGCTGTCGGCATGGTCTTTGCCGAGCACTTCCTTGAAATCCACGCCGCCAGCACGCTCGTGCTTGCGCAATGTTTGCACCGATGTGGTGCCCGTGGTGGTGGCCACGGTCTTGCCATTCAAATCTTTCACCGAAGTGATACCCGAATTGGCCTTGGTGGCGATGCGCACTTCTTCCACAAAGGTGGTCACGGCAAAAGCCACGTCCTTTTGACGTGTTGCATTGTTGGTGGTCGAGCCGCATTCCAGATCCACCGTACCGTTGGTCACCAGCGGAATACGGTTTTGCGATGTGACGGGCTGGTACTTGACTTCCAGCTTGGGAAGGCCAAGCTGTTTTTGGATGTCTGCCAGGACGACTTCGCCCATTTCAGTGTGGAAACCCACGAACTTGCCGTTGCCAAGGGTGTACGAGAGGCCCGACGATTCACGCACGCCAAGCGTCACGCTGCCCGAGGCCTTGATCTTGGCCAGGGTGTCGGCGGCTTGTGCGAATGCACTACCTGCGGCCAGGGCGGTCACTGCAACCGCCAGCAAATGCTTCTTCATCGGTATCTCCTTGTGTGAAAACAAATAGGAACTAGGGGGGGGAATCCAGGCGCTCGCCTGCCGTATTGGCAAGCAGGCAAGAGCCTCAGACAGGGGGCCCTACCAGGCGATTGTCACCTCAGAAAGGAACCTGATCGGTAGGGTATTTCCAGAAGTCGCGCAGCAGATAGCTGACTGGAAGATTCAGTACGGTATCTTTGGGCGCAATGGGTTTCATGAACCATTTATCGTAGATCGGATAAATCTCTTTGCTGGTGATCAGACGACGCATCTCGTCATCAATCACTTTCTTGAACTCAGGATCATTCTTGGGAAGCATGATCGCCAAAGGCTCGGTCGTGATGAAGCGGCCCACCACCTTCAGTGACTTTGGGTCCGGTCGGCCAGCGGCCAGGCCATAGAGCAACACGTCATCCATGACGAAGGCATCGGCCTCGCCCTTTTCGACCATATCCAGCGCCCGGGCATGGTCCGGTGCCTCCAGGATGGTGATGCCCATCAGCCGCTCGCGATTGGCCTGATCGGCGGCTTTCAGTGGGGTAGTACCCTTGGTTGAGACGAGTTTTTTGCCGTTGAGGTCTTCCATCCGCTCGATCGAACTGGTCGACTTGACCAGAAGGCGCGCTCCCGTGATGAAGTGGGGGATGGTGAAGGCCACCTTTTGGCGGCGCTCTGCATTGTTGGTGGTCGATCCACACTCGAGATCGGCCTTGCCCTGCTCGATCACGGTGATCCGGTTGGCGGGCGTGACGGCGAGGAACTCCACTTCCATATCCTTTTTACCCGTCTTCTTGCGTACCACTTCGGCCAGGTGCAGGCACAGGTCCACGGCATAACCGATGGGTTTGCCCGACTTCGAGTCCACATACGAAAACGGCACCGACGACTCGCGATGCGCAATCACCAGTTTGCCCCCGGCGCGGATGCGCTCCAGGACCGAGGCCTGGACGGGAAGCGCAAGGGCGCAGCACAGGGCCACAAGGCCCTGGACCAATCGGGTTGACAAAATGATCATACGAACCCTCGGTGGACAAATAGAAACTGCGACGCAAAATTTATGCCATCGTTGCAGTGCGATGCTCCTAGCACAAGCACGAATCCGTAAAAACCACAACTGTACGTGTCGTCTCGGAGAAACTCCAATGCCGTTTGGGCGCACAACTATGCAAAGTGCTCATATCAGTATTTACCCTAGGCATGGAACTGCTGCGGACTGAAGGAACGTCCAGAGCGCCTGGGCGGTGCTTTTGGGCGACTCCTTACCGGAAGGCTTCTCGCGGTAGGCGCGCACGTCCATGGTCATCTGCAGGAGGTCGGAATCTGCGGGTGCCGCACTGACCAGGCGACGGGACCGCAACTCCTTTTTGACGGCACTGTGCGGTAAAAACGCCACGCCATGACCCTCCAGCGCCATGGCCTTGAGGCCTTCGGCCATGTCGGTTTCATACACGCGCTCCAGGTGGATGGGCGTGCCTGCTTCTTTCAGGATGAGCTCCGTCACCCGGCCCAGGTAGGCACCCGGTGCGTAGCCCAGGTAGGGCAGAGGATGGGCAGCGCGCCCCGGCAATCGGTGCATCGGCTGGCCGTCGGCGTCTGGTTTGCTGTAGGGTGAGATCACCTCCTGGCCCAGGCTGACCATTTCATACCGATCGGCGTCGAGCTGAAAGGGCTGGGAGGGGTGGTGATAAGCGATCAAAAGGTCACAGCCGCCCTCCACCAGTCGCATCACTGCATCGTGAACGTTCAGTGCGATGAGCCTGCTCTTGAACGGGCCAAACTTGTCGTGCAGGCTGGACACCCAGGCCGGAAAAAACGTGAACGCCAGGGTGTGCGGCACGGCGAACTCGATCATGTCCTTGCCTGCACTGGTGTGGGCACGCAGCATGGCACGCGTGTTTTGCAGCGCCTGCAGCATCTCCAGGGCCTGATCGTAGAGGGTCTTTCCTGCAGGGGTCAGCCGCGTGGGGTAGGAACTGCGGTCCACCAGATCCGTACCCGCCCAGGCCTCCAGCGCCTGGATGCGTCGCGAAAACGCGGGCTGCGTGACATGCCGCAACTGCGCGGACCGGCTGAAGCTGCGCGTTTCCGCCAAGCTGACAAAATCTTCAAGCCACTTGGTTTCCATGCCCCATTATCCGCATGACGGGCGCAATGTGCTGGGTCTTGGCATCAGGGTTTACACAGGCCCGGCACTTGCAAACCGCTGCGCTCAGGCAACTGTCAGGTTTGGCGGGGCGGGTCCGGCAGGGGCGGGCGGGCCGTGTTGCCATGAAGCGAGACCGTTAAGGCACCTCTGCATAACTCCCTGCGGTCTGCGCGGGCTCGGGCAGTCCACGGCGTTGCTTTTCTTGCCAATAGCCAGGCTATTGGCTGCAAAAAGCGCCTTGTGGCCTATCCCGATCCGCACCAGCGCATCCTCGCGAGGGTTCTGCAGAGCTTTCTTAAATCGGAGGCACTGCCCGCGCTACAGGATGCTTGGCAGCGTTTTTGACCAGCTTGCGCTCAACCGCTGCATGAAGGTCCACCCCCGCATGGTCCGCCAGTTGCAGCAGGTACAGCAGCACATCGGCCACCTCGTCGGCAATCGGCTCCTTCAGGGCCGGGTCGTCCCGCACGGCCAGCGACTGCTCGGGGGTCATCCACTGGAAGATCTCGGCCAGCTCAGCGGCCTCGACCATCAGCGCCATCGCAAGGTTCTTGGGCGTGTGAAACGGCTGCCACTGGCGCTCGGCGGCAAAGCTGCGCAGGCGTTGTTGCAGGGCGCTCAAGTCCATGGACATCAAATGCTCCTATTTTTATAGCTATAAAGGCTTATGGAGATTGCGCAGCATGTGTTTTTGATTCGCGGATTCACAGACAAAGTGCATCAGATGGCAGTTTAATGGGGGTGATCTCCAGGCCGTAAAACACCTCATGAGGGGTGCGGTATCCCAAGCACTTTCTAGGCCTGTGGTTCAATGCGTAAACCGCATTATTGAC
>NZ_JBKDRI010000123.1:0-55250 GCF_046341535.1 Acidovorax sp. | reverse complement strand
ATCGCGCATCCATAGCTGCGTGAGGCTGTGGTCACCCGCGCCGTCCCACTGCCGCGGGATGGCACCGGTCACAGGCCGCATTTCGTAGCGGCTGAGCCATTCCACACCGAAAGCGGGCGGGATGGCAGGGTGGTCGGCCGGACCCGGCACGGGCGGCATGGGCACATCGCCCGCGCTCCAGGTGTCACGGCGCACCGCCGTCACGGCAGTGGCGGTCGTGGTGACCACAGGGGCGCCGTCGGCATCAGCCTGCAGCACCGACAGCGTCCAGTGCTGGGTGGATCGGTTGGTGCGCACCGGCGTGGCCTGCACGGTGAACGGCCCGGCAGCCAGGGCGCCGGCGTAGTTGACGGTGAGCGACAGGGGCTCACCGAGCAGGTCTGGATGCTCCAGCACCGCGCGCAGCAAGGTGGCCGCCGTGACCCCGCCGAAGGGGCCCACCATGTTCCAGTAACCAGCATGGGTCTGGCCCGTGTAGTGACCGGGCGAGGCTGATGTGAGCGCAAGCGCCTGGTCTAAGGGATGAATGGATGAAGTCATGCCACCAGTGTGCCGCGAAACACAGCGACAGAGCGTCGTCCGAGTGACTGCGGAGAGGATCGCACAATAGCACCTGGTGTCTGCGTCCTTGCACGGAGGGCGGACCGCAATGGTTTGAAAAGACAACGCGGGCGGGGAAGGGGCCCTGGCTTCGACAGGCTCTGCCTGACCGGGTGGGGGGGGTGCGGCCCTGGCTTCGACAGGCTCAGCCCGAACGGGTTGGGGCGGCCCTGGCTTCGACACGCTCAGCCCTAACGGGCGGGGAGAAGGCTGGCGGGCGTTTTGCGGGCCGCTGGGTGCGCACTCCCCCAGCCCGTTCAGCCTGAGCCTGTCGAAGGCCGATACTAGTCCTTGCCCAGGAGCCTGTCACAGGGCCTCGATGATGCCGGCAGCGCCCTGGCCTGTGCCCACACACATCGTGACCATGCCGTACTTGAGCTTGTGGCGGCGCAGCGCATGCACCACCGTGGCGGCGCGGATGGCGCCGGTCGCGCCCAGCGGATGGCCCAGCGCTATCGCGCCGCCCATCGGGTTCACGTGGTCAGGGTTCAGGCCCAGGGTGTTGATCACTGCCAGCGACTGGGCTGCAAATGCCTCGTTCAACTCGTACCAGCCGATGTCGTCGCTCTTGAGCCCGGCGTAGCGCAGCGCGGCCGGGATGGCTTCGATGGGGCCAATGCCCATGATGTGCGGCGGCACGCCGCGTGCGGCATAGCTCACGAAGCGCGCCAGCGGCGTCAAGCCAAACTGCTGGACGGCCTTGTCGCTGGCCACGATGAGCGCACCCGCGCCGTCGCTGGTCTGCGAGCTGTTGCCCGCCGTGACGCTGCCGCGCGCAGCGAACACGGGCTTGAGCTTGGCCAGGCCTTCGAGGGACGTGTCGGGGCGGGGGCCTTCGTCCAGGCTCACGGTGCGGCGGTTTTCCACCACGCCGCCAGTAGCGAGGTTGGGCGAACGCTCCACGACCTCAAAGGGTGTGATCTCGTCGGCGAACTCACCGGCCTTTTGCGCCCGGATGGCGCGCAGGTGGGATTCGAGCGCAAAGGCGTCCTGCGCCTCGCGGCTCACTTTCCACTGCTGGGCCACCTTCTCGGCCGTGAGGCCCATGCCGTAAGCAATGCCTACGTTTTCGTCACGCGCAAAAATTTCGGCGTTGAACGAAGGCTTGTTGCCGCCCATGGGCACCAGGCTCATCGACTCGGCACCACCGGCAATCAGCACATCGGCCTCACCCACGCGGATGCGGTCGGCGGCCATTTGCAGCGCGGTAATGCCCGATGCGCAAAAGCGGTTCACGGTGACGCCACCGACGGGATGGTCAAACGCCAGGCCCACGGCCATGCGCGCCATGTTCATGCCCTGCTCGCCCTCGGGGAACGAGCAGCCGATGATGGCGTCTTCAATCGCCCTGGGGTCCAGTGTGGGCACCTGGGTCATGGCGCTTTTGATGGCGGCCACCAGCAGGTCGTCGGGGCGGGTGTTCTTGAAATAGCCGCGGCCCGAGCGCCCGATGGGCGTGCGCGTGGCCGCAACGATGTAGGCGTCCTGGACTTGCTTTTGAGCCATGGTGATGAAACTCCTTCAATTCTTTGTGGCGGGGCGGCTGGCGGGAATCCAGGCCCACGTGAATGCACATTCGACCGGCTCCACACCCGCCTCGTCGGTCACCGTGACGGTGACCTGCACCTCGCCCTTGTCATTGGCCTGCATGGCGGCGCGCTGCTCGGCAGTGAGCGTCGCCACGGCCTTGAGCCCGCCGGTGGCGCGCCTTTTGAACGCCATGCTGAACTCTTTGGCCAGGGGCAGGCAGTCGTCGCGCACGTTCATGCCCACGACCATGCCGGTGGCCGTCTCGGCCAGCAGGTTCATGGCCGATGCATGTACGCCGCCGATGTGGTTGCGCACGCGGTGCTCGTTGGGCAGGTGGGCCTCGACGCGCTCGGGCGTGAGCGATACAAACCTCACCCCGGCGGTGCCGGTAAAGGGCACGGCACGGCGCAGGATGACGTTCTGCACGAAGCCGCGCATGAAGGCGGGCGCCTCGTCCAGGCGCATCAGCGAGCGCTGGAGTTTGTTGGGGGCTGGTGGTACCGCGCTCATGCCTGATACCCATCGCACTGCACACAGCGCACATCGCGTGATACTGGCGCAGCCCAGACCCATGCGCCCGCGGAACTGGCTTTGCCAGGCCACCGGGTGCGTCCCCCTCCCGCAGGAGACGGGAAAGGCGCGAAGCGACTCAGGGGGTGCATCATCAATTGCGAACGGGTTTGCCCGTGGACAACATACCCAGAATGCGCTCATGCGTCTGGGGCTGGGCGATCAGGTGGCAGAACACCTTGCGCTCGAGCGTGAGCAGGTACTCCTCGCTCACGAGCGCACCGGCATCCACGTCCCCACCACAGACCACATCGGCGATCATTGCGCCGATCTTGAAGTCATAGGCGCTGATGAAACCGCCATCGCGCATGTTCACCAACTGGGCCTTGATGGTGGCCAGGCCGCTGCGGCCCGCCACAGGGAACAGGCGCCTGTGGGGCGCGCGCCAGCCGCTGGCCGCCATGGACTTGGCTTCGTTGATGGCCACGAAAAGCAGTTCGTCCTTGTGCGGCACGATGATGTCGCTCTCCAGCAGGTAACCCAGCTTGCGCGATTCCAGCGCGCTGGTGCCCACCTTGGCCATCGCGGCGGCGGTGAAGCCTTCGGTCAGGAAGGGCAGGATGTCCTTGCCCGTGGACGCAGCCATGTTTTCGGCCGCACGGCGGGCAATGTAAGTCAGGCCACCGGCACCGGGCACCAGGCCCACGCCCACCTCCACCAGGCCGATGTAGCTTTCCATGTGCGCCACGCGCCGGGTCGAATACACGGCCAGCTCGCAACCACCGCCCAGCGCCATGCCGTGGATGGCCGCCACCACCGGCACCTGGGCGTAGCGGATGCGCAGCATGAGGTTTTGCAGCTCTTGCTCCACGCTTTCGATGACGGGCGCACCACCCACCAGGAAGGCGGGCATCGTGGCTTCCAGGTCAGCCCCGACGCTGAAGGGCGCGTCACCCGACCAGATCACCATGCCCTGATATTCGCGCTCGGCCACATCGACGGCCTCGGTCAGGGCTTCCATCACCTCGGGGCTGATGGCGTGCATCTTGTTCTTGATGCTGGCGATCAGCACCTGGCCATCGAGCGTCCAGGTGCGCAGCGCTTTCGATTCCGCGATGGTGGTGCCAGCGGTGCGCCAATCGGGCAGCTGGGTTTCGCCCAGCAAGGTTTCAGGAAAGATCTGGCGCTCGTACACAGGCAATTGGCGGCGCGGCACGAACTGGCCTTGCGATGCGCTCCACGAACCCTGCGCGGTGTGTACGCCACCCGCCTCTGCCACAGGGCCCTTGAACACCCACTCGGGCAGCGGTGCCTTGCACAGCGCTTTGCCAGCGTCGATGTCTTCCTGGATCATCGTCGCCACATCCAGCCAGCCGGCTTCCTGCCACAGCTCGAAGGGGCCCTGCTTCATGCCAAAGCCCCAGCGCATGGCCTGGTCCACGTCGCGGGCGTTGTCGGCAATCGTGGCCAGGTGCACGGCAGCGTAGTGGAAGCTGTCGCGCAAAATAGCCCACAGAAACTGGCCGGGCGCGCCTTCTACGTTTCGCAGCAGGCGCAGGCGCTCGGCAGCGGGCTTTTTGAGCATGCGGGCGTAGACCTCGTCGGCCTTCTGGCCGGCGGGCACGTACTCTGCGCTGCCCAGGTCAAAGCGCATCACGTCGCGACCGACCTTCTTGAAGAACCCGACCTTGGTCTTTTGGCCCAGGTGACCCAGCTCCAGCAGCTTTTGCAGCACGACGGGGGTACCAAAGCTTTCGTAGAACGGGTCGGTCTCCAGGCTCAGGTTGTCCTGCAGGGTTTTGATGACGTGGGCCATGGTATCGAGGCCCACCACATCGGCCGTGCGGAAGGTGCCGCTGGATGCACGGCCGAGTTTCTTGCCGGTGAGGTCATCCACCACATCGAACGTGAGGCCGAAGTTTTCGACTTCCTTCATGGTGGCCAGCATGCCTGCAATGCCCACGCGGTTGGCGATGAAGTTGGGTGTGTCGTGCGCACGCACCACGCCCTTGCCCAGACCGCTGGTCACAAAGGCTTCGAGCTGGTCGAGCACTTCGGGCTGGGTGGTGGGCGTGTTGATCAGCTCCACCAGCGTCATGTAGCGCGGTGGGTTGAAGAAGTGGATGCCGCAAAAGCGCGGCTTGATGCGCTCGGGCAGCACTTCGGAGAGCTTGGTGATCGACAGGCCCGAGGTGTTGGACGCCAGGATGGCGTGCTGGGCCACATGGGGCGCAATCTTGGTGTACAGGTCCAGCTTCCAGTCCATGCGCTCGGCAATGGCCTCGATCACGAGGTCGCATTCGCCCAGCAGGTGCATGTGCTCTTCGTAGTTGGCCTGCTGGATCAGTGCCGCGTCGTCGGCCACGCCCAGGGGAGAGGGTTTGAGCTTCTTCAGACCTTCGATGGCCTTGCTGACGATACCGTTCTTGGGGCCTTCCTTGGCTGGCAGGTCGAACAGCACCACCGGCACCTTCACGTTGACCAGGTGCGCGGCAATCTGCGCCCCCATCACGCCTGCGCCGAGCACGGCGACTTTTTTCACTTGGAATCGAGACATGGATGTTGGTAGGTTCAGTCGGCTCGGGCTGAGTGTGAAGAAGCCTTGGCCAGGGGTGGATCAATGGATGAGAAGGCGCGCATTGAATGGACGCTGGAGCCGGTCTGGACGCTGCCCCATGGCCCAATGGATCCGCGCGCTTCGAGCGTGTTGCCGCCATCGGTGGGGGTCATATGCAGGGCCTCGTTGTAGTTGCCTTTAGGGACACCTGCGCCAGGGCGGGAATCGCAGCAACTATAAAAATGATAGCTAACAATGGCTTCAAAACATGCGCTCCCCGGCGAAAAAGCTTGAAATTTGCACGCAGCCGCCCGCATCAGGCAAGCGCCAGATCGGTATCCATCAGCACCTTGCTGCCGGCACGGGCCGTTTGCATGAGCGTGGCGGTTTCGGGGAACAGCTTGGCAAAGTAAAAGCGCGCGGTTTGCAGCTTGGCTCTGTAGAACGGGTCGGTGTTGCCAGCGGCGATCTCGCGCAGCGCCACCTGGGCCATGCGGGCAAAGAGGTAGCCAAACACCAGATGCCCCGCCACGCGCAGGTAGTCCACGGCGGCTGCGCCCACTTCGTCGGGGTTTTGCATGCCCTTAAAGCCAATCTCGGTGGTGAACTTGGTCATCTGGTCGCCCAGCATGGCCACCGGGTTGATGAACTCGGCCATCTTCTCGTTGACCCCTTCTTCTTCCACCAGTTGCCCGATCAGCTTGCCCAGCTTCTTGAGCGTGGCCCCGTTGTTGCCCAGCACTTTGCGGCCCAGAAGATCCAGCGACTGGATGGTGTTGGTGCCCTCATAGATCATGTTGATGCGGTTGTCGCGCACATACTGCTCCATGCCCCATTCCTTGATGAAGCCATGGCCGCCAAAGACCTGCAGGCACGCGTTGGTGCTGATGTGGCCGTTGTCGGTGATAAACGCCTTGACGATGGGCGTGAGCAGGGCCACGAGTTCCTCGGAGTCCTGGCGCACCTGTTCATCCGGGTGGCTATGCACCTTGTCGAGCAGCAGCGTGCAATAAAGCTGCAGCGCGCGGCCACCTTCGGCATAGGCCTTGGCGGTGAGCAGCATCTTGCGCACGTCGGGGTGCACGATGATCGGGTCGGCATCCTTGTCCTTGGCCTTGGTGCCCGACAGACTGCGCGACTGGATGCGGTCCTTGGCGTAGGCCAGGGCGTTCTGGTAGGCCACCTCGGTCAGGCCCAGCGACTGGTTGCCGACGCCCAGGCGCGCGGCGTTCATCATCACGAACATCGCCGCCAGGCCCTTGTTGGGCTGACCCACCATGGTGCCCATGGCACCGTCGAGCGCGATCTGCGCCGTGGCGTTGCCGTGGATGCCCATCTTGTGCTCCAGGCCCGTGCAGAAGATCGGGTTGCGCCCGCCCAGCGAGCCATCGGCGTTAACGTGGAATTTGGGCACCACAAACAGACTGATGCCCTTGCTGCCCTTGGGCGCATCGGGCAGGCGGGCCAGCACCAGATGGATGATGTTGGCGGCCAGGTCGTGCTCGCCTGCACTGATGAAGATCTTGTTGCCAGTGATCTTGTAGGTGCCGTCCGCCTGGGGCTCGGCACGGGTGCGCATCAGGCCCAGGTCGGTGCCGCAATGGGGTTCCGTCAGGCACATGGTGCCGGTCCAGTCGCCGCTGGTCAGCTTGGGCAGGTACAGGGCCTTTTGCGCATCGGTGCCATGGGCATGCAGGGCTTCGTAGGCACCGTGCGACAAGCCGGGGTACATGGTCCAGGCCTGGTTGGCCGAGTTCAGCATTTCGTACAGGCACTGGTTCAGCACAAAGGGCAGGCCCTGGCCGCCGTAGGCAGGGTCGCACGAGAGCGAGGCCCAGCCGCCTTCGACATACTTGGCGTAGGCATCCTTGAAGCCCGTGGGGGTTTTGACTTCGTGCGTGGTCTTGTTCAGCACACAGCCTTCGGTGTCGCCGCTGATGTTCAGCGGGAAGGCCACTTCGGCGGCAAATTTGCCAGCCTGTTCGATCACGGCGTTGATGGTGTCTGCATCCACGTCAGCGTGGGCGGGCATCGCCTTGAATTCATCGCTGACCTTGAGCACTTCGTGCATGACGAATTGCATGTCGCGCAGCGGCGGCGTGTAGGCAGGCATGGTCTTACTCCTCGGACGTGGTAATTGGGGCGGAAACTTTTCTGCGCCCGGCCGCCCGCGCGCGAGCAGCTGGTTTGTGGCTGGCCACCGTGGGGGCGCCATAGCGCGACAGGATGCTTTGGAAACCGTTCACGGCGCGCTCTGGCGAACCGGTATTGCGCAGGAATCGCGCTTCGTAATGCAGGGCCAGGATCAGGCCGTGGATCTCGAACAGCATCTGTGCGGGGTTCACATCGGCCTGAATTTCGCCCAGTTCCTGGCACTGCTCAATGGCGCGGCGCATGGCGTCATGCCAGGTCATGACCGAACTGGCCAGCGCGTCGCGCACGGGACCGGTACGGTCGTCAAATTCAACCGCCCCGCTGATGTAGATGCAGCCCGAATCAATTTCGATGGACGTGCGCTTCATCCAGTTGTCAAACAGCGCGCGCAGGCGTGGCAGACCGCGCGCGGCAGACATGGCCGGGTAGAACACCTCCTGCTCAAAGCGGGTGTGGTACTCGCGGATGACGGAAATCTGCAACTCCTCACGCGAGCCGAAATGGGCAAAAACGCCCGACTTGCTCATGCCGGTCACATCGGCCAGCGCGCCAATCGACAATCCTTCCAGCCCGATATGCGTGGCCAGACCGAGCGCCGCATCGACGATGGCGGCCTTGGTTTGCTGCCCCTTGTGCACGGCGGGACCTACCGCGCTGCGTGAGCGCGGTCGGCGATTGACGGATACAGAACTGGCAGGCATGGACACGAATAAAAACGAACGTTCGTTTTATTCTGCAACAGATTCGCGTCGCGGCTCAAACCCATTCAAAAAATAGGGAGCATCCCCCATCTGGCGCGCGGCGGGGTGGCCAGCGGGTGACCGGGATGGGCCCATTAAAGTCGCGCGCACCGGCACGCACGCACTTGCTACAGCAACAGGCCGAGGCTGGCCTCGAGATGCTCGGTTGGCAATCGGCGAAAGCCCGACCGGGCGTAGCGCTGAAGCCGCCCCAACGCAAACGATGTGAGCACACTGGCAGCCACCTGGGCATCCACGGTGGGCGTTCCTGACTGCGCCGTGACCCGCCGCAAGGACTGTCGCAGCGTGGATTCAATGCGGTCAAAAAACTGGCTCATGCGCTGCTGCAGGCGTTCGTGCTCAAACACCAGCGCGTCGCCGACCATGACACGCACCATGCCTGGGTTTCGTTCGCCAAACTGAAGCAACAACGCCACCACGCGCGCGGCCTCACGGGCAGCCTCTTGTGCCGACCGGGCATTGGCAGCGTCGGGCACGTCGCGGCCGATGATCTGCTGCACCAGCGAGAAGACGGTGTGCTCAATAAAGTCGATGAGCCCCTCGAACATCTGGGCCTTGCTGGCAAAGTGGCGGTAGAGCGCCGCTTCACTGACTGACAAGCGCGCCGCCAGCGCGGCGGTGGTAATGCGCTCGGCACCCGGCTGCTCGAGCATCGACGCCAACGCCTGCAAAATCTGCTCGCGCCGCTCGCCAGGTTTGGGCCGCTTGCGAGCCGCAGCCAGCACGTCTTCAGGCGAAGACGCGTCCGCAGCGGCGGCAGATTCGGTGCTGGGCAACGTATCGGACATGCGGGCAGTGCTGTGGGTGTGAGATGCGTCGGGGTCCCTGGTTGGGCCGCTTGGCCACCATCCATCCTAGGAGCCTGTCGGACTTGGAAATCGTCGGCTGCAAATCGACCGCAGCGGTCCATTTTTAACCGCCTTTTTGCCCCATAGCTCGGCTATGGGGCTGCAAATTCGGCAAAAACTGTCCTCGCTGGGGTCGATTTTCGCTTTCGACGCTCCAAGTCCGACAGGCTCCTAACTTCAATTCATTCTCGCACAGCCCCGGGCCCGCCGGTGCGACGCGGCGGGACAGAGCTGCAATCACAGGGGAAAGATGACCGTGATCCGCAGCCCGCGCTCGTTGGCCCCCGCGCCCAGCGTCAGCGTCGCGCGATGCACCTGCGCAATCTCGTCGGCAATGGCCAGCCCCAGCCCTGTACCCTCCCCCACGGCGCCAGGTACACGGTAAAAGCGCTGCATCACGCGGGTGCGCTCCGCCAAAGGCACGCCCGGACCATCGTCCTCGACTTCAAGGAACACCCGCGCAGGCCCAGGGCTGCCCGCGCGAGTACCACAACGAATGGTGACGACACCACCACACGGCGTGTACTTGATGGCGTTGTCCACCAAGTTGGACAGCATTTCGCGCACCAACCAACCATGCCCGTTCACATGCACCGGCTCGACCTCCAGCCCAAGATCCAGGCCCTTTTCCGTGGCGGCGTTCAGGAACGTTTCGAGCAGCGCTTCGCACAGGTCCTTGAGGTCCAGGCGCTGGGGGGGCAACGCATCGAGGCTGCGCGCATCCGCCCGGGACAGGGCCAGCAACTGGTGGGCCAGCTGGGACGTGCGTCGCGTCGCGTTGCGCAGCCTCTCGATCTGGTCCACGCGCAGCATGATGGAGCCGGGTGGGGTCTTCTCGGTTTCGGAAGTCAACCCCTCGGGGGCATCGACTGCCGGGCTGCGCGCCGGAATCGCAGCCTTTGCCATCATCGCCCAGGCTTCGACCTGGGCCTGCAAGCCCGCCAGCGGCGTGCGCAGCTGGTGCGCGGCATCTGCCACAAATCGCCGCTGCCCCTCCGCCTGCGCATTCACCAAGGCAAACAGGCGATTGAGCGAGTGCACCAGCGGGCGCACCTCGGTGGGCGACGATGCTTCGTCAATGGGGCTCAGATCCCGGGGCGAGCGGTGCTCCACCGCATCTGCCAGATCCAGCAGTGGCTTGAACGCCCGACGCACCGCCCAATGAATGGCCAGACCTGCCGCTACCACCAGCACCAGGTTGGGCAACAGCACGCGCGTCAGGAGTTGCTGCGCCCACTGCTGGCGCGGGTCGGAGCCGTCGGCCAGCGCCACCACCAGCTCGCCGGCTCCTGTGCGGCCCAGCTGCACGGCCACGCGGTAGGTTACTCCGCCAAACTCCACGCTGTGAAACTCCGGCGCATGCGTCGTCGGTACCGCCTCATGAATCCAGGCCTCTCCCAGCAGCAGCTGACCGTCGCGGTCACGCACGCTGAAGCCGGAGAACCCCTGGTTCTGACGCAGAAACTCTTCAATCGGCGGCGCAAGCAGCAACAAAGGAGAGTCGTCCTGACGAAAGGCGGGCGCCAGGATCGAATCGGCCAGCGCCGGCAGCAAGCGCACCAGCCGCTGGTCGTGCTGGACTGCCGCCTCGTCTGCCGACCGGTAGTCCAGCCACACGCCAAGCAGCGCCAGCGCGCACAACGGGAGCACCAGCAGCAGCAGCAGGCGATTGCGCAGGTCGGAGGTCATGGCCAGTAGGCCCGGACGCTGGAAGCCTTCAAATCGTGCCATCATGGAATCCGAGCCGCAACCACGCAGCGGCGGGCGTCAGCCGCCCTGCGATTCCAGGCGATAGCCAAAGCCACGAATTGAGCGCAGCGCCACGCCGTGCGGCTCGAGCTTGCCACGCAGACGAGACACATACACCTCCACGGCATTGGGCGTGATTTCCTTGTCCCAACCCGTCAGCGCCTGAAGCAGTTTGTCCTTGCTGGCAGGCTTGGGGGCGTTGATGAGCAGATATTCCAGCACCGTCCACTCGCGCGGCCCCAGCTCCAGCACCTGTTCGCCATCGGCCGTTCGGATACTGGCACGCCGCGCGGCTGTATCGAGCTCCAGCGGGCCAAAGCTCAGCACCGCCGAAGTCGCCGCCTGTGACCTTCGCAGCAAGGCACGCAGCCGGGCCAGCAGCTCGGGCAATTCGAACGGTTTGACCATGTAATCGTCGGCGCCCAGGTCCAGCCCCTGTACCCGGTCATGCAGCGCGTCGCGTGCCGTGAGGATCAGCACCGGCATCGCCGGACTGGCCATCTGCGGCCGGCGCAGGCGGCGCGTGAGCTCCAGACCATCCATGCCTGGCAATCCGATATCGATGATGGCTGCATCAAACGATTCGGCACGCAAGACCTCTTCGGCACGCTCACCGCTGCCCACCCAGTCCACCGCGTAGCCCGCGTCGCTCAAGCCCAGCTTGATGCCGCTGGCCAACATCAGGTCATCTTCGACGAGTAAAAGTCTCATCGCGCCTCCTGCAACATGCCCACAGGGGCAGCGACCACCGCATCGGACGTGTTGCAGTCAATCAAGGCTATGCAGCGCGCGCGACCACTCCAGACGAAGTGCGGGCAACCCAGGGTGCGGTTGTTCCTGGATGGGGTCAGTACGCTGGCCGGCGACATGGAAGGGTCAACTCGACATCCGTCAGTGCGAGCGGATCATGGTGCCGTAGGCCTGGTCCGTCAGGATCTCCAGCAGCATGGCGTGCGGCACCCTGCCGTCGATGATGTGCACGGCATTGACACCGGCCTTGGCAGCATCCAGCGCCCCGGCAATTTTGGGGAGCATGCCACCAGAAATGGTGCCATCCAGAAACAGCTCGTCGATCCGACGGGCCGTCAGGTCGGTCAGCAGGTTGCCCGCTTTGTCCAGCACGCCGGGGGTGTTGGTCAAAAGCATGAGCTTCTCGGCCTTGAGCACTTCGGCCAGCTTGCTGGCCACCACATCGGCGTTGATGTTGTAGCTCTCGTTGGCCTCACCAAAGCCGATCGGGCTGACAACCGGAATGAACGCGTCATCCTGCAGTGCCTTGACCACGCTGGGGTCGATGGAAACGATATCGCCCACCTGGCCTACGTCGTGCTCGAGGCTGGGGTCCTTGTTGTCCAGCATCTTGAGTTTGCGCGCCCGGATCATCCCGCCATCGCGTCCGGTCAGGCCCACCGCCTTGCCTCCTGCCAGATTGATCAGGCCCACGATGTCCTGCTGCACCTCCCCCGCCAGAACCCATTCCACCACTTCCATGGTTTCGGCGTCGGTCACGCGCATGCCCTGGATGAACGCCCCCTTCTTGCCCAGCCGGTTCAGCGCCGTATCGATCTGCGGCCCCCCCCCGTGGACCACAACAGGGTTCATGCCCACCAGCTTGAGCAAGACGACGTCTTCGGCAAAATCAGCCTGCAGGTCCGGATCCGTCATGGCGTTGCCGCCGTACTTGATGACAATGGTCTTGCCGTGAAACTTGCGAATGTAGGGCAGCGCCTGGGCAAGGATCTCAGCCTTGTCGCGGGGAGCAATCGAAGAAAGGTCGGTCATGGAGGCGGGCCAACGGAAGAAACGGGATGCGCAAATTGTGCCGCATTCCCAACAGGCTTTGACGGCACTGCGCGCGGGCACATTCAGTGCCTCAACCAGTTGGGTACTTTGAAACGAACAATCGCGAAATACGCCATCACGTAGCTGATGACGAACAGCGCGCAGAAGGCCATCAGCAAACCGGTATTGCTCCAAAAGAGCACAGCCGGCACAACCGTCAGCAGGGTAAAGCCCCACAGGTAGGGCGAAGTACGGTTATTGCGCATCAGCACGCGGCGCGACTCATCATCGTGAAACACCCCACGCACGATGCGCCGGTAGATGAGTTGGTGGAAGTGCAGCGCATCGGCAACGCCCGGTGACACGCCACGCACGGTCTTGCGGTAAATCGAAAAAACGGTCTCCCAGACCGGGTAAATCAGCAGCAGCATGGGAAACCAGGGGGACACCTCCGGATTGCGCTGAACCAGCGAGATGCTCGCCAGGGCAATCACGACGCCCCAGATGTAGGCCCCACCATCGCCGGCAAACAGCATGCCTCTGGGGTAGTTCCAAATGAGAAAACCAGCGGTTGCAGCAGCCGTGGACACCAACAGTGCTGCCAACGCCCGGTCCCCGACCTGAAGGGCCACATGCGCCAGTGCCAGGCATACGATCAGGGCCACCATACCCGCCAAACCGTTGTACCCGTCGATGATATTGAAGGCGTGGGGCAATCCGGCCACCGCCAACACCACAATGGCAACACCGAGCCAGGGCGCCAGCGCCAGCCAACCATCCAGCCATTGCAAGCCCGTCCGCGACAGGGTCAGATTCAACAGCAGCACCGCAAGGACACCCGAAGCGCCCGTGAGCAGCAATCGGTATCGCACCGATAGCCGCTGTGTCATATCCTCGGCAATCCCACCGAGCACGGACGGCAGCAACACCACCATCCACCCTCCCACCCAAATCCCCAACCGGAGGGAACCCGGGTCGCCCCATCGCATGGATTGCACGACACCAAGCCCCCAGCTACAGGCAATCCCCACCAGCAACGCCGCACCGCCCAGGCGCGGAATGTCGCCCAGGTGAAATCGCTGCGGCATTCCATCGCCGTACATGGACGCGTGACTGCGCATCCAGCGCACGATGTAGCCCGCTGCCAGCGCTGATGCGATAAAGGCGATAAACGACAGCCAGATCATGCGTCACCTGCCGGTTTCACGGGCACCAAGCAGTTCTCGCGCGCGTCCATTTCGGTCGATGACAGGGGCGAATGGTTGTGGGTCATGCCAGCGTCACCTCACCAGGCTGCGATAGATGCGCATGACCTTCGCCACATATTGCTGCGTCTCGGGGTAAGGGGGAATCTGGCGACCATACCGGATCACGGCTCCCTCGCCGGCGTTGTAGGCTGCCAATGCCAACTCGTGGTCGCCATCAAACATCCGCAGGAGGTCCGCCAAATAACGACTGCCAACTTGCGCATTCACCTTGGGCTCCATGACAGCGTGCTCCCCTGCGGCCGACGATCTGGACGCGACACCATAACGTTCAGCCGTTGCTGGCATCACCTGCATCAACCCCAGTGCGCCCTTGCTTGACACGGCTTTGTCGTTGAACGCCGACTCAGCAGCCGCGACCGCAATCACCAACGCCGGATCCAGTGAATACGACCGAGCCGCAGCCTCCAGATGAGGTTTGGCGGCATCGAAACCGGGATACCGCAATGCTGGCGTTGCGCCCTCCTTCACAGTCCGGTCCGACGCTACACGGGGAGTACGACTCAGCCATACTACACCTCGCGACGCAGGAGGGGCGACATTTCCCATGTGCACCACCCCCTCGCGATCGACGAATTGCCAGACTTGTTCTGCCTTGGCGGTCGCTGGCGCAACGGGCCACAACCCGACAAACAACCCGGCAAACAAGATCATGGCGCAGGGCAACCGGCCCACACCCGGCCGGGCCTCTGCTTTTGATTGCTTCTCAAGGCATCCTGAAACCATGGGCTTGTCTCTCACACTCGCCGCCAAATGACATTAAAAACGGACCGAGCCCAACTCCGCCCTCTGGATGGAGCACCGGTGGCAGGCCATGCCTGCCCGCGCCGTGACCGGATCAGGCGCGCTGGCATCCCGGCCGCGACCATTCCGGCCGGCACATCCTGGCGCACCACGGCTCCGGCCGCAACCACCGCACCCCGGCCAATGTTCACACCCTCGAGCACAATGGCTCCCGCACCAATCCAGGCCCCGTCTCCAATGGAGATCCTCGCGCGGGTGATCCGGTTTCGCGCAATGATTGCATCCCCCTCATCAATGGCATGACCGGCCGATAGCAGCTTGGCATGGGGCCCGATGAGCACGTCCTCCCCAATGGTAAGACCGCCCTCACCCGACAGGTACGCGCCCACATTAACGATCGTCCGGGCGCCAATCTGGATGCCTACGCAAGGGTCTGCAACCACATCACCCAGCACCAGCCGGGTATGGGCATAGATGCTGACACCATCGGCCAGTTGAAGCACCCCACCACGCTCGCCAAATCGCATCACCGACACGGTAGGGTCAATACGGCAGTCAGCGCCGATAACGTCTACTCCCGCGTGTGAACGCGTGATGTCGGGTACCCCTAGCAACATCTTGATTCCGTCCTCACCGAGCGTCAGCCACGGCTCCAGAGTCTTCGCAATCGCTGCAAGAAACTGGCTGCATGGGCCTCCTGCTCACGCAGCCTCAGGGCCAGGTCGGCTTCGATGGCACTCTTTTGGCTGCGAACGACATCATTTTCCGCGCGTAACTCACGGATTTCTGACTGCAACCTGCCAATGATGTCCTTGGCTTCAGAGAAAGCCTTTTGATGCTCCAGCAACGACGCGCGCTCGGTCTGATGCAGCACGGTCAGCGCCTGAAAGTCGCTTTGAAGCATTTCTGCGGCATTGCGCAAATCGCGAACCTCCCAGGCCGAAACATCCACGGTCGGCGTCACGACGACCATCCATTGATAGACATCAAAATCCTGCCAGCCCGCCAACAGCGCCTGGCGAAGATCCCCCGACAAGGCGCTCCAATACCAGGCGAATTCACTGTGCTCGACAGGCACTCGATTGGCCTCCCAGGCTCTGGGCGACCAGCTGCCCTCCAGGAGGGTTTTCTCGATGCTTCGCCGGGTGAAGAACCGGATATGGGTGCTGTCCAGTTGCCCTTTTTCAGAATAGTCAAAGATTCCGTGCCGCATCGCCGCCACAACGCCGGCGTAGGCAATATTGGGCACGGAGATCACAAGTCGGCCCATCGGATTGAGAAACGCACCCAGTCGCCTCAATAAATCCTCCGGATTTCGAAGGTGTTCCAGCAGATCGCATGCCAGCACCGCGTCAAATCGCCGACCGGCGATGGCGTCAAGCCAGTCCGTACCATCCAGGTTTCCCTCGATCACCTCCGCCCCCAGCGTGCGCAGTACCTTGAGCGCCTCGGGGTCATTCTCCACCACGGTTACACGATGACCTCGGGCCAGGAGAACACGGGTCATCGCCCCAGGGCCAGGCCCCAGTTCCAAGATGGACGTGCAGTCCAGCGGCACACGGCGCAGCAACCTGGCAGCCCATGCATCCCCCTCAGGATCGAAGGCGTAGTTGTAGCGCTCGACGTTGGTCATGGATTCCCCTCCGGCTTTTCTTCACGCGTCCACATCTGATCCCACAAACCCCACTGCCACCAGGCCCAAGGGCGTTGTACAACATCCCTCTCGAGCGTCTGCACCACCATATCAATGGCGTCGCGGGGGTTTTGCGGTAGCGGCTCAACAACCACCTCCAAATGACCCGGGTTGCGGGAATACGTGACAGCCTGCAGCATGGGCACGCCGGTGGATTGTGCAAGTCGCTCGATGCCTGTGGGCAAGTGCAGATACCCCCCCAGAAAGGGATGCGCGCGCAGGCGTCCGAACTCGGGCCGCCACGCATCCGCCAAAATCACCCAGCCCTGCCCCGCTTTCAGGCTTTCGTGTACCGCTCTCAGACCATCAGCGGTCGTATGCCATTTTCCCCCAGTCGCGCGTGTATACCCGTGGATTTTTCGCAGCAGGAAATCGCGCTGCGGTGCTGAAAGCTCGGGGTTGTCCAACACGGGCATGGTCAGGACGTTGGTCGCAACGCCTGCGCGAGCCAGCGCTACCGGCGCTGTCAAGAGCCGGTCATAGTGGTTGAGCACGAGGATGAAACCCTGGCCGCTGCCGATGAGCTTTTGTCCCAGGTCACCCCCGCGCAGCTCCACCCGCGGCCCTCCAAAGCGCCCCAGCCGGTCGAAGGCCATGGCATCGACCATTTCCTGCGCCAGCATTGCCAGGTGGGCTCTGGCCCACTGGGCGTATTGATCTGCCGACCGGCCAGGAAAGGCCCGGGCAAACAGGGCCTCCAGCCAACGCAGCACCGGCTGCCGCTCGACCGCAGACTCACGGCCGATGTACCCGGCAAGCCTCCAAGGTAATGCCGTGGGCAGCCGCGCCATGAGCGGGAACAACCGGTTCCGCGACAACGCAAGCGTCATTCCACCAGCACCCATTCATGCTCAAGCCAGGTGACCCCGAACTCGCGGTGCCTCTGGTTGAGCACCGTGAACGGCTGAATGAGTTCGGCCATGTCCAAGACCTGGATGCCAGAATCGTCCAGCACATACAGGCTCCAAAGGTATTCGCCGGAAAGCAAGGCAAGTCGTGGGAACCGCATGCGAATCCGGTGCGTGCCGGTTCCCTGCAGGGGCTTTCCATCGGCACGAAATTGGGTGCTGGTTCCGAAGACGTTGTCTTTGTCTGGACGGACAATCGCGAACAGCACATGAAAAGGCGCGTCGGCATACGACTCGATCACGATCTCAACCGACAGATCCTGGAATGAATCGACCTGTGCCGGGTTGATGCCATCGCCGGTCTCAATCGTGAGCCCGCCGATTTTCACCAGGGGCGCGCCCGATACCTGGGACGATGGCTGCGCCTCGGGCTCCTTGCCGATGGACTCTGCAGGCTCCACCCGCAAGTGGGCATACCGGCGCCGTTCGTGCGACTCATAGGCCGTCACCACATCTTCAGTCGCGCCGATGGCCTGAATGCGCCCACCGTGTATCCACGCCGCACGCTGGCAAAGACTGCGCACCTGATACAGGTTATGCGAGCAAAACAGCACCGTGGCACCCCGCTCGCGAAGCTCCAGAATGCGATTAAGGCTTTTTTTCTGGAAATGCAGATCCCCGACCGAGAGCGCCTCATCCACGATCAGAACGTCCGGATCGATCGCGGTGGCGGCTGCAAAGGCCAGCCGCATGAACATGCCCGAGGAATAGGTCTTGACCGGTCGCTCGAGGGTTTCCTGCGTCAGTTCCGAAAACGAAGCGGCATGGAGGATGAATTCCTCCATGGGCTCGCACTCCAGGCCATGCAAGGCGGCCATGAAACGAATGTTGTCATAGCCTGATTCCTCCGGGTGAAAGCCCGCGCCCAACTCCAGCAGCGCCGCCACGCGCCCCTCCTGGGTAACCTTTCCGTGTGTGGGTCGGATGGTGCCTGCAGCGATCTTGAGCAGCGTGCTCTTGCCTGCGCCGTTTTCCCCAATGAGCCCAAACGTTTCGCCCGCCTTGACGTCGAAATCCACGCCGGTGAGGGCTACATGGACGCGGTGCCGCTGCGAACGCGTCACCCACTCCCACAGCCTGTCTTGCGGGCGGGCATACACCATGTAGGTCTTTTCGATCCCTTCAAAGCGGATGGCCATGATTACAGCGCCTCGCCCAAAGCGGGTTTCATGGAGCGGAAGAACCACCAGCCCCCGCCCGCCAGCAGCACTACCCACGCCATCAGCGCGAAAGGCGTCCCCGGGGGTACCGGCATGTGCAACACGGTCGCCTGAACCATCAACACCAGGCAAGCCAGGGGGTTGAAAAGAAACCAGCTGTGGAATTTCTCGGGCACCTGCGACAGGGGGTACACGATGGGGGTGAGATAGAACCACAACTGCAGCCCAAAGGCCACCATGGAGCCCACATCGCGCCACAGAAAGTGCGCCATGCTCAATAACAGCGTGAGTCCGTAGGTCAGTGCAATCTGGGCCAGCACGAGCAGCGGCAACCACGCGAGCGAAGCGTGCAGCCCCAAACCCTCGCTGACGGACAGCACCAGCAAGAGCGCATACCCGATGGCGAGCACCAGGAGGCTTCCGCCGACCGATACGGCGGGAAGGATCTCCGCTGGCATGGGTTGTTTGCGCAAGAAGTCTTCATAGGCCGCCAGCGATCCAACGCCGCGACCGACCGCATCGGTAAACGGAAGCCACACTGCCAACCCGGCCAGCAAGTGCAGCAGGTAGCCGTTGTTCACATCCAGGCCCGGCACCCGTACAGCCAGCACCAACCCAAACAGCACATAAAAAATCGCCAGCGATGCCAGTGGCTGCACAAATGCCCAGGCAAAACCCAGCACCGATCCAGCGTAACGGGTCTTGAACTCCCGGACCAGCCAGTACCGCCACAAGACCCACAACTGCCGCGCCGTTCTGGGGGCCGCCGAAGACACAGCGGTCGAGGGGGGTTTCGCAACGGTCATGGAGCCGTCCGCAGCCACTGCACCGACATGGCCACGCCCTCTTCAAAGTTCATTTGCGGCATCCAGCGCAGCTCTTGCTGCGCCAGCCGGATATCGAGAACATTGACAGGCGGATCAAAGGGGCGGGCGGGATGGGCCCGTCGCTCCACGCGCTTGCCGAGCAGCTTTTCAAGCGTTTGGATGATGTCGTTGACGCTGTGTCCGACACCCCCGCCAATGTTGAAGGTGCGCGCCCGGCCATCATGGCGCGCTGCGGCCACAAAGGCACTGCCCACATCGGCCGCGTACACGAAATCGCGCACCACAGACCCATCGCCCCACACATCCACCGGCAACCCATTGAGTGCCCGGTGCGCGAATACCGCGATCACGCCCTGCACGCCATGGGGTTGCTGCCATTCGCCGTAAGGATTGCTCAGGCGCAGGATGCGGCAAGGCAGTCCGAACTGGGCCTCTGCGATACGCAAATGGTGCTCAATGGCGAGCTTGGTCGCGCCGTACGCACCCATGGGCAGGGTGGAATGGTCTTCGCTCAGCGGCACGGTGTTCGGGCGTCCGTACACCGCACCGCCAGACGACGCGAAGAGGAAGCGCGGGCGTGCCTGTCGTTGGCGCAGCGACTGCACCAGCCGCAGCGTGCCGACCAGGTTGGTTTGTGCATCCTCGACCGGATCCTCGCTCGCCGTGGCGGGAACCGTCGATGAGGCCAGGTGCACCACCACCTCCGCTCCACCCATTTCGTCCCACCACGAAGCGAGGTCAAAGCAGTCGGCATGCACTTGGCCCGCCAGCCAGGGCGCGGTGCCTGGCGCTGAGAGCATCCGGTCGATGGACCAGACTTCCATGCCGCTTGCCGCCAGCGAACGGCCGATATGGCGCCCCAAAAACCCGGAGCCCCCGAGAATCGCGCACCGCATCAGGCCACGCCCCGCAGTGCCTGCGCGCGGGCGCGCAAGAGACCTGCTTCAAAGTCCCGGGCTACGGTGTCCCAGGTCTGGGCCCGTGCGAATCCTTCGGCCTTCTGGCTGATGAGACGGCGTCGTTCGTTGTCCTGCAGCAAGGCGCACACCGCTTCGGCAAGCGCCTCCGGCGATGACTCCGCCAGGGTCACGACGTCGTCGTTGAGCAACCATTCCACGTTGGGGCCGCGATTGGAAACCACGGCGCATCCACTGGCCATCAGTTCCAGGGGCAGCAGCGACGCATTGGTGAGCGACAACACCAGGGCCGCATCGCACTGGCTGTAGAGATCAGGCAAGTCGTCAAGCGCCAACGTGCCGCATCCGAGGTGTGGAAACGGAATGTGATAGCCAGCGGTGTCCCAGCCCGCAAGCACGAACTGCACATCAGGCAGGCGCTCCCATACGGCATTGAGCACGAGCAGGCCGATTTCAAAAGCGCGGCGCGGCGTCGGAGGCCGGGCGTAGAAGAACACGCGTCGGATCTCAGGCTCGCGGCGTGGAAGACGTCGATAACGCTCCAGCTCGACGCCGAACCCCACGGCATGGGTGGTCATGCCGTATTCATGCGCCAGCTTTTGAGCCAGCCAGCCGCCCGCCGTGATGCCAAAGAATCCGAAGCGGTAGGTGTTTTCTGCCAGCACCGACTCGGACCCCACGGGGTAAAAATGGGGCTCGTAGTCCTGCACAAAATACAGCCTATACCGCGCACCGGTGAAGGCGCGCACGGAATACGCAGTGTCCCAGCCGGTGGCCAATGCAAATTCGCAGGGCGGCAGGGCATCCAGCCCCAACAGCACCTCGGCCTGCAACGGGAAGAAATGCTGGCAGATTTCATCGCGCGCTTGCTCGGCGTCCTGATGCATCACAGGGTTGCCGATCACGATCGTTGAGGTGTACCCCATCTGCTCAAGATGCCAGATAGTGCGAAAGATGTTCAGGTGCCCGCCCGAACCTACGTTGAAATCGGGTATGAACCAGAGCAGCGTGCCTTCGCGCACTGCCCCCGGTAGAGCTGGAAGCACATGCGGCAAAGCAAAGCCGTAGTGACGAAACACATCGACGTACCGCGCTGGCCCCATTCGCAACCGGCGCACTACGGCACGCATGGCGGGAATCACCCCTTCCTTGCGAATGATTTCGCTGACGCGCCAGACTTTCTTTCTAATGCTCAAGGCCATGGTCACGCAGTCCCGACGCGCTGCAGTTTTTCATCGCGCGATACTGAGCCCAGCAACCAAGTGGGCAGACGGTCATGGCAGGTACCCAGGTATTGCCCCAGAACGCGGGCAAGTTCAATGCAGGCCATGTACCCGGCGTTCTTGAACAAACGCCAGCCCCGCAGCCCACCGCTGCGCAGCCAGCCCAGGTCGCGCCGGGCCAGATGGGCGGCTGACTTCAACGCCCCGATCAGGCTGGCCTGGATGCGGTATCCGAAATACAGATGGAACGACCGGGCTTCGTCAAAATTGCGTTGCAGGGTTTCCCACACCCCGAAGTCGTGCGAGTGGTACACCACGGCATCCGGGACGAACGCTTTGGCATATCCGGCCTCGATGGCCCGCAAGGCCCAGGTTTGGTCTTCAGCAAAGGCCACTTCAGGCAAAGGAAGCTTTTGCCACACCGAGCGACGGATGCAGGCATTGTTGCTGGAGAAAAAATGCAGCCATTGCCGGTAGCCGGTATCGGTGGCGAAGCGGGCCGTGTCGTCCAGCCGCACCACTGCCAGGGCGCTTCCAAAACCGGCGAAATGCTGGTTCAGTTCGCAATGCGTGACGTGCCGCGCCTCAGGATGCGCGCGGTGCGGGCCAAACGCGCCCGCCACGTCAGGCCCTGCATCGCAGCCACGCACCATGTTGGCCAGCCACTGCGGGCTGGCGGGGCGCGCATCTTGCGTGATGAATACCAGAAACTCCCCGGCGGCCATCGAGGCCAGCTGGTTACGGGTGCGCCCGTGTCCAAAGTCGGCTGGCGCGATGACCTCGACGCGCACGCCGTAACGTCGGGCGAGTTCGACGGACCCGTCGGACGAGCCCGAATCCACCACAATCACCTCAAAAGGCCAAGGTGCCTGCTGGGCCAGTACTGCTTCAAGCACCTGGCCCAGAAGTGGACCGCCATTTTTGACTGGTATTAATACAGACGCTCGAATATCAGCCATGCGATGCAAAAGCAAGTCCGGGAAAAGGCCAACCCGGGAGTCTAACAAAGTCGCCTGCGCGCACCCATGGCCCGGCCAGCGCTGCTGCTACTTCGCCCCCTGCCCTCCAGGCTGACTTTCAGCCTTGCCCAGCGCCGCGCTGTTGGCCTTGGCCACCATCGCGCGAATGGACGCACGATCAATCTCCACGCCGTATCGCTTGAACAAATCGGTCCGTACCTGGTTTTTGGCTTCATCCCGGCAGTGGCTGACCGCACGGGTGGCGGCAAAGGATTTGGCCTCATCCCAGGTCAACTGGCGGGGTTCGCGCTTTTGCACCACCGCAAAAAGATACACAAAATCATCATCCTGCACCGGGCCGAGCAGCTCGCCCGCTTTGACCGTCTTCAGTGCGCGCATGATCATGTGATCGCCTTCGAGCGTGATCCAACCAAGATCTCCCTGCGCGTCTAGCGAATACTCGTTCTTGGCTCGCAAGGCGATGATGCCAAACGGGCGTTTCCCCTGGATGACGGATTGGGCCTGATCCTGAAGCCAGGCCATGGCCGACCCCCCGCCGATCTGCGTGGCTGCAGGCAAGATGATGCGCTCCACGCGGGCCTGTGCGGGCAGTTCAAACGCCTGGGGATTCGCGTCGAAGTACTTGCGTGCCTCTTGCTCATTGGCTGGCAGTTCGCAGGCGGGAGCCAGCTTTTTGTATGCCGCCAATGCATAGACATCGTCAAAACGCTTCAGAGCGCCCTCGCCGGTTCGTCGCGGCAAGCCCACACGCTCGGCATCGAGCACCAGGGTTCGGGTCATCGCCATCTCTTGCACAACACCTTCCACGCCCCACGCGTTGCGCGCATTTTGCCGAAGGTCAAGACGCGTGCCCAAGTAGTCCGACAAATCCTGCTCGGTGATTAGCTCGCCATTGGCCAGTCGCGCCAAAGGAGTTGCTCCGGGAGCCGGCTGGGCCCAGGCGCATCCCATTGCCGTAACCAGCAGCGTGCCAACCATCCAATTCATTTTCTTCATCCACATCGTTTTTCGTCCTGTCTATTGCTTGAAGGGCCGCGCCTGTTCCCACAGGGGGCCGTAGAGTATTTCGATGCCCATTTTCTTTGGCAGCACCGCCGAGTGGTAAGCCACGAGGTCCTGCACACCGTCCGCATCAGCGTCGATCAACTGTAGCGCTGTCGCAAAACCGTCGAGTGGGAGCCAGCGCGTTTCGAGCACATCGCCCTGGTCACCAAGGCGCTGCATGAACATGCGCGAGTCCATGCCCCAAATCACCAGGTCATCGCTCAACGGCAGAACACTCACGGTACCAACCTCTTGGGGTGCGGCGATCCACTGGAGTTCCCCGCTGTCCATGTTCATGCGCAAGTTGCGGCCACCCGTCTCCACGGCCACGTAGAGCCAGCGCCCGGAGGGGGAGGGCCGAGTGTGGCGCGGGATCACGCGGATGGGCACGGGCACGGTCAAGAGGTTGCGGGCAGGCTCCAGCAGCTTGTCAGAAGGGGCTATGGCCACACGCTGTTCATCAAGGCAGGCGGCCACCATCCCCCCTGCGGGCGCACCGGGAGCGCGCTGCACGCGCACGGGGTGCCAGGGTGCCTCGCACCATTGGACGCGCGTCACGGTGGTGGCGCTTTCTGGCTGGTCCGGCATAAAGTCAACCCACACGACTTCCTTGCCCGAATAGGGGGTTGCCAGCATGCGGAAGCGCCCTTGCGAGGCCTCCACCAGCACCACATCTCGGGGCGAGATACCAATGGGAATTTGCCTTAGCAGTTGCAAGCGCCCTTGCACCACGCGGAACACATCCAGGCTGAAGCTGTTCTCTACGGCGGCCACGACCAGATCGTCGGCGATCCAGATGGCGCTATCCGGGTGGTAGGCCAAAGGCTGGCGGTCCAGCAGGCGGGCCTGGCGGCCCTGCACCTCATAAAGCACCAGCGTGCTCTTTTCGTGCTCTACCGCCACCAGTCGGCACCCCGCAGCCGTGCAGCGCATTTGCCCGCCCCACGCCATGTCTACATCCATGCCGGTGCGCGCAATCGGCTTCACGGCAGTTTCGCTGCTGGCGGGCGCAGCACCGCCTGCCGTGGCCAGCCCAGGAACAGGCGCGGTTTGACAGGCAAGCAACATCAGCGGTGCAAGCACAGCTGCCGCGATTCGCAAAGAACGTCCCAGAATCATCATCAATGTCCTACTTTGAACCCACCAAAACAAATAGCGCCCGAGGGCGCTATTTGTTTTGCAGGTTGCACAACACAACCCCGTCTAAGCCTTAGCGGCGCGGCGAGCCGCGCCATCAAGTACTTAGTTTGCGTTGGCCAGGCGGTGTGCGCCCAGCAGCGTTTGAACAGCACCAAAGCTAGGAGCGATGATGGTGGAGAAAGACACCACGGAGCCGTTTGCGAGGGTGGCCAAGGCACCGGACGTTGGAGCACCCGATGGAAGCACGCCTGGGTTCCACTCGATGATACCGTCCAGGAACGCAGCTGGGCGGCCAGCGATGGTTTCTGGGTCGAACCACGACAGTTCGCTTTCAGCCAGCGGGAAGTTCACCGACTGACGGTTTTGAGCGTTGTCATAGATGTTGACGGTGTGGGTACCCTTTTGGTTACCCGTCGACCACACGGCGATACGGGTGTCGTTACCCGAATTCACGGTGCCGTCGATAAAATAACGCATGGACACTTGGGTCGTGGCAGCTACATCAGCGCCGCCAGCCACTTTGACCAGGCTATCAGCGCCCAAGGTGGTCAGGTTGGCCGCACCAGTGGTGGTCAGCGTCAGAGGGCCGTCGATCACAGGCGTGAAGGCCACGCTCTTGCTGGCGATGTCCACAAAGAACGCGTTACCAGCCAGCTGGCCGGAGGTTGCTGCGGACGTTTGGTCTGCCAGAACAGCGTTGGCAACATTACAAGCGTTAGCAGCCGTAGCGGTCGTACCGCCAGTACCCACAGCGAACACCATGTAGCCGCGTTTGCCTTCCATGCCAACACCAGACACAGCAGACCAGTTCACGCCGGTGTACTGCTTGTTGGTCATTGCAAAGCAGCCGTCCACGCCGTGGTTGGACTCTTGGTCGAACCAGGTCCAGAAAACGGGGATGGTACGGCCAGACTGGTTCACCAGACCGATAGCGGTGGTGCTGGCAGCGCCGTTGTGGATCACGTTAGGAACCACCAGGCCGTTAGAGAAAGTACCGACGGTATAAGCCTGAGCCACACCAGCCGACAGCGCAGCTGCCGCAACGGCTGCCAGAGCAAATTTTTTCATCTTAAATATCCTTAGAAAAAAGAAGGAAGCTTCCCACCCTTGCGGGCTGTGCAACCCATCCGTCAAACCGTTTGGGCTGCTGGTATCTTAGCCCGTGAACACGGGGTTTTCAATCCTTGCACCACTTTCATTTTTTTAGCCTCTGTTTTGTTGCGGTAACACAACGAAGCTCGACGTCGTGGTGGCCTTACAGGATGTTCTTGCGGTCGGCGTGGTACCACACGCCCTCAATCCGGACCCATTCGTCCTTCAAAACCACTTCCTGATTGTTCATCCGCAAGATAGGCACCGAATATTTTATCTTCACGTTGACGAGGGCTTTGTCGCCTTCGAGCGAAAGGACATCCTGCACCTCCACCGCGTCGTAAACGATGCCTTCGCGCTTGAGGTAGGCCTGCAAGGTCCACCCTGGTTTCTTGGACAGTTCCTCGTACTTCCAGGATGTGACGGGGTCGTTGTCCTGTACGGATTTCCAAAACTCCTGGGCCCGTTGCAGCAGCACAGCCCGGTCTCTGGCCGGTGAGGGCCCGCTTGCACAAGCCGACAAGGCAGCCACCAGCGAAACCGCCACTGGCGCAGCCAGGAGCCCCAGCACACGACGACGTTCAAACGCATTTTTTTTCATGTATCTCTCCTAGAAAACACTAATAGACCCAGCAAACCGACTCTATAAATTAGCGGAAAGTTCAGCGGGAAGGTTCAGGCGCGGTCAGGTCGCGCTCTAGCATGGGAAACGACTGAGCTGACATGGCGCGCATGCGCTGGCGCATCTCGGCGCTGGCGCTTCGCAGCGCGTCGTCGTCTTCCAGCGCCCGCGGCGTCATCAGTACCAGCAACTCGGTGCGGTTGTTGTTGTTGGTGTGGTTGCCAAACAATGCGCCCACCACCGGAATTGAGGATAGCAGGGGCACGCCGTTGCGGCCGGTGGTGTCGTTTTCGCGGATGAGGCCGCCCAGCACAATGGGCTCACCCGAGCGCACAGCCACCCGTGTCTGGATCTGGCGGGTCAGGAAGGCGCGCTGGCCGGTGGCGGTGTCCAGATCACCCACATCGGTGACCTGCTGCGAGATATCCAGGGTGATCAGCCCGCCTGCGTTCACCGATGGGGTGACCGACAGCATCACGCCCGTGTCCTTGTAGATGATGGATTCCGTGACCAGGTTGCCGGTGGTGACCGAGGTCGAGCTCTTGATGGGCTGCTGCTGGCCGACCTGGATGGTGGCGTTGTGGTTGTTGAGCACCATCACAGACGGGCTGGACAGCAGGCGCACCTGGGAGTTTTCTGCCAGGGCGTTGAGCGTGGCGCGCACCACGCCCGCCTTGTTCAATATGGTGTAGGAGAAACCGGGTTGCTTGGGGCCGATGTCGCCGGTCTGATTGAAGTTGAGCAGCGCCTGCCCGTCGCGCCCCCGCGAAAGGTTGTTTTGCACAAACCATTCCACACCGTATTGCAGGTTACCGGTGAGGCTGACTTCGACGATGCTGGCCTCGATCAGCACCTGGGAGGGCGCCTTGTCAAGCTCTCTCAGCGCCTGTTCGATGCGGCGGTATTCGGTGCGCGGCGCGCGAATGAGCAGGGCATTGCGCTTTTCGTCGGCCACCACGCGCACGTTCCCGTCGAGCTGGCTGGTGGATGTGAGGGATGCATTGTTGGGTGAGGTCCGGTTGGCGCCCGCCGAGGACTGCAGACCGCCGCTACCGAACATGCCGGGGTTGGTGCTGCCAGCCGCGCCTGTGCCCACGCGGTTGGCAGTGCCACCGGCCAACGGGGTGGAACCGAAACCGCCGGTGCTGCTGGCAGCCTGGCTGAACTGCGTGGGCGCTGATCCCGCCGCCACCCCTGGCCTTCCTTGTTCAGAGGCGCCGCCGAATAGGCCGTTGAGCATTTCGGCCAGCTGCAGGGCAGACCCGTTTTGTACCGGGTACACAAACAGGCTTGCTTCCAGCGAATCGGTCGGGCGGTCCAGCCGCCGCACCCATGTTTCGACCTGCGTGAGCAGATGGGCCCGGGGGGTGACCACCACCAGCGCATTGAGGCGCTCGACCGGGAACACGCGGATCAGCCCTCCGAGAGGGCCGGTGGGCTGAGATGTGGCGGCCGACGCTGCGCCAGCGCCAGCGCCGGTTGCCGCACCGCCTTGCCCGCCACGGCCTGCGGCGGTGGGGGCCGGCGTAGCAGCCCCGGCCGGCGCGTCGGCAGCCCCCAGCAGGGCCTGCATCGCGTCGCGCACCACGTTCACATTGGCGTTTTCCAGCACGAACACGCCCAGGGACATGCCGGAAAGGAAGTCAACATCAAATGACTCGACCATCTCCAGCCAGCCGCCCAGTTGGGCCTTGCTGCCCTGCAGCACCAGCAGGTTGCGGGTGCTGTCCACATAGACGATCGCCTCGCGCGGTGCAATGGGCGCCAGGATCTTGGCCATCTCGGCGGCGGCGATATGGTTCAGCGGCACGATGACGGTGCCCGAGCCGGACAGGTCCTTGAAGTTGGCCGCCCCCAGCACCGGGCGCGCCCCCAGCGTGACGGTGCGCTTGGTGACGTGGTAGACCCCGGCGTTGTCGCGAACGATGGCCAGATCGTGCGGCAGCAGCACGGCATCCAGCACATCCAGCACCTGGCTGCGCAGCAGCGGCTGACGGGTGTGCAGACTGACCACGGTGTCGCCGCCCGCGTCGATCGTGTAGTTGAGCTTGAGCAGGTCGCCCAGCAAGGCGGTGGCAAGGTTGCCGACCGTGACGTTTTCAAAGTTCAGCGACACCCTGTCCCCCTGGGCCAGCACGGGGTCCACCCGGGGTGCCTTGTCGCGCTTGAAGAGCTTGTCGTCGCCGGGGAACAGCTTGGTTCCTGCGGCAGGCCGGGTTTCGGGTGGTTTGACCGCCTCGGCTTTGGGCGCTGGAACGGCATTGCCAGCCGGCAGGGCAGGCGCGCTGGTGGCAGCCGCAGGTGCCGCCGCAGCGGGGGTGGACGCAGCCCCTCCCTGGGTGCTGCTGGCGCAACCCGAAGCCAGCAGCGCTAGCACGAGGATCGATGGCCGGATGTTCATAGGGTGTAACTCCACAATATGGGGTGCGCTGCAGCGGCGTGCCGCCGTCTAGGGGCGTGCCGCGGGGCTGCGGGCACGGTCCGCAGCCCCTGACTCCAGAGGGCGGTCCACGCGCTCATTGTCCGCAGAGACAAACGTGGCCCTGCGGCCATCGAAGGACTCGATGCGCCACGGACTGCTTTGCGCGGTGACTTTGAGGATGCTGCCATCGGCCCGTTGCAATATGGCCACGCTCTCGCGCCCGGACTCCAGGACCGCCGTCAGTCGCGCCTGCATCAGCTCGTTGGTCGTTCGGGTCTTTTTCTCTTCGACCACAATCGGTCGCCGGGAAGACCAGAGAACAGGGCGTTCTATCGCCTGCCGGGCCAAAACACGCGCATGCTGCTCCAGAGGCTCGACCTTCGGCAGATCGGGTTTGCGCGGGGGTGGTGGGGTCCATCGGTCTTTTTCGGCCAGCCACCAATAGCCACTTGCAGCCAGGGCGCCGGCGGCCACCACGGGTAAAAAGTGCCAGGGCTTGATCATTGCGTGGCTTTCTCGGGCGCCAGCGGCGCCTCCAGCTGCACCGTCAGGCGGGCGGTTTGCGGCCCCGGCCCTGACACCCCCCCTTCGCGCGTGATGTTGACCGTGCGCACCCAGAAGGGCGGGCGGTGAACCTGCAGGTTTTCCATGAAATTCACCAGCTTGACCCACTCGCCGGTCACCGTTGCGGTCAGGCGAATACGCGCCAGCTTTCCGTCAGCGGCGGGCTCCAACGCCACCTGCGACGACACCAGGGTGCTGCCGGAGTCCATGATCAGCTTGCGCAGCTGTTGCTGCACGTCGTTTTGCGCAGCCTCGCCCGATGGGTGCAGCCAGGGCGTCACCACCGTGTTGGCGGTATCCAGCAACGCCTTGATTTCAGCCTCGGCATTGACCACCCCTTCCAGCCGTTCGCTGCGCGGCTCCAGTTGCCCCAGCGCTTTTTCGTAGCGCACCCAGAGCATGCGGTAGGTGACCGCAGCGCCTGCCAGAACAATCAAAAATAATAGCAATAAAACGATTACAGACTTGCGCAACCAGGTGTTTTTATTCATGGTTTGGCCCCCTCGCTGCGCCAGCGCATCTCGAAGGCAAAGCGCTCCTTGCTCAAGGTGCCGTCGCGCACGTTGGCAGCCGTGGCGCGCACCTCCGCAAACCCCGGCTGACGACTGAGGTGCGCAATGAGATCGGTCGCATTGGATGTGAGGCCGGTGATGCGGATTTCGTTGCCGCTGATCTCGATGCGATCGAGCCAGGTATCGCCGGGCAGGGCAGCCGACAGACCATCGACCACGCTGGCCAGGGGGAGGTCGAGGGCGACGCTCTTGCGCAGGTCTTGCGCGATGTCTGCCTGACGCCGCAGATCGTCCATGTTCTGGCGCAGCGGGGCGGCTTGCGGAACCAGCAGGTTCACATGCTGCACCGCCCGCACCACGGCCTGGCGCTTGAGCACCAGCGGCATCAACGCAGGCAGCGACAACGCGATCAGCACCACCGCGAGCAGCGTCAGGCCGGCTGCATCCAACCAGCGCTGGCGCTTCACGGCCGATTGCCACGCCCGGCCCCGGACCGCCAATGCCTGCCCCTGCCTTGGCAGAAACACGGCCGCGCCGTCGCGCAGGCCATGCTGGGCAATCATGCGCTCAGAGGCGTTGCGTCGGCACATTGCCCACTGAACGGTCCATCCATCGCCCGGCGCTGGCTCAACGCGCCAGGCCGAGAGGATTTGGTCTGGCGGCAACGGCGAAACACGCCAGAGGGCCTCCTGTACCGCACCGCCCAGCGCTTTCGCGGGCATGGACGGGAGCTCTACCGTTCCCCACAGGCACTCGGACTCGGGAACCAGCACGCCCACGGCTTTGCGTTGGCCTGCCTGCTTGCGCAGGCGCTGGCCGGTCACGCGCCATCGCTGTCCGTCGGCGGCGATGACCATGCTGGAGTTGGCAGGCCAAAAGCCGCGTTCGGACAACACGCGCCGGAGGTCGCCCAAGCCCCATCGAAGCCGATCAAGCGTAGCTTGCAAGCGAACAGCCAGCTGCTTCCAAACTGTCATGGGTTGAATTCCTGTTCCGGCTTTTGAAAGCGGCGTGTTGGCTCGATGGAAAGCGTTGTCCAGGGCGTCAGCGAATCCGGGCGCTCGCTGAGGTCCATCCAGACTTCGCGCAGCCACCAGCGATCGCCCTCCGTTCGCACAAAGGCCCGCAAACGCAACGTTGGCGAGCCTGATGACCGGGATGGCGAAAAATACTCGGCAGCGGCTCCGGACAGAAGCACACTGGCACGCATTTCCGGTGGAGAGCTTTGCAGGCGAGCACCCAGACCCGGCTGACCCGTCAAGACGTCGATCAGCGCGGGAGGCGCAGAATCCACCTCGATGCGCTGCTGCCCGTTGATCCCCAAATGGGGCGCGATTATCGCATACAGCTCCGGTGTCATTCCGAGCACCGACATGAGTTCGGAGCGGTCTTCCAGAGCCGCATTGCGCGGCAGGGAGGGCCATCCGGCGGCACGGTACTGCGCGGCCTCGGCGCCCCCGACCCCACTGGGGGTGTCGTCTGGATCGATGAAATCCTGCACGCGCGAATTCAGGATGGCGGCCTCTCCCGCCGACATCCGCCCGGCGCGCTGGAACAGGGTCTGCAAAAGCCCCTCGCTGGCCACGTTGACATCCACCAGGCCGGACGATGGCGTGATTTCGACCCACACTTCGCTTTGACCCAAGGTCATGCGCTGCACCCGGTAGCCCAGCGGCTGGCCCTTTTCGGCGTTCAGCCGCTGCGCGACCAGCTGGACTGCACCGTCCAGCATGGACTCGGCGCGCAGGCGTTCAAGGTCCAGCGCCGTGCGTTGCGTCTGCTGGCGCGCGCCCCGCGCCCCGGCGGCCGCGACCAGCGACAAGGCGGCAACGAGCCACAGCACCATGATCAGGGCGGCTCCGCTCATGTTGCGCCGGGAGACAGGGGCGTTGGCGCGCAGCGTCATCAGCGGGCCCTCGCCAGCGAAAAGACCAAGGGAGGCCAGGGCCCGCGCTCATCGGCAATCTCGACCCGCACCCGCGACGGATATCTGCCTCTGGAGCCATCCCACTGCTGCGTCCATTGCCCGGTCTGGCCGTCCTGGTAATGCCATTGCAGCGTGCGTACATCGGGCAACAGTGTCTCGCGCACCGCAGCGCTCCAGTCCAGCGCCATCAGCGCGCCCTGATAGGGAACAGCCTCGATCGAGAGATCGATGCGCCCGGAATCCTGGCGCAACGGCGTGGCGCGAAAGACGTGGAGCCCGCCCGCGTCGCCGCGCTCAGGAAGCGGCGCGACCCAGATGGCGCCCGCAGCGTTACCACTGAAAAAGCTGACGAATACCGCCCCATCACGCCGACTGAGAAGCCGCAATGCGTCGAACTTGCGCCCCAGCCACTGGCTGACCACGAGCATGCGCTCGGAGCGCTCCATGACGCGCTGGTTGCGCTCTTCCGACCGCCCCATCGCGCCAAAACCGGCAAACATGAGGGCCACCACGGCGGCGGTCACGGCCAGCGCAATGAGCAGTTCCAGCAGGGTAAAGCCGCGCTCGTCTCGTATTGAAGCGCGGCTCATGAACCCGCCCGATAGGGTTTCCATGTGGACCAGGTCAGCACCACGGAGCCATCCACGACGCGGGCCACCTCGACGGTGACCCGGGCAGCGCGCAATGGCTTGCCCGCCACCGCACGCCCATCCCCGGCACTCAGGGCAATTTCTTCGGGCTGCAGGACCAGGCGCCACTGCCAGTCACCCGCCACGCCCTGGGGCTGACTCTGCGCATCTTCTGCGAAGGTGCTGCCCGCCAATGCAGAGCGGGCCACCAAGGCGGCCTCGATGCGCGACTCGACGTCCATCGCCACCTTAGAGCTTTGGCCGACCGTCCGGTAGAGGCTGGCCAGCGCAATGGATGCGATGGACATCGCCACCAGCGCCTCCAGCAGGCTGAATCCGGACTGCCGCCGAGCCCGTGCAGGCCAGCGCTTGCTGCATCGTTGCCGAAACCGACACCACGCGCGCCCAGCGGATGCCATGGCGGTCATGACTCGGACGCCACTGCAATTTGCTCGACGGTTCCCAGGAGCCAGTTCACCCGAAACTCGGCACCCTTGGCACCCCGCGACACCACCAGCCGACCGCCCCGCGCCCCGCCATCCGCATTGAAAACAAAAATGGGAGCGCTCGCTGAGGGCGGCGCTGCGGGGTTGCGCTGGGCCACGTCCCATTGAACCGTGAGCGAATCGGGTATGTCGAGCGACATCTGCTCACCGACCATCAGCCTGCGGGTTTGCGGGTCGTACACCACGGGGACGGGGCGCCCCTCCTGGACGCTCAGGGCGCGTGCCTGGCGCAGTTGACCGGCAATATCGCGCACCGTCTGGTGGTAGCGCGAGCGCTCCAGATAGGACTGCCCCCCCAAACCTGCAAACGCCGTAGCAACCGCTGCCACGGCCAGCACCACCAGGAGTTCCAGCAGGGTGAAGCCGACCGCAGGGCCGCGCACGCACCTGGCGCGAGACAGCCGCATCATGCGATGGGCATCACCCGACGGACACATCGATACGCACGATGCGCACGATGCGCATCAGTTATAGACATCGGCGTTTTCGCCGTCCCCACCGGGTTTGCCATCGGCCCCCAGCGAAAACACGTCGGGTCCACCATTGCGGCCCTGGCTCTTGTACAAATAGGCAGCGCCCCACGGATCGGTCGGCAAGCCTTTTTTCAGGTAAGGGCCCATCCACCCCTGGGCAGTGGCTGGCCGCTCGACCAGGCCGCGCAGACCTTCGGCGTCGTTGGGGTAACGCCCGACGTCCAGCTTGAACAGGTCCAGGCTTTGTTCGATTTCAGAAATCTGAACCCGCGCGGTCTTGGACTTGGCACCGCCAAGCTGGTCGAGCACCCTGGGGCCCACCAGCCCGGCAAGCAATGTCAGGATGACCAGCACGACCAGCAGTTCGATCAAGGTAAAGCCGTTTTGACGCCGCTGGACATAGGGCGCGGCATGGCATGTTTCGGTCATATTCATGGCGGTGTGGTTTGGCTTTTGGTAAGTTTAGATCGTGTCGTTGATCGACAAAACGCCACCCAAAATGGCGATGATAATGAAGGCCACCAGGGCACCGAGAACGATGATGATCAGCGGTTCCATGGCAGCAAGCACACGCCCCATGGTGCGACGGCCTTCGTCCTCGTAGCGGTCGGCCAGCCCCAGCAGGGTGGAGTCCAGTTGCCCGGTTTCTTCGGCCACGCGGATCAATTGCGGCGTGCTGGACTTGCCCAGGTAGGGCGACACAAACCCGCTGGACAGCCGTTTGCCCGCCTTGACCAGGCCGACCAGGGGCTCGATGTCTTTGCGCAGGGCGGCGTTGGTCAGCGTATCCACCGCGATGCGCAAGGCATCCACCATGGGCACACCGCGTTGCAGCAGGATGCCAAAGGTCCTGAAGTACACCGCAAACTGCAGATTGCGCAACACCTTGCCAAAAAGTGGCAGGCCCAGCAGCAGGCTGTCGATTTGCAGACGCCCCCCGTCCGTGGCCGCCCAGCGGGAACCCACGAAAAGCAGGCCCGTGGCCCCGGCCAGCAGCGCCATCCAGTGCATTCGAATCAGGTCGCTCAGATCCACCACCAGGCGTGTCGAGTAGGGAAGCTTGTCGCCCATGGAGTCGAAGATTTCCCGAAACTGCGGCACCACAAACGCCAGAAGCAAAATCACCGAGAGCACCGCAACCACCAGGAGAATCACGGGGTACATCATGGAAGAGATGACGTAATTGCGCAGTTTGTCAGCGGCCTCCAGCTGCACGGTGAGTTCCTTGAGAACCACGCTGAGCGAGCCCGAGGTTTCTCCGGCACGGATCAACACCAGGTATTGAGGCCCCAGTTCACCCTCGAAGGGCAACAGCGACTGGTAAAGCGACTTGCCCCCGCGCACGCCCTCTTCCACCTTGGCGATAAATGCCTTCAACCGCTCGGTCTCGGCGGTTTCCTTGAGCATGGTCAGCGCCTTGTCCAGCGGCATGTTGGCCTGCTTGAGGTGCGCCATTTCGCGGGTGAACAGCAGCACCTCGGCCCGCTTGAGGCGGGTTTTGCGGCCGTCGGTCTCCTGCGGCTCCACCGTCCCGGCACCACCGGCAATGCGCACGGGTGTGATGCCTTGGCCAATCAGCCGCAGCCGGGCAGTCTCCTCGCTCGGGGCGCGAATGGCCCCGCGGCAAGCCTTGCCATCGGAGGCGACCCCCTCGTATTGAAAATCAATCATGTTGACGCGCAACGCGCAGTACTTCCTCGGCGGTCGTCAAGCCGCTGAATACCTTGGTGGCCCCATCGTGCAACAAGTTCCCTCCGGCGTAGGCACCGTCGTCGCCGCTCAGCGAGGAGCCCCTTTCGAGCACGGTCTTCTTGACCTCGTCGGACAGCACCAGCAGCTCGTGTATCGCCACCCGCCCCCGGTACCCTGTGCCACGGCAGGCAGGACAGCCCTGCGAGCGGTAAACGGGCTGGCCAGGGGGCAGCAGCGCGCCCAGGGACGCGGCTGCCTGGTGCGCCTGCTCGGGCGGCAGCGGGGTCTTGCACTCGTCACAGAGCTTGCGAACCAGACGCTGCGCCAGCACCCCGACCACCGACGCCGTGATGAGGTAGGGCTCGACCCCCATATTGATCAGGCGAACGATGGCGCCCAGGGCGCTGTTGGTGTGCAGCGTGGAGAGAACCAGGTGACCGGTCAAGGCAGCCTGGACGGCGATTTCGGCCGTTTCTCCATCGCGCATCTCACCGATCATGATGACGTCCGGGTCCTGCCGCAAAAATGAGCGCAGCACCTTGGCAAAGGTCAGGCCGATCTGCGGCTGCACCTGTACCTGGTTGAGCCACTGCAGTCGATATTCGACAGGGTCCTCCACGGTGAGGATCTTGAGGTTGGCCCCCTCCAGCTCCTGCATGGAGGCGTAGAGTGTGGTGGACTTGCCCGAGCCTGTCGGCCCGGTCACCAGAAAGATTCCGTGCGGCACGCTGAGCATCTGCCGCATGGCCTTGAGCGTGGGCGCGGTGAAATGCAGGCTTTCGAGCGAAAGCAGATCGACATTCTTTTCGAGCAAACGCATCACGACCGATTCGCCAAACATGGTGGGAATGGTCGATACGCGGGCATCCATCTCCTTGCCCTGCACCCGCAGCTTGGTGCGCCCATCCTGGGGCATGCGCCGCTCTGCGATGTCCAGCTGCGAAAGAATCTTGATGCGGGAGACGATGGCGGGAGCGTCTTTGTTGTCAATCTCGTCGATCGGAAACAGTTCCCCATCGACCCGGATGCGGACCACCGACTTCTCCTCGTAGCTTTCAATGTGGATATCGGAGGCCTGCGCCGCCACGGCCTGCGCCAGGATGTGGCTGACCCGCTGGATGATGGGCGCCTCGGAGGCCATGTCACGCAGGTGTTCGATGAACTCCGACGCCTCGGGCTGACCCTCTTGGCCCTCTTCGCTCTGGGAAGAATCCTCCAGATACCAGTCGCTCAACTGGCTTGAGATTTCCGACTCCAGCCCGAAACACATCCGTGGGGCCCGGCCAAACACAAGCCGCAGGGCGTCCTGGAGCGAGGCGCTCAGGGGATCGACGGATGCAAAATCAGGGATCGGCTCTGCACCCGGCGCGCCGTCCGTGTCGCCCAGCGGCAGCAAATGATGGGTGAGCAGGAAGCTGGTGTTGAGTCGGGCCGTCTGCGGCTTCACCTTGGGAAACGCATCCCGGCGGACGAGAGGAAGGCCAGCCTGCCGCGCCAGCGCGCCATAAACGTCGACCTCCGCGACCAGCCCGAGACTGATGAGCAGACGCCCCAGTCGCCCGCCCATGGAGCGCTGGACTTCAAGGGCCCGGTCCAGATCGTTGCGGGACAGCCTCTGTTCGGCCAGAAGCATTTCCCCAAGCCTGGGCGCAGCGGTAGCGCTGCGTTCGAGCTCAATCATTTCTGCCGAAGACTTCATCAACCGCGCCTTTGCTTGTTTCCGGTTCCCATTTTCTCGAATCTTCGCAGACTACCCGCGAGACTCATTCAAACCACAGCAAACAGCGGCTCAGTCGATCCAGTTCAGGGCCGACGTAATAGTGGCGGTAGCCCGCGAGCCGCTGCCACCATGGCCTGCGTCTCCAGGCAAGGTATTCTGACACGGCCCGTTCGTCCACACCCCGGTCGCGCAGACGCCGCTCCAGGGCTTGGGCCTGTTGGTAGGTGGCGGCTCCCAACACTCGCACCCGCCGCAATACGCCTGGCCCATCGGTGAACAGCCGCATCAGCCGGGTTGTCAGTCCACGGTCCTTGGCCCCGACCTGGTTTGCGCCGTGCTGCCGGTACAGGATCATCGGATCGATGAGGAACACCCGTCGCCCAGCACCACTGACGATGGCGCACCACCAGTCGTGCAGGATGGCTTCCGGCGGCACCGGCAGGGCCAGTTGCAACAGCGCCCGGTTGATCATCATGGTGCACCCGGTGACCTGGTTGACGCTGAGCAGCGACAAGCCCGAGTAGGCTGCCGGGTCCATCCGCTGGTATCGCGCAAACGAAGCGGAACGGACGGTGAGCTGGTCGTCCACCACGGTCAGGTCCGTATGCACCAGGCATGGCACCCGCTCTCCCTGACCGGCTTCGATGCGTGCCATGGCCGCCAGCGTCACCGCCAGCTTTTGAGGAAGCCATACATCGTCCTGATCGGCAAAGGCCATCCAGCGGGCCACCCCGTCACGGAGGCTGGCCTGCATGAGGTTTTCGAAATTGCGGACCAACCCCCGACCCGGCGTTGGATAAGGCACCAGAACCAGGCGTTCGCCCAGCGTGGTGCGATACCGCAACAGGATTTCCATGGTGGCGTCGGATGACCCGTCGTCGCTGACCAGAATGCGGAACTCCTGGTGTGTTTGCGCGAGGATCGATTCGATCTGCTGCGCCAGATAGTTCGCTCCGTTGTAGGTGGCCAGGAGCACATCGACCAGAGCCTGACTCATCCGGCCCGCCCCATGGCTATCCGCAGGGATCGTCTGCACTGACCCATGATCAACGTCCCGTTCCCGTTTCTGCGGCACGTGGGGCACCGAGGCATTCGCGGAGCATCAGGGCTTCGTAGGCATCGGTGATGCCGTCCCAGGTGTAGTGCTCTGCCACGATGGCCCGCGCGCGCTGCGAGCGAAGAGCGTGCTGCCCGGCAGCCGTGCGTGTCAGCGCATCCAGGATGCGCGCCAGCTGCTCGGGGCTGCTGAAGTAGTCTGCGGCGTCCCGAGCGACTTCGCGGTTGTAGGGGTTGTCGTGGGCAATGACCCAGTTACCGCAGGCCAGCGCTTCCAGAAGCGATGGATTGGTCCCGCCCACGGAATGCCCATGCAGGTAAGCGAGCGCATGGCATCGCAGCCCCTGCAGCTGGGCGCTGTCGTAGACGCCCCCCACAAAGCGTACCCGATCGCTGGCAAGCGCCTTGAGTTGCTGCTGGTACGGTGTTGCGCCCGAGACATCCCCCACCACGACCAGCGGCAAATCGCCCCCGTGCAGCAGGTAGCCCTGGATGATCTCCAGCACATGGTTTTCAGGTTCAGGCCGTGCCACCACCAGCAGATACCCGTGGGCCTGCAGTTGCCAGGTGGCCAATACCGATGCGTCGGTCGCTTCCGGCTGGGCCAGCTCGGCACCATAGGCGATGAAGCTGCTGGGCGCTCCCCGAGGGTAGGTGGTGCGAAATCGCTGTGCAATCGCCTGCGCGTCTGCAATCAGCCTGGTGGCGGCCCGGGTGGCCACCCACTCCATGCATCGCAAATAGGTGCGCGCGGCCCACCCCCACTTGCTCCGCGCCCATTCCAGTCCATCCACATTGATCCAGACCGGGACCCCGAAGACCCGCGGCCACCAGCAGGCCCAGGCGGCTCCGTACCCCAGCATGTAGACGAGGTCGTAGCCGCGACGCGCATCCCACAAGCAAGCGCTGTCGTACGCCAAAACAGAAGCAGCCCCCCATCGCGGGCGACGCCGGGATCGGACCCTGACCCCCTGGTAGACGCGGTCTGCGACGGGTGCGTCACCGCACTCTGCATAGACCGTGACATCATGCCCACGGGCGGCCAGCCGCGTGGCCAGCTGCTCAGCGAACGTTTCAAAGCCGCCGTAGTTTGCGGGAATCCCACGCGAGCCCAGGATCGCGACCCGCAGGCGGGCGGGCGGCGCCACCTGCGCTTCGCAGCCCGGCGGCGTCGGCACCAGCGAACCGGTCAAAGCTCGGCCTCGGCCAGTAGCCTCCCGGCCTGGTCCTTGGCAGACAACTGGACCGCAACATCCACCTCGGGCCATGCGATCGCCAGCTGCGGGTCATCCCACCGGATGCAGCGCTCATGCTCGGGGCTGTAGTAGTCGGTGGTCTTGTAGAGAAAATCCGCAGATTCGGACAGCACCAGAAAACCGTGCGCCAGACCTGGCGGCACCCACAGCTGCCGGTGGTTATCTTCCGTCAGCAGGGCACCCACCCATCGGCCAAACGTGGGGGAATCCTTGCGAATGTCAACCGCCACATCGAACACCGCACCTCGGACCACGCGCACCAGCTTGCCCTGGGCCCGGGGCGGCAGCTGGTAATGCAAGCCGCGCAAAACGCCCTTGCTGCTGCGGCTGTGGTTGTCCTGAACGAAGGCACAGGCAACGCCCGTTTTTTCGCGGAAAACCTGCTCGTTGAAACTCTCGTAGAAAAAACCGCGACTGTCGCCGAACACCTTGGGTTCGATCAACACCACATCGGGAATGGCTTGCCGAGTTGCTTGCATGGCAGATCAATACACCCGGTCGTTGAGCAAGCGCTGCAGGTACTGCCCGTAGCCGTTCTTGGCCAGAGGCTGGGCCAGCCGATGCAGTTGCTCGCTGTCAATCCACCGGGATCGCCAGGCAATTTCTTCGGGGCACGCGATCTTCAGGCCCTGGCGATGCTCCAGCGTGGCGATGAACTGGCTGGCCTCCAGCAGGCTCTCATGGGTGCCCGTATCCAGCCACGCATAGCCGCGCCCCATGATCTCGACGTTGAGCTGCCCCTGCAGAAGGTACAGGCGGTTCAGATCGGTGATTTCCAGTTCGCCCCGGGGCGATGGCTGCAGGCTCTTGGCCATGGTGGCGACCTGTCCGTCGTAGAAATACAGCCCCGTCACCGCATAGCTGCTCTTGGGCTGGGTGGGTTTTTCTTCCAGGCTCAGCACCTTGCCGTGGGCGTCGAACTCCGCCACGCCGTAGCGCTGCGGGTCATGCACATGGTAGGCAAAGACGCTGGCGCCCGCAGTGCGTTGCTGCGCGTTGCCCAGCAGTTCGTGAAAGTCGTGGCCGTAGAAGATGTTGTCGCCCAGGACCAGTGCACTGGGCGCTCCAGCGAGGAAGTCCTCGCCAATGATGAAGGCCTGGGCCAAGCCGTCGGGGCTTGGCTGCACGGCGTACTGAAGGCTCAGCCCCCACTGGCTGCCGTCGCCCAGCAGTTGTTCGAAGCGCGGCGTATCCTGCGGCGTGCTGATGACCAGAATGTCGCGAATGCCCGCCAGCATCAGGGTGCTGAGCGGGTAGTAGATCATGGGCTTGTCGTACACCGGCAGCAGTTGCTTGCTGATGGCCAGCGTGGCGGGGTGCAGGCGGGTGCCGGAGCCCCCGGCGAGGATGATGCCTTTGCGTTGCGTCATGTGGGGTGCCAATCAGAGAATTTCCGCCAGCATGCGCGCCACGCCGGCCTGCCAATGCGGCATCTTGAGGCCAAAGGTGGCTTGCAGTTTGCCGGTGTTCAGGCGCGAGTTGTGCGGGCGCACCGCGGGGGTGGGGAAGGCGCTGGTAGGAACCGGCGCAACTTCTTTTGCTATTATATTGATAGCGCTTTGCATAAGCTGGGCGCGCGCGATCACGTATTTTGCGTATTCATTCCAGTTCGTTTCGCCTGCGGCGACGCAGTGATACAGGCCCGCGTCCTGCGGGCGCTGCTGCAGCTGGCGCAGCGCATGCGCCGTCACGTCGGCCAGCAGGTCGGCCCCGGTGGGCGCGCCCCACTGGTCGTCGATCACGGTCAGGCGGTCGCGCTCCTGCGCCAGGCGCAGCATGGTCTTGGCGAAGTTGCCGCCGCGCGCGGCGTAGACCCAGCTTGTGCGCAGGATCAGGTGCTTCGCGCCGGATTCTGCAATGCGCTGCTCGCTTTCGCGCTTGGTGCGGCCGTACACGCTCAGGGGCGCGGGCGTGTCGGTCTCCACCCAGGGGCGGCTGCCGCTGCCATCAAAGACGTAATCGGTGCTGTAGTGCACCATCCAGGCGCCCAGCTTCGCGGCCTCGAGCGCGATGGCGCCAGGGGTGGTGGCGTTGAGCGTGCGGGCCAGGTCGGGCTCGGTCTCGGCCTTGTCCACGGCCGTGTGGGCCGCAGCATTGACGATCACATCAGGGCGCAGCGCCCGCACGGTGTCGGCCACGCCCGAAGGGTTGGCAAAGTCGCCGCAGTGGTCGGTGCTGTCAAAGTCAAGCGCCGTGACGGTGCCCAGCACGGACAGGCTGCGCTGCAGCTCCCAACCCACCTGCCCCCCCTTGCCAAAGAGCAGGATGTTCATGCAGGTGCGCCATCCGCATATTGGGTCTGAACCCAGTCGCGGTAGGCCCCGGTCTGCACGCTGGCCACCCAGTCGGCATGGTCGAGGTACCACTGCACCGTCTTGCGGATGCCGGTGTCGAAGGTTTCGGCAGGCTTCCAGCCCAGCTCGCGCTCGATCTTGCGTGCGTCGATGGCATAGCGACGGTCGTGGCCGGGGCGGTCTTTCACGTAGGTGATCTGCGTGCGGTAGCTTTGCCCGTCGGCACGTGGTCGCAGCTCATCGAGCAGGCTGCAAATCGTGTTCACGATCTCGATGTTGGGCTTTTCGTTCCAGCCGCCCACGTTATAGGTCTGGCCGGGCGTGCCCGCCTGCAGAACGCGACGGATGGCGCTGCAGTGGTCCTTCACATACAGCCAGTCACGCACCTGCATGCCGTCGCCGTACACGGGAAGCGGTTTGCCTGCCAGGGCGTTGACGATCATCAGCGGGATGAGCTTTTCAGGGAAATGGAAGGGGCCGTAGTTGTTGCTGCAGTTGGTGGTAAGCACTGGCAGACCGTAGGTATGGTGCCAGGCACGCACCAGGTGGTCGCTGGCGGCCTTGCTGGCGCTGTACGGGCTGTTGGGCTCAAAGCCACGCGTTTCCGTGAAGGCCGGATCGGTCGGTGCGAGGGAGCCGTACACCTCGTCGGTGGACACATGCAGAAACCGAAAGCCCGCGCGCTCGGCCTCGGGCATGTGGCTCCAGTAGGCCCGCACGGCTTCGAGCAGGCGAAACGACCCCACGATGTTGGTCTGGATGAAATCCTCGGGTCCATGAATGGACCGGTCCACATGGGACTCGGCCGCAAAGTTGACCACGGCGCGCGGCCGGTGCTCGGACAGCAGGCGCGAGACCAACGCGGCATCCCCGATGTCGCCCTGCACGAAGATATGCCGCGCATCACCCTGGATGCTGTCCAGGTTGTGCAGGTTGCCCGCGTAGGTGAGTTTGTCGAGGTTGACCACCGGCTCAGCCGAGGCCGCAAGCCAGTCAAGAACAAAGTTGGCGCCAATGAAACCCGCGCCGCCAGTAACCAGAATCATAGGGTGGGCTGTGTGAAATGCCTGCTTGGCAAAGCTTTGGATTATCCCATTGCGCCCGCCCCTTGCGCGGCGGGCCCGGGCGCGGGTGCGCCGGGCACACGAACGCGTGTCAGAAGTGAATGCCCCGCATCATCTGCTGCAGCGCCACGGCCTCCGCCGACAACTGCGGCCTGGCCCCCTTGTCGCCCTTGTCCCCCTTGGCGGCCGTGGAGTCCGGGAACATGCGGAAACTGGTGTTCATGGAAATCTGCGCAACCCGCGGCACCAGCGCATGCAGGATCTGCCCGGTGATGCCCAGGCGGGTGGCAATGCGCACGGGCTTGAAGATGCAGGCCTGCGCGATCATGTCGGCCGCCTCCTCGGGGCTCAGGGTGGGCACGTTGTTGTAGATCTTGGTGGGCGCGATCATGGGCGTGCGCACCAGCGGCATGTTGATGGTGGTGAAGGTGATGCCCTGATCAGCAAACTCGCTGGAGGCGCAGCGCGTCCAGGCGTCGAGCGCCGCCTTGCTGGCCACGTAGGCCGAAAAGCGCGGCGCATTGGTCAGCACGCCAATGGAGCTGATGTTGACCACGTGGCCCTTGCGCTTTTGCACCATGCCCGGCAGCAGCCCCATGGTCACGCGCAGGCAGCCAAAGTAGTTGAGCTGCATGGTGCGCTCGAAATCGTGGAAGCGGTCGTAGCTCGACTCGATGGCGCGGCGGATGGAGCGGCCTGCATTGTTGATGAGGAAATCCACGCCGCCGTGGTTGTCGATGAGCAGCTTGATGAACCGGTCGCAATTGGTCATGTCGGCAATGTCGGCCGGGTAGGCGATGAAGGCGTAGCCCTTGGCCTTGGCTTCGGCGCAGGCTTCATCGAGCTTGTCCTGGTCGCGCCCGCAGATGATGGTGGTCGCGCCCGCCTCGGCAAACTTGTGCGCGGCGGCCAGGCCAATGCCGGATGAGCCGCCGGTCACCAGCACCACCTTGCCGGCCACCGTGCCCTTGAGGGTGCGGTCCATGAACAGCTCGGGGTCGAGGTGACGCTCCCAGTAATCCCACAGGCGCCAGGCGTAGTCCCGCAGGTTGGGACACGACACGCCCGAACCCTTGAGCGCAGCCAGCGTCTCGCGGCAGTCAAAGCGCGTGGGGTAATTCACAAACGTGAGCATGTCCTCGGGCAGGCCCAGGTCTTTCATGACCGCATTGCGCACCCGGCGCACGGGCGCGAGCGCCATCAGGCTTTTCTTGATGCCCTTGGGAATGAAGCCCAGCAGCGCGGCATTGACAAACAGGTTCATGCGCGGCGCATGGGCGGCGCGGCTGAAAATGTCCAGCACATCACCCACGCGGTAGCCCACCGGATCGACCAGGTGAAAGCACTTCTTGCCGATGTCCTTGCCGTGGCTGATGACGTTGATGGCATTGACCACGAAGTCCACCGGAACGATGTTGACCCGCCCACCCTCCAGGCCCACCATGGGCATCCAGGGTGGCAGGATTTCGCGCAGGCGCTGGATGAGCTTGAAGAAATAGTACGGGCCGTCGATCTTGTCCATCTCGCCGGTCTGGCTGTCGCCCACCACCATGGCCGGGCGGTACACCGTCCAAGGCACTTTGCAGTCCTGGCGCACGATTTTTTCGCTCTCGTGCTTGGTCTGAAAGTACGGGTGGTCCAGGCCTTCGGCCTCCTCGAACATGTCCTCGCGGAACACGCCTTCGTACAGGCCGGCGGCCGCGATGGACGACACGTGGTGGAAGTGACCCGCATCAATGGCCTTGGCCAGCTCGATCGTGTTGCGGGTGCCTTCGATGTTGACGGCGACCTGGGTTTCCTCGTCGGCACCCAGGTCGTACACGGCGGCCAGGTGGTGGAAGTGGTCGATCTGGCCCTTGAGCTTCTTGATGTCGTCTGCAGCCACGCCAAGCTTCTTGGCAGTCAGGTCGCCAAACACGGGGATGGCCCTGGTGGCGCCCACACCCCAGAAGCTGCGCAGGTCAGCCACCTTGTCGGCGCTTTCCTTGCGAATCAGGAAGTGCACGACCGCACCCTTGCGCTCCAGCAGCCTCTTGACCAGCCGCTTGCCGATGAACCCTGTTGCCCCCGTCACAAAATACTGCATGAATGACTCCTGTGAGAGCGCACATTCTTGCCCAGAGGGTCGCTGCCCGGGTTCAGCAAAAACCCGCGTGGCTACTAGACCGCGCCCTCTACGTTTTTAGGAGCGCATGCCTACACCCCGGCGGCCGTGCCGCGTACAGTCAAGGCATGCGTCAGGGGCGGCGAGCTTCTGACACCACCCAACCCCAGGCATACGGAGGCCACATGGTCAAGAAACTGCAGAAACTCAGCGCCAACAGCAAAAAGAGCAACACCCAGCTGTCCAGCACTATCAAGGACTCCGCACAGCAGATCTGGCTGGCAGGGCTCGGTGCCTTCTCCAAGGCCCAGGAAGAAGGCAGCAAGGCGTTTGAAACTCTCGTCAAGGAAGGCCTGACCATCCAGCGCAAGACGCAGGCTGTGGCCGAGGAGCGTATCTCCGAGGCCGCCAGCCGCGTGACCCACATGGCGACCGACATCGGCTCCAAAGCCCAGGGTCAGTGGGACAAGCTGGAAACCATTTTTGAAGACCGCGTGGCCAAAGCGTTGTCCAAAATGGGCGTGCCTTCGGCGCGCGACCTGCAGGCGCTGAGCGACCGCATCGACGCGCTGGCCAAGGCCCAGGGCGCCCGCGCCAGCAAGCCCGCGGCCACCAAACCCGCCACCAAGGCCCCTGCCCGCAAGGCAGCAAGCGCAGCGGGCAAGGCTGCCAGCGCCAAGCCCGCCAGCAAAGCCGCCGTGGCCAAGAAGCCCGCCGCTCGCAAGTCGGCGGCGCGCGCTGCGACAGCATCCGATACGGCAACGCCTTCCGCAAGCTGATCGCGCAGCCCTTGGGCAGGCCTGGTTGACAGGCACTGCCATCCCAACGGCCGACACGCATCCACGTGCCGGCCGTTTTGCTGTGCGCTGCCCGCTGGCCTGCTTGCATTCATGACGCAATGCAACAACGGCGCGTGCGTTAGAGTATCCGCCACGCATTCCGCAATCCAAGCCGCAAACCGACGCGAAGGGGACCGCATCCATGGCCAAGAAGGCGCCACGCCGCACCGCCGAACGCATTCTCGAAGTCACGCTCGATCTGTTCAACCGGTTTGGCGAACCCAACGTCTCCACCACCCTGATCTCGGCCGAATTGCGCATCAGCCCCGGCAACCTGTACTACCACTATCCGGCCAAGGACGAGCTGATCAACGCCCTGTTCGACCGGTACGAGAGCGCTCTGAATGAATTGCTGTCCGCCAGCGACGGCGTGCGCAATGTGGAGGACGCCTGGTTCTTCACGCACACGCTGTTCGAGCTGATCTGGCAGTACCGCTTTTTGTACCGCGATCTCAACGATCTGCTGTCAAAGAACCGGCGCCTGGAGACCCACTTCCAGACGATCCTGATCAACAAGACCCGCGCCGTGCGCGCCGTGCTCGACGGCATGGGCCGTGCCGGCAGCCTGCACATCGACAGCCGCGAACTGGAGGCCACCGCCACCAGCATGGTGGTGGTGCTGACTTACTGGCTCAGCTTTGAATACGTGCGCGACCCACGCCGCGCGCTGGAGCCCGACAGCGCGCAGGCGGCCCTGGTGCGCGGGGCGCACCATGTGCTCAACCTGCTCATGCCCTACCTGGAAGCCAGCCAGCGCCTGCACTTGGCCGATCTGGCCGGGGCCTATGCGCCCCGCACGGCCCGCAGCGCCTGACGCCGCCACCGCCTGCTGCACACCACCCCACCGGACCCATACCAACCCACAACAACGACAGGAGACCCGCCATGCCCAAATGGACGCCTTTCCCGCACGCAGGCGACTACGCCTTTGACGCTGCCACCACCAAGAAGCACTGGGCCCGCCTGCACACCGGCGATGCCGAGCCGTGCCCCAAGGATGCGGCCGTGCTCGATGCCTGGGCGCTGTTTCACTGCGGCGACTTCGCGGGCGCTACGGCGGCAGGCCTGGCGGCGGGTGGCGCGGGCATCACCGTGGCCAACAAGGCCACTGCCATCTACGCCAATTACCTGGAACCCAAGGAAAAGACCCGGCTGGACCTGTTCATGCAGGTGGCCGAACGCGCCGAGGCCCAGGCTGCCGCCGAACCCGGCAATGCCAACGCCTGGTACTGGCAAGCGTATGCGCTGGGCCGCTACAGCCAGGGCATCAGTGTGGCCAAGGCACTTGCGCAGGGCCTGGGCGGCAAGGTCAAGGAATCGCTGGAAAAAGCAATCGCGCTTTCACCCAAACATGCTGATGCGCGCATCGCGCTCGGCGCGTTTCATGCCGAAGTGATCGACAAGGTGGGCTCGCTGATTGGCGGCATGACCTATGGTGCCAAAAAGGATGCCAGCCTCAAGCTGTTTCAGGAAGCCCTCAAGCTCAACCCCGGCTCGGCCATTGCGATGGTCGAGTACGCCAACGCGCTGGTCATGCTCGAAGGCGACAAGAAAATGAAGGAAGCGACCGCCCTGTACGAAAAGGCCGCCGCCTGCGAGCCCGCCGACGCCATGGAGCGACTGGACGTGGACATGGCGCGGGCCGAGCTGGAAGAGGAGTGAGGGGGCATCCCCCCTGAGGCGCTGCGCGCCTTCCCCCTTCTCTCGAATCGCTGGCGCGATTCGGGAAGGGGGACGCAGCCCTCGCTGCGGGGCGGCCCTTGCTTGGCTGCCCTGGTGTTTGCAACGCGCCGGTTGCGGCGATCGTGACGAAGCGGCGTACCTGGAAGCGGCTTTGCGAGCGGTAAGCCCCACCCGTTCGGGCTGAGCCTGTCGAAGCCTTGCGGAGCACTTGATCGGACCCGCGCCGGTGACAGCGATCGCGACAAAGCGGCGGGGTGCGGAGCATCCCTGGGAAACCCCGACACCCGTTCGGGCTGAGCTTGTCGAAGCCTTGCGGGGCACTTGATCGGCCCCGCGCCGGTGACAGCGATCGCGACAAAGCGGCGGAGTTCAATGCAGACCTAGGAAACCCCAACACCCGTTCGGGCTGAGCTTGTCGAAGCCTCGCGGGGCACTTGATCAGACCCGCGCCGGTTGCAACGATCACGATAAAGCGGCGGGGTGCAAAGCATCCCTGGGAAACCGCAACACCCGTTCGGGCTGAGCCTGTCGAAGCCTTGCGCGGCACCGGATCGGCCCCGCGCCGGTTGCAACGATCACGATAAAGCGGCGGGGTGCAAAGCAACCCTGGGAAACCCCAACACCCGTTCGGGCTGAGCCTGTCGAAGCCTTGCGGGGCGCTTGGTCAATGCGGTCCCTGCCCGTGAAAGCCCCCGTTTGTCCGGCCTCCGCAGCCGCAGCCCTCAGCCCGCAAAGCGCCGCGAAGCAATCTCCAGCAGACCGTCAAAGATCAGGTTGTCCAGCAGCTCAAAGGGGCGCGTCATGCTGGGGGCCATCTTCCACGCAGCGCCGCCCGTCATCAGGCACACCGGCTCTTGGCCGCAGTGCGCGATCATGTGCTGCACCATGCGCTCCACTGCGCCGGCAATGGCGTAGGTGCCCCCGCTGGTGAGGGCATCGCTGGTGTTGGTGGGGAAGATGCGTACCTCGCCGGTGGGGACATGCAGGCCTGCGGTGCCGGACTCGAGCGCGCGCAGCATGATGCCGTGGCCCGGCAGGATAAGGCCGCCCAGAAAGCGGCCCTGGGCGTCGATGCACTCCACCGTGACGGCCGTGCCCACCATCACCACCACGAGCGGCCGCGCCGGCCCGCGGGCAAGCACATGGTGGCGCGCACCGATCATGGCCACCCAGCGGTCCGAGCCCAGGCGCGCGGGGTGGTCATAGCCGTTGGTCAGGCCGGCCTCGGCGGCAGACGACACCACCCACGAAGGCGACACGTCCCAGATCTCCATCTGTTCCTCCACCCGGTGCTTGATGGCATCGCCCGCCACCACGCAGCCCAGCATGCGCTCGGGCGGTGGCGCGATCTGCGACCAGCCGCCTTCTGCCAGCTTACCGATGTGGTCCAGAAACTCTGCGCCGTGGGCCAGCAGCAACGCGCCAGGACGGGGAGCGTCGTACAGCGCCCATTTGAGACGCGTGTTGCCCACATCGATGGCCAGGAAAGTCATGCGGCGGATTATCCCGAGTTTTGCGGTGCGCAACGCAGGGCAAGGGCACCGTCAGGCAGTCCGCCCTCAGCGGAGCGCGGAGGGGAAGATCATGCGGTGCCGCAGCCATGCAGCCCATGCGTCCCGCGTCGAGAACCTGATGGGTGTGTGCAACGCCAAGCCTGAGGCGCACCAGCGTATCGTGGCGGGGGCCATGCCCGCCCAGGGGACAGCTTGATCAGTTTTGCCGCCAGGGCAGCCCATGAAACCGCCAGCCGCCACGCCGCCCACGGTGGCCGTCGGCATCGGCATCCCCCTCAAAGCCTTCCAGGATATTGAAGGCCTCAATGCCCAGCTCGGTGGCACGGCGCGCCGCAGCGATGGAGCGCACGCCGCTGCGACACAGCATCACCGCGCGGCCGCCTGGGGGCACAGCGGCAAGCAGTTGCGCGTCGAACGCGGCGTTCATCGCCATGCCGGGCCACTGCTTCCAGGCCACCGGCACAGCGCCGGGCACCATACCCACCCACTCGCGCTCAGCGTCGCTGCGCACGTCGATCAGCACGGCCTCACCGGCCTGCACCCACTGCCAGGCCTGCTGGGGGGTCACGTCGCCGGCATAGCCCTCGGCAGGGGAAAAGCGGGGTTCGGTTGCAGTCATCGAGCAGTCTCCTTGTCAGTGAGCAAATCAGCGCGCGCACGGTCGCACGCAGGGGGCGGGGCGGGCGCGGCTTGGTGTGTGCAGCGCTACTCCCATGGCGGCACGGGCTCCTTGCGCAGGTGCTGGCGCAGCGCCGCATAGTCGGGCACCACGGCAGCCACGGTGTCCCAAAAGCGCGGGCTGTGGTCCATCACGCGCAGGTGGGCCAGTTCGTGCACCACCACATAGTCGATGATGGCCGGGCGGTAGTGCAGCAGCCGCCAGTTCAGGCGAATCGACCCATCCGACTTCGCGCTGCCCCAGCGTGTTTGCGCGCTGGACAGCCGCAGGCTGGCCCACTGCACGCCCAACTGCGGCGCGAAGTGGTCCAGCCGCTCTGTGAAGTGGCGGCGCGCGTCGTGCATCAGCCAGGCCTGCACCGCATCGCGGATCTGCGCCGGGCTGGCGCTGTGCGGCAGGCCGATGTGCAGCGCGCGGCGAGGGTGCTGCACGGCAAGCCCGTCCCCCAAGGCTTCATCGGGTGCGGTGGCTGCGGCGCGGGCCGAAGCATCCAGTTCGACCAGCGCCCCGCCTTTGCCGACGAAGCGGTGTCCAGGGTCCAGCACCAGGCGCAGCGGCTGCCCCAGGTAGGGCAACTCGGCACCATCGGCCCAGACAAGGCGGTCGCCCTGCAACCGGTCATGGCGCTCGCGGGTTTCGGACAGCTTGCGAAGAATCCAGTCCGCCTTGCCGCGCAGCGCAGCATCCACCGCGCCGAGCGTGACCCAGGTCGGCGCGCGCACCGACAGGCCGTCGGCCCCCACGGTGAATCCAATGGTGCGCCGTCGCGCCCGCTGCAGGGCATAGGCCACCACGGCATCGCCCAGCAAAACCTCGCGGTTGGCGCGGGGGTGGCGAAACTCGGCGGGTGACAGCAGGGAGGGCAGCGGCGCGGCAGGCACTCCAGGGGCCAGCGGGCGGCTTGCTATATTTTCAGGAGCTTGCAAGGCTTTATCAACGAGCGTAGAAGGCTTATCCGGATCGGAAAATGCCTCCCGTGGCGCGGGGTCGGGCGGCTCGAACAGGTCCAGCGCCAACTGCACCAGTCGCTGTATCACGCCGGCCTCTCCGTTGGATATTCAGCCGCCATCCGCAGCGCGCGGGGATGGCGCTGTGGCAGCCGGGGGGTAGGCATCGGGGTCCAGACGCCGCATCTCTGCTTCGATCCAGGCCTCGACCTCGTGCATGAGCTCATCGGGCTGGCGGCCAACGCTGGGAATGGGCTTGCCGATGGACACATCGACCACACCGGGACGCTTGATGAACGCCTTGCGCGGCCAGGCCTTGGCAGACGTCACGGCGATGGGAATGACCGGAGCGCCCGTGTCGATGGCCAGACGCGTGCCGCCGGTCTTGTAGTGGCCCTTGTGCCCGCGATCGATGCGCGTGCCCTCGGGGAACATGATGATCCAGACGCCCTTGGCCAACAGGTTCTTGCCCTGCTGCACCACCTTGTTGAAAGCCTGCGTGCGCTGGTTGCGGTCGATGTGGATCATGTCCAGCCGGCCAATGGCCCAGCCAAAGAACGGCACGCGCAGCAGTTCCTTCTTGAACACATAGGCCAGGGGGTGCGGCATGATCACCGGCATCAAAAAGGTCTCGTACGTGGACTGGTGCTTGACCAGCAGGATGGCTCCTTCGTTGACGCCCTGGGGCAGGTTGTCCATGCCGGTCACGTTGGCGCGGATGCCCAGCACCACGCGCGCGCCGCTGATGCACAACGACAGCCACGCCCGCGCGATGCGGTACAGCGGCACACCCCGCACGCCCAGCAGGGTACCCAGCATGATGGCCAGCGCATAGGGCACCACGGTGATGCCCATCCAGATAAGGTGTATGACCGAGCGGATGAAATCCATTTTTTTGGGTTGTTTTATGCCGCTAGCGCCTGTTCCATAAGCACCAAAAGCTATTGAATAGATAGCAACCAAGCCCTGAGGGCATTACGCCTGCACAGCGGGCCCGGCGACCGGCACAGCCGGCAGCAGACGGCTGACAAAATCGGCCAGGCTGGCGTGCAGCTGCGTACCCAGCGGCATACCGGCAGGCAACTGCACCGCAGCGGGGTCCAAATGGGCCGAACGGCCGGTACACACCAGGTGCAGCGTTGCGCCCAGCGCAGCGCCGGCCTGCAGATGGGCCGCACAACTGCCCACCACCTGCACATCGGAGCGCTCGGCCCCATAGCGCTCGCAAATCTGCTCCATCAGGCCCGGCGCAGGCTTGCGACAGCTGCATTCCTCGTCGGCCGCATGCGGGCAGTAAAAGATGGCATCGATGCGCCCGCCCATGGCCGCCAGCTGGCGGTGCAGCTTGGCATGGATAGCGTTGAGCGCCACCACGTCAAACAGGCCGCGCCCCAGGCCTGGCTGGTTGGTGGCCACCACCACATGCCAGCCGGCGTGGTTGAGCCGCGCGATGGCTTCCAGCGCGCCCGGCATGGGAGACCACTCATCGGCGGACGTGATGAACTCATCACCCAGCGGGTTGAGCGTGCCGTCGCGGTCGAGGATGACGAGTTTCATGGGATCGGTTTGCCTCGTGAGAGCAGCCAGCCTAGCAGAAGCGTCTCAGCCGCTCAGGGGGATGAGCCATGTTCAGGCGGCCAGACGTGACAGGTCGGCCACGCGGTTCATGGCCTTGTGCAGGCTTTTGAGCAGGCCCTGGCGGTTCAGGCGCAGATCGATCTGCTCGGCGTTGACCATCACGCGGTCAAAGAAGGCGTCCACCGGCGCGCGCAGCGCGGCCAGTGTCTGCAGGCTGGCGGTGTAGTCGCCCGCGCCATACTGCGCGTCGGCCTCGGGCACGCAGCGCTCAAGGGCCGCGAGCAGGTCCTTTTCGGCCTGCTCCTGCAACAACGCGGGGTTGACATGGGCGTCCACCGGGCCTTCAAGCTCGGCCTTTTTCAGGATATTGCCCACACGCTTGTTGGCGGCGGCCAGCGCGGGCGCCTCGGGCAGCGAGGCGAAGGCGCGCACTGCCGCGAGTTGCTTTTCGATCAGGGCCAGGCGCTGGGGGCGCAGGGCCAGCACGGCATCGACTTCCTGGGCGCTGTAGCCCTGCTCACGCAGGCTGCCGGCCAGGCGGTCGTAGACGAAATCGGCCAGCGCAGCCGTTGCATCGGTGATCTTGTCACCAAAGGCAGGCACGGCAGCGGCCAAGAGAGCGCTCAACTCCAGCGGCAGGTTTTTTTCGACCAGCATGCGGATCACGCCCAATGCATGGCGGCGCAGCGCAAACGGGTCGCGGTCGCCAGTAGGCAGGTTGCCGATGCCGAACATGCCCACCAGGGTTTCGAGCTTGTCGGCCAGCGCCACCACCACGCCCGCCATGTTGCGCGGCAGCGCATCGCCGGCAAAGCGGGGCTTGTAATGGTCTTCAATGGCGTGGGCCACGGTCTCGCCCAGCCCGTCGTTCAGGGCGTAGTAGCCGCCCATGATGCCCTGCAGCTCGGGGAACTCGCCCACCATGTCGGTCACGAGGTCGGCCTTGGCCAGTTGCGCGGCCAGGTCGGCATCCTGCACCAGTGGCGCATCGCCCAGCTGCCGGGCGATGGCCTTCGCAATGGTGCGCACGCGCTCCACGCGCTCGCCCTGCGAGCCCAGCTTGTTGTGGTACACCACCTTGCCCAGACCTTCGACGCGCGAGGCCAGGGTCTTCTTGCGGTCCTGGTCAAAGAAGAACTTGGCATCGGCCAGGCGCGGGCGCACCACGCGCTCGTTGCCGCCGGTGACCAAGCTCGTGTCTTCGGGGCGGATGTTGCTCACCACCAAGAACTGGTGGGTCAGCTTGCCTGCGGCATCCAGCAGCGGAAAGTACTTCTGGTTGGCCTTCATCGTGAGGATGAGGCACTCCTGCGGCACGTCGAGGAACTGCTCTTCAAACTGGCAGATGAGGACATTGGGCCGCTCGACCAGCGCCGTCACCTCGTCCAGCAGGGCGTCGTCTTCGATGGGGCGGGCGCCGTTGCCCACCTTGGCAGCGGCAGCAGCGAGCTGGCGGGCGATCTCGCCCTTGCGCTCGGCAAACGATGCGATCACCGCGCCGTCTTGTTGCAGGGTGGCGGCGTAGCGGTCGGCGTCTTTCAAGACCACCGGGTCCACGGCGGCTTCAAAGCGGTGGCCCTGCGTGCGGTTGCCCGCCGTGAGGCCCAGCGCCTTGACCGCCACCACGTCGGAGCCATGCAGCGCCACCAGACCGTGCGCAGGGCGCACAAAGTGCACGCTGGTCCAGCCGGGTAACTCGCAGTCGGTCTCGAGCTGGTAGCTCATCACTTTGGGAATCGGCAGCTTGGCAATGGCCTCATCAAGCGCCTTTTGCAGACCGGCTTGCAGCGTCGCGCCGGGCACCAGGCTGTCGTAAAACAGCGCCTCGGCCTTGCCGTCGGGCGCGCGCTTCAAGGCAGCCACGGCGGCGGCCGGGTTGGCCACATCAGCACCCAGCGCCTGCAGCTTTTTGAGCAGTGCGGGCGTGGCGTTGCCGCTGGCGTCCAGGCCCACGGATACGGGCATGAGCTTTTGCTGCACGGCCTTGTCGGCAGCCTTGTCGGCGACGGCGGTGACGTGCGCGGCCAGGCGGCGGGGCGAGGCAAAGGGTGTCACGACCGAGGCGGCACTGGCCAGCCCCTGGGCCTTGAGTTGATCTGCCAGCACGGTGGCAAACGCATCGCCCAGTTTCTGGAGCGCCTTGGGGGGCAGCTCTTCGACAAAGAGTTCAACGAGAAGATTTTGGGTGGTCATGGTGTTGTTTCCCTCGGCGCTCAGGCGGCTTTCTTGGCGTCTGCCTTGGCCATCTCGGCCAGCACCGCGTCGCTCCAGGCCTTGGGCGCCATCGGGAAGCCCAGGCGCGCGCGGCTGTCCAGATAGCTGCGTGCGACCTTGCGCGCCAGTTCACGAATGCGACCGATGTAAGCGGCGCGCTCAGTCACGCTGATGGCCCCGCGCGCATCCAGCAGGTTAAAGCTGTGCGCGGCCTTGAGCACCTGCTCATACGCGGGCAGGGCCAGTTGTTGTTCCATCAGGTACTTGGCCTGCTTCTCGTGCGCGTTGAAGGCGGTGAACAGAAAATCGGCGTCGGAGTGCTCGAAGTTGTAGGCAGACTGCTCCACCTCGTTTTGCTTGTACACATCGCCATAGCTCAGGCTGTCGGTCCACTTCAGGTTGTAGACGTTGTCCACGCCCTGCAGGTACATGGCCAGGCGCTCCAGGCCGTAGGTGATCTCGCCCGTGGCGGGTTTGCAGTCAATGCCGCCCACCTGCTGAAAGTAGGTGAACTGGGTGACTTCCATGCCATTGAGCCACACCTCCCAGCCCAGGCCCCAGGCGCCCAGCGTGGGGTTTTCCCAGTCGTCTTCCACAAAACGGATGTCGTTCTTCTTGAGATCGAACCCCAGGGCTTCGAGCGAGCCCAGGTACAGCTCCAGAATGTTGGCCGGTGCGGGCTTGAGCACCACCTGGTACTGGTAGTAGTGCTGCAGGCGGTTGGGGTTCTCGCCGTAGCGGCCGTCCTTGGGCCGGCGGCTGGGCTGCACGTAGGCGGCCTTCCACGGCTCAGGACCAATGGCCCGCAGAAAGGTAGCGGTGTGCGAGGTGCCAGCGCCCACTTCCATGTCATAGGGTTGCAAAAGCGCGCAACCCTGCGCGTCCCAGTAGGACTGCAGCTTCAGGATAATTTGCTGGAAGGTCAACATGGTCTGATTGGGGGCACTGGCGCGCCTGGCCAGCTTTGGATAGATGAAAACAGGAGGGGCTGACTGCGAAGAGGCACCACAGGCCCCACGGGCCCGCGTGCAGTGCAGCACGCACAGCCTTGGGATTTTACGGCGGTCGCACGCCGCGAAAGCTCACCGTGCACAAACTCAGAGCGTAGGGAAGCTCTGCAAAACCCTTGCGCGGTTGCGCTGGCGTGGATCGGGATAGGCCACAAGGCGTTGTTTGCAGCTCATAGCGGAGCTGTGGACCAGAAAAGCAACGCAGTAGACTGCCCGAGCCGAAGCCAGTGCATCTCGCAGGGAGTTAAACAGATGTTTCCCAGAGCTGCCAGGGCGATTCAATTTTTACGCCAAGCATCACATGACCAGCAGAACGCAAATTTCCAATCAATCACAGCAACCTGCACCGCAGCTCGTTGAGCTTGATCCAGAGACAGCAATAGTTTTTCAGCATGGTTTGGCTTCACACCAGCGCGGGCAGCTAGCACAGGCCAAGACTGCATATGAACAAGTACTTGCCA
>NZ_JBKDRI010000122.1:0-3610 GCF_046341535.1 Acidovorax sp. | reverse complement strand
AAGCGAAAATCGGCCCCAGCGAGGACAGTTTTTGCCGAATTTGCAGCCCCATAGCCGAGCTATGGGGCAAAAAGGCGGTTAAAAATGGACCGCTGCGGTCGATTTGCAGCCGACGATTTCCAAGTCCGACAGGCTCCTAGCTGCGCTCCGACCACAGCCTGCCGCCGGTGGCCCAGTTTTCACGCTTGATGTCGGTGATCAGGATGTCCACCGATTCGGGAGAGCCGCCGAGGACTTCCACCGACACCCGGGTGATCTCTTCCACCAGCTTGCGTTTTTGCTCGACCGTGCGACCTTCCATCATCTCGACATGGTACGTGGGCATGAAATCTCCTTGAATAAAACCCTTGAAACAGCAGCACAGCCCCAGGCAATTGCTGCGCGAAGGCCCGCATCATATCGGCGCTTGCTTCGCGCCGCTGCCTGAGCCCGCATCGGCACCGCAGTGCCGGCAGATGCACCGCGCGCCGATGTCGCGCTCGGGCAGCGCTGCCAGGGCCTGATCGCTCAGGCAGACGCTCATGCACCAGCACGCCTGGGGCGCAAGACCGGCAGCGATCGCGCAGTCGTTGGGCTGGTGACACAGCGGGCAGAGCGCAGGGTGACTGGGTTGGGCTTCGGGCATGGGGGCGCAAGCGGGCGGTGCGGGCACGTCAAAGCCGGTCAGTGTACGGTCTGGCAGCCGGGGCGCACCCACCTCGCAAGCCAAGGGGTAGCCGCAACCACTGCGGCCATGATGCCCGTGCACCGCGACCACGTGGACGAAGCCGCGCGTGGCCTGACAAGCCCGCGACACCGGGGGCAAAAGTTGTTTGTAGCGACCCGGTATTGAGAAAAATACCCTGTCACGCGCGATCCATATGGAAATACCGCTATCAATAAAATAGCAGCTCGAGCGAGGCCCAGCGCCCCTCTCGCACCCATCGCATCGCGCACATCCAGCACAACATCTGCGGAACGCCCGGGGCCGCGCACTGTCGGCTGCCCTCAGCCGCCCGTCGCCTTGCGCTTGAGCCGCCACGCATGCAGCAGTGGCTCCGTGTAGCCGCTGGGTTGCTCCAGGCCCTTGAAGACGAGGTCGCAGGCTGCCTTGTAGGCCATGCTGGTCTCAAAGTGGCCCGCCATGGGCTCGTACAGCGGGTCGCTTGCGTTTTGCTGGTCCACCACGGCAGCCATGCGCTCGAAGGTCTCCCGCACCTGCGCTTGGGTGACCACGCCGTGCAGCAGCCAGTTGGCCATGTGCTGGCTGCTGATGCGCAGCGTGGCGCGGTCCTCCATCAGGCCCACGTTGTGGATGTCTGGCACCTTGGAGCAGCCCACGCCCTGGTCCACCCAGCGCACCACGTAGCCCAGGATGCCCTGGGCGTTGTTGTCCAGTTCCTGCTGCTTTTCGGCGTCGCTCCAGTTCGGAGCCGCAGCCACGGGCACGGTCAGCAGGCCGGTGAGCAGGTTGTCGCGCTCGGCGTTCACGTCGGTTTTTTCCAGTTCGATCTGGATGTCGCTCACCTTCACCTGGTGGTAGTGCAGCGCGTGCAGCGTCGCTCCGGTCGGGCTGGGAACCCAGGCGGTGTTGGCACCCGCCTTGGGGTGGCCGATTTTCTGTTTGAGCATCTCGGCCATCAGGTCGGGCATGGCCCACATGCCTTTGCCGATCTGTGCCTTGCCGCGCAGGCCGCAGGAGAGGCCCACCAGCACGTTGTTTTTTTCGTACGACTGGATCCAGGCGCTTGTCTTCATGTCGCCCTTGCGCACCATGGGGCCGGCGTGCATGGCGGTGTGCATCTCGTCGCCGGTGCGATCGAGGAAGCCGGTGTTGATGAAGGCCACGCGGCTTGCGGCTGCCGCAATGCAGGCCTTGAGGTTGACGGAGGTGCGGCGCTCCTCATCCATGATCCCGAGCTTGACGGTGCTGTCGGGCAGGCCAAGCAGCTTCTCGACACGGCCAAACAGCTCGGCAGCAAAAGCCACTTCGCCCGGGCCGTGCATTTTGGGCTTGACGATGTAGACGCTGCCCTTGCGCGAGTTACGGATGCCGTTCGCTCCACGGCCTTGCAGGTCGTGCAGCGCGATGGTGGTGGTCACCACGGCGTCGAGGATGCCTTCAGGGATTTCGCGCTGCATGCCCTGCGCGTCTGTCCACAGAATGGCCGGGTTGGTCATCAAATGCCCCACGTTGCGCAGGAACATCAGCGACCGGCCATGCAGGCGCACCTCACCCCCGGCGGGGCCGGTGTAAATGCGATCCGGGTTCAGGCCACGGGTGAAGGTCTTGCCGCCCTTGGCGACCTGCTCCGTCAGCGTGGCCTGGATGATGCCCAGCCAGTTGCTGTAGCCCAGCACCTTGTCGTCGGCGTCCACCGCGGCCACGGAGTCTTCCAGATCCAGGATGGTGGACAGCGCCGCTTCCAGCACCAGGTCGCTCACGCCCGCGGCGTCGCTCTGGCCGATGGGGGTGCTGCGGTTGATCTGGATATCCAGGTGCAGGCCGTTGTGCTGCAGCAGCACCGACGACGGCGCGGCGGCATCGCCCTGGTATCCCTTCAATTGCGATGGGTCCTTCAGGCCGGTGGTGCTGCCATTGGCGAGCGATACCACCAGCTGGCCGCCTGCGACCTTGTAGCCAGTCGAATCCTTGTGAGAGCCGGATGCCAGCGGCGCGGTGTCATCCAGCACCTGGCGAGCAAACGCGATCACCTTGGCGCCGCGCACCGGGTTGTAGCCCTTGCCTTTTTCTGCGCCATCGGTCTCGGGGATGGCATCGGTGCCGTATAGCGCGTCGTACAGGCTGCCCCAGCGGGCGTTGGCGGCGTTCAGGGCATAGCGGGCGTTGAGGATGGGCACCACCAGCTGCGGCCCGGCCTGGGTGGCCAGCTCGTCGTCCACGTTGGCGGTGGTGGCCTTGACCTCGGCGGGCTGGGGCACCAGATAGCCGATCTTCTCTAGAAAGCTGCGATAGGCCACCATGTTCTTGATGGTGCCGGGGTTGGCCTTGTGCCAGGTATCAAGCTCGGTTTGCAGGCGGTCGCGCTCGGCCAGCAGGGCGATGTTGCGGGGGGCCAGCTCGGTCACGATGCTGTCAAAACCCTTCCAGAACGCCGCAGGGTCCAGGCCTGTGCCGGGCAGCACCTTGTCTTGCACAAAGCGGTACAGCGATGGGGCCACTTGCAGGCCGTGAACGGAGATGCGATCGGTCATGGGGAGCCTCTGAAGAAAGTGATCAATACGGGCTTGCCAGCCACTGGGGCGGCATGGGCTCACTGTATTGCAAATCTTTCGTCACATAAATGTGGCCGAACGTCGGAAACCAGTGACTTTTTTGCATAAATGCGCATTCGTGGCCCCCACGAACCGCCTTTGCACTCCCTTGGACGTTTTGCTGCGCCGGTGACGGCTCCATGATCGGATTGGATAATTGCTACGGAAGTAATAGCAAACAATCGAATACCGCCGTGCGCAAATGGCATTTTCTTTCGCGGATTCACAGACAAAGTGCATCAGATGGCAGTTTAATGGGGGTGATCTCCAGGCCGTAAAACACCTCATGAGGGGTGCGGTATCCCAAGCACTTTCTAGGCCTGTGGTTCAATGCGTAAACCGCATTATTGACCTC
>NZ_JBKDRI010000121.1:0-7286 GCF_046341535.1 Acidovorax sp. | reverse complement strand
GCAGGGCATGATGAGCGTATATCTGGGGTGCCGGTCGGGTTTGTTGCGTTGAAATGGCCGGACTGGGGGTGAATATCGGGGTTTCTCTGCCCGGTTTCTGTGCGATTACGGAACCCGGGGGATTGGGGTCACGGATTCAGGCATGGATTCATGGTCGTAGGGCACGCTGATGAGTTCGCACACCCAACCGTGCCTGTTTTTGTGGACCACGGCATAGCGCGCTTGCGGAGTTCCGTTCTCCACCCGGTGATAACGCGACCTGGGATACGCGTGGTCGTCATCGTAGGCCGGTAGCCCTACGCTGCCGGGATTGACGATCAGGAGTCCGGACGGCAGGGTCACAGTCCGTGCCACATGGCTGTGGCCGCAGGCTAAAAGCGTGATGTGATTGGGTATGTGGTGGCCCAGTCGCTCGAGAATTTCATTGGTGGATGACAGTTGCACCATCTCGTCGATTGGCGTTTCCAGAAGGTACTCAACGTCGCTGCGCGGACTGCCATGACACAGCGCCACATCAGGGCCCAGCTGAGCAGGCCAGCGTTGACCACGGTGCAGGTCGACACCACAAGAATCGGAGTGACTTCCAAGCCAAAGCCTGTCGGCCTGGCTTAACTGCCCGCTGGTGAAGGCGTCAGACGCGCTTTGGCGTGCAAGCGGCAGGCGCAACACCTGACGCTCGTGGTTTCCGGCTACGTGTAACCAGGGAAGTTTTTGGAGCCGATGTGCCGTCTGGGCCGGCAGCAAAGGCCCGCTGAGTGTGTCGCCCAGGTTGACTACCTGATCAATCTGCCGGGTCTCAAGGTCTTCAATGACGGCCTCCAAGGCCGCAAGGTTGCCGTGGATATCGGAGACTAGGGCTAAACGCATGGAGGACTCCTGTGCCTTGGTGTGATGTCAGAGCGCGGCTACCGTCGCGATGGCGCGCTGGCGGCTTGTGGCGTGGCCGTGATCTCGCGCAGCAGCCGGATGCCGACCAGCGTGTAGCGCGTTTGGGGGCTGTTCCAGTTGCGGTAGCCGCAGCGGGCATAGAAGGCCCAGGTGTGCCATGAGCCACCGCGCCGCACACGCACCGCGCCGTCGGACGGGCCTTGCGGGTCGATAGCCGGCGATTCGGCATAGTAGGTATCGCCGTGCCAGTCGGACACCCATTCCCAGGCATTGCCCAGCATGTCGTGCAGGCCAAACGCATTCGGTGCGTAGCTGCCCACCGGGGCCGTGAACGCGTGGCCGTCGCTGGTCGCCAAAGCGTGCTGCCTCCAGTGGGGCCAGAAAACGGCGGCATCCCGATCGAAGATGTTGGCGTGCGCGGCGAGGGCCTGCGGGTCGTCTCCGTGGGGGTAACGCGTGCGGGTGCCGGCGCGGCAGGCGTATTCCCACTCGGCCTCGGTGGGCAGGCGGTACCGGTGACCCTCGGTGCGGCTGAGCCACGCGGCAAGCGCTTGCGCGTCGTTCCAGGTGACGTTGATCACAGGATGGTCATCCGTCTGAAAAAAGCCAGGGTTCTCCCAGGAATAGCGCCTATCGCGCCCCTCAAACGCATCGCCGCGCCCCGAAGCCGCAGGGTCGTACTGGGCGTTGTAGCCGTAGCCACCCGTGCCGTCGGCGATCGACTCGGGCTGGTAGCCCGATACCTGCAAAAACCGGCGGAACTGGCCCACCGTGACTTCGTGCTGCCCCAGGTAAAACGGCTGGCGGATGTAGACGGTGTGCGCCGGGCCTTCGTCGGTCAGCTCGGTGAAGCGCTGGCTCTCTAGCCGCGGGAAGGCCTGTGCGAGCGCCTGCGGGCCTTCCGGCCCCCCCATCGTGAAGCTGCCTGCCGGAACGTGCACAAAACGCATGCCCAGGGCATTGGTCCAGGTGGCGCCCGCTGCTGCGGGCTTGGCACGCGGCCCTGTCCCGGCGTGCAGTACGCAGGACGCGCACAGCAGGATCAGCAGGGGCGGGAGTTTCATGGGTACCTCTGGTGGCGGGCAGGCCGTGGACGCTGGCACCTGGGCCCGGTGGCCGCCTGCGCGCAGCCGCTTTCTCAAAGTCTGCCGACGCAAAAACGTCTAAGTTGGTTTCAGTCAGGAAAACTCAGCATCTTTAAGCGGCTTGCGCCTGCTATGACTGAGTTTGTTGCTACATTTGTAGGAGCGTTTGATGTCAGTCAGCGTCAGCCGCGTCAGCCAGAGCCTGCAGCGCAGCCAGCACATCGCTCTGGTGCACGCCATCGACAGGGGCCAGGCGGGCGGCCAGCGCCTGCAGGGCTTTGGCCGTGTCCTTTTGCAGCTGGCCGATGGCCTGACCGGCATCCTTGGGGGCATCAAAGCCGTGGCTTTGCAGCAGCAGGCGGCCGTCTGCCCCGATGAGCTTGAAGTAGAACTTGCCATCGGCCTCGCGGTACTGCTTGAACGAGGGCCGCGCTGCCTTGGCTGCCTTGGCGGGTTGGGCGGTCGCACTGGCCTGGACCAGGCTGCGCAGGCCTACGGCGCTGCGCAGTTCTCGCATGAACGGGGTGGCCAGGGCGCGTGCGCGCTCTGCGCCTTCCAGCAGGGTCTTTTCGATGCGGGCGGGGTTCTGGATAAGCTCTTCGTACCGGGCGCGCATGGGCGCAATCACCTGGTCCACGCGCTCGAGCAGCAGTTCCTTGGCGTCGCCCCATGCAATGCCCTCGGCGTAGGCTTCGCGCAGGGCCACGGTCTCATCGGGCGAGGCAAAGGCCTGGTAGATCTGGAACAGCGCAGAGCCCTCCACCTCTTTGGGTTCGCCCGGCATACGCGAGTCGGTCAGGATGCCGCTGATCAGCCTTTTAAGCTGTGAGCGCGAGCTAAAGAGCGGGATGGTGTTGTCGTAGCTCTTGCTCATCTTGCGGCCATCGAGCCCCGGCAGGGTGGCGACATGGTCGTCGATGGCCGCTTCAGGAAGCACGAAGTGCTCGCCGTACAGGTGGTTGAAGCTGGCTGCCATGTCGCGCGCCATCTCGATATGCTGGATCTGGTCGCGGCCAACGGGCACCTTGTGGGCCTTGAACATCAGGATGTCTGCGCCCATGAGCACGGGGTACATGAACAGGCCTGCCGTCACGCCGTCGTCGGGCTCACGGCCGGCGGCGCTGTTTTTGTCCATGCTGGCCTTGTAGGCGTGCGCGCGGTTGAGCACGCCCTTGCCAGTCACGCACGTCAGCAGCCAGGTCAGCTCGGGGATTTCGGGGATGTCCGACTGGCGGTAGAAGGTAACCTGCGCGGTGTCAAGCCCGGCGGCCAGCCAGCTGGCGGCGATCTCCAGCGTGGAGCGCTGGATGCGCGCCGGGTCTTCGCACTTGATGAGCGCGTGGTAGTCCGCCAGAAAGTAAAAGCTCTGCACGCCCGGAGTCAGGCTGGCCGCTACCGAGGGGCGCATGGAGCCCACAAAGTTACCCAGGTGGGGCGTGCCTGTGGTGGTAATGCCGGTGAGAAAGCGTGTGGTGCTCATGAAAACGTATGCAGTCGGTCAACAGGAAAAGAGGGGTATCTTGGCGGCCCGATGGTGGCGATTTCAGCCCAGCAACGCCGTGAGCGGCGTGAGCAGCATGTCGATCACGCCATAGCCCAGGCTCATCAGTGGGCGCAGCCAGATGGCCCCCACCACCCCGGCGATCACCAGGCCCATCACGATGAAAAACCCCCAGGGCTCAATGCGCGCCACCATGTGCGCCTGCTTCCAGGGCAGTAGTCCTACCAGGATGCGGCCACCATCCAGCGGCGGCAGCGGAAAAAGGTTGAAGGCCCACATCACCAGGTTGACCAGCACCCCGGCGCGCGCCATCTCCACAAAAAACCGCTCGTCCACCCCGAATCCCACCAGGCAGACGAGCACCGCGGCCCATGCGATGGCCTGGACGAAGTTGGAAGCCGGTCCGGCCAGCGCCACCCACACCATGTCTCGCTTAGGGTTGCGCAGGTTGCCAAAGTTGACCGGTACCGGCTTGGCGTAGCCAAACAGAAATGCGCCGGAGGTGGCGAAGTACAGCACGATTGGCATCAGGATGGTGCCGACGGGGTCGATGTGCTTGATCGGGTTGAGCGTGATCCGCCCCAGCATGTAGGCCGTGTTGTCGCCAAAGTGGCGCGCGGCGTAGCCGTGGGCGGCCTCGTGCACGGTAATGGCAAACAGCACGGGCAGTGCGTAGATCAGAACAGTTTGGATAAGGTTGGATGTGTCCACCATCCAATTGTCGCCCAAGGCGTGCGTGCCCTGGGGCGCGCAACGCTGTGCGTCGGGCGGGGATGGGACAATGGCGCGATGCATCCCAAAGTTCTCCTTGATGCCTGCGCCGAGTTGGTCAGGCTCACCCTCACGTTCGAACACCCCGCCGACGCGGTGGTGTCGCGCTTCTTTCGCGACCACCGGGGCTTGGGCCCGCGCGAGCGCGCCACGCTGGCCGAGACGGTCTATACCGTGCTGCGCAAGAAGCTGCTGTTTGACCACATGGCGCCCTCGGGCTCGGGCCCCAAGGAACGCCGCCTGGCCATCCTCGGATTTCATGGCCCGCGTGACTTCCTCAAAAGCGCCCTGACCGAGCAGGAAAAGAGTTGGCTGGACCAGTGCGATGCCATCAAGCCAGAAGACCTGATGGAGCGCCACCGGCACAACCTTCCCGAGTGGCTGGTCAAGCCGCTCAAAGACCAGCTCGGCGACGACTTCTGGCCCCTGGTCGAAAGCCTGGCGCAGAGCGCGCCGCTGGATCTTCGCGTGAATAGCCTCAAGGACAAGCGCGCCGATGTGCAAAAAGAGCTGGCCAAGGCGGGCATCAAGGCCATCCCCACGCCCTATTCACCGTGGGGGCTGCGCATTCAAGACAAGCCTGCGCTGACCCGGCTTGACGCATTCACGCGCGGCGCCATCGAGGTGCAGGACGAGGGCTCGCAGCTGCTGGCGCTCATGCTGGACGCCAAGCGCGGCGAGATGGTGGTGGATTTTTGTGCGGGCGCGGGTGGCAAGACCCTCGCGATCGGTGCCAGCATGCGCAGCACAGGGCGTCTGTATGCCTTTGATGTGTCGGCACACCGGCTCGATGCCTTGAAGCCTCGCCTTGCCCGCAGCGGGCTGTCAAACGTGCACCCGGCCGCCATTGCCCACGAGCGCGATGACCGCGTCAAGCGGCTGGCAGGCAAGATCGACCGCGTGCTGGTTGATGCTCCGTGTTCGGGCCTGGGCACGCTGCGGCGCAACCCCGACCTCAAATGGCGGCAGTCAGCCAAGACCATCGAAGAATTGGTAGCCAAGCAGACCGCCATTCTTGCCAGTGCCGCCCGCCTGCTCAAGCCCGGCGGGCGGCTGGTCTATGCCACCTGCAGCATCCTGCCGCAGGAAAACGAAGCCATCGCCGCGGCGTTCAGCGCCGAGCACGGCGATTTCGAGTTGCTGGATGCGGGCGCGCTGCTGGAGCAGTCCAAGGTACCGGATGCCGCCAGCCTGTGCGTCGGTGCAGGCTCGGGCGGTGCCTACCTGCGCCTGTGGCCGCACCGGCACCAGACCGACGGATTTTTCGCCGCCGCCTGGGTCAGAAAAGGCTAGGGAAGCTCTGCATAACCCTCGCGAGGATGCGCTGACGTCTTCGCGCAGCCCGTTGCCTGCCGGTTTGGTGGGGCCTCTCCAAAGACGTTATTCCAGCGGCATGCTCTGGAAAACGCTGAACCAAGGAGGGGATGTGCCCTCTAAAATGAAGTCGCTGCGCAGTTGGTGGGCAGGTGGTCTTGTAGTGAAGGTTTTTGAATATGCTGTTACCCGACTGGGCTGTGTTGAACGCTGCGATGGATTGGTTAGGCCATGGTCTGTGGAATCTGACCTGGTGGCAGATGGTTCTGTACACGCTGGTCACCACCCACATCACCATTGCAGCGGTCACGATCTTCCTGCACCGCGCACAGGCCCATCGGGCGCTCGACCTGCATGCCATCCCCTCCCATTTCTTCCGTTTCTGGCTGTGGATCGGCACAGGGATGGTCACCAAGGAATGGGTCGCCATCCATCGCAAGCACCACGCCAAGTGCGAAACCGTGGACGACCCGCACAGCCCCCAGACGCGTGGGCTGGATACCGTGATGTGGCGCGGTGCCGAGCTGTACCGTGCCGAATCAAAGAACGCTGAGACCATCAAAAAGTTCGGCCACGGCACGCCGGACGACTGGATGGAGCGCAACGTCTATACGCGCTATGGCTGGCAGGGTGTCGGCCTCATGCTGATCCTGGACCTTGCGCTGTTTGGCGCATTGGGCGCTGCGGTGTGGGCCGTGCAAATGTTGTGGATTCCGTTCTGGGCAGCCGGCGTGGTCAATGGCGTGGGGCACTATTGGGGCTACCGCAACTTCGAGGCGCCAGACGCCAGCACCAACATCTCACCGTGGGGCATCATCATTGGCGGTGAAGAACTGCACAACAACCACCACACCTACCCCACGGCGGCCAAGTTCTCGGTCAAGCCGTACGAGTTCGATGTGGGCTGGGTCTATATCAGTCTGATGCAAAAGGTTGGCTGGGCCACCGTCAAGAAAGTGCCGCCCAAGCTGCAGCGGGGCGACGTCAAGCCGGTGGCTGACGAAAAAACGCTGGAGGCGTTGATCGCCAACCGCTATGAAGTCATGGCCGGTTATGCCCGCGGGGTGCGTCAGGCTTGCAGGGAGGAAATCGCGGCTCTGAAGGCCCGCCAGGCTGATGTCTCGATGCTCGAGGCAGCCAAACGCTGGCTGCATCGCGATACCGATAAGGTTCCGGCCCTGGCTCTGCCGCAACTGGCCCAGGCGCGTGCCGCATTTCCCTCCCTTGACAAGATGTTGACCATGCGTGAAGAGCTGCGCCAGCTGTGGCTGAACACCTCGCAGTCGCGCGATCAGCTCACGGCCGATCTTCAGGCCTGGTGCCGCCGGGCCGAAGAAAGCGGCATCGCGGCGCTGCGCGATTTCTCGATCGGATTGCGGGCAGCGAAGGCTTGACGGCCTTCGCATCATCGCCTTGTTGTGATGGAAAGCCGCTGGCGGGCCACAGCCGTCGGCGTTTTCCTCTGCTGCCGTTGTGCCAGTCAAGGTGGCGCGTATCTTGCCCTGAACACACTCTGAATATCGCCCTGCGGTCTGCGCTGGCCAAAGGCCGCGATGCGTGTCCCGTGCAGTCAGGTTGGCGCTGAAGGAACCTCTGCATAACTCCCTGCGGTCTGCGCTGGCGCGGGCTCGGGCAGTCCACGGTGTTGCTTTTCTTGCCAATAGCCAGGCTATTGGCTGCAAAAAGCGCCTTGTGGCCTATCCCAATCCGCACCAGCGCATCCTCGC
>NZ_JBKDRI010000120.1:0-14855 GCF_046341535.1 Acidovorax sp. | reverse complement strand
GTGGGGGCCGGTGTGCCTGGTTACCACGCCATAGCCTTTTGCAGCACATCAAAGCCCTGGCCAGAGCACTTGGCAGCCCAAAATCAACAGAAAAACTCGCTTCGCTCCGCCTTCGACCAATTGCCGTGAAATATTCGGGCTATCCGTTCTTTGAGGGCATTGCCTGGAACCAGCACTTTGGGGTGCAGGCCTGGATCAAGGCCGTGACGGGCGAAGAGTTTCACGACTTTGCGGGCTCCATCGTCGTCCACGCCGTGGGCGGCTGGATCGCTCTGCCCGCCGTGATCCTGCTGGGCTCACGCGCCAACCGCTACCGCAAGGATGGGGCGATTTCCGCACACCCGCCCTCCAACATCCCCTTTCTTGCGCTGGGGGCCTGGGTGCTGGTGGTCGGCTGGTTCGGGTTCAATGTGATGAGTGCCCAAACCGTGGACAAGCTCTCGGGCCTGGTGGCCGTCAATTCGCTGATGGCGATGGTGGGCGGCACGCTGGCAGCCCTGGTGCTGGGCAAAAACGACCCCGGCTTTGTGCACAACGGGCCGCTGGCCGGGCTGGTGGCCGTGTGCGCGGGGTCCGACCTGATGCACCCGCTGGGCGCGCTGGTGGTGGGTGCTGTGGCCGGGGCCATCTTTGTGGTGATGTTCACGCTCACGCAGAACCGCTGGAAGATCGATGACGTGCTGGGCGTGTGGCCCTTGCATGGGCTGTGTGGCACCTGGGGCGGCCTGGCAGCGGGCATTTTTGGCAGCAAGGCGCTGGGCGGGCTGGGGGGCGTGAGCTTTTTGGCGCAGTTGATTGGCACCTGCCTGGGGGTAGCCTGGGCGCTGGTGGGCAGCCTGGTGGTGTACGGCATTCTCAAGCGCACCGTGGGCCTGAGGCTCTCGCAGGAAGAAGAATTTGACGGGGCTGACCTGTCGATCCACAAAATCAGCGCCACGCCAGACCGCGAAGTGAGCTGGTAAGCCCCGCGCCCGATGACCTGCTGTCGATCAACCCCTGGTTGGCTGCAAGGCATCCACCCACGCGGTGATGGCCCGCTGGTCCGTCATGGTGCGCACCTGCTGATACGCCTCCTCGGCCTGCGGGAAGCGCCTGCGCAGCAGGTTGAGCCATTGCTTGAGCCGCCCCGCGCGCTGGCGGGGCTCGAGGTCGTCGCACACCAGTTGCCAGAAAGCGGCAAGGTGCGGCAGCAGGTCGGCCCAGCCCACAGGCTCCTGACCAGTGCGACCCGCGTCCGCCGCACGCATCGCCCGTGCCAGGCCGGGGTCGGCCACCATGCCGCGCCCCAGCATCAGCGCATCGCAGCCCGACTCGCTGCGGCAGCGCCGGGCATCGGCCACGGTCCAGATCTCGCCATTGGCCACCACCGGGATGCTGACCGCCGCACGAATGGCCGGAATATGCTCCCAGTACGCCGGGGGGCGGTAACCATCGGCCTTGGTGCGGGCATGCACCACCAGCTCGGCAGCGCCGCCCGCCTGCATTGCCTGCGCGCATTCGCGCATCAGGCTGTGGTCGTTAAAGCCCAGCCGCATCTTGGCGGACACCGGCAAGTGCGCGGGCACGGCACGGCGAACCGCGGCCACCACGTTGGCAATGCGCTCGGGCTCCTGCAGCAATGCAGCGCCGCCCCCGTGCCGGTTGACCACCTTGGCAGGGCAGCCAAAGTTCAGGTCGATACCCTCCGGGCCCAATGCGGCCAGACGGGCCGCGTTCTCCGCCATGCACACCGGGTCCGAGCCCAGCAGTTGCGCGCGCACGGGCACACCGGCCAGGGTGCGACTGCCATTGCGCAGCTCGGGCACGTAGCGCAGAAACACCTTGTCGGGCAAAAGGGTGCCCGTGATGCGGATGAACTCGGACACGCAGCGGTCCACCCCGCCCACGCGGGTCAGAACATCGCGCAGCACAAAATCCAACAGCCCCTCCATCGGGGCCAGCAGCAAACTCATGGGATCACACCGTCAGAACAAGAACCCCGCCAGGGCATCCGGCCCCAACCCGGCACGCCCATCCAGCGAGCCAAGGTGTTGGGCCAAAAAAACGAATCAAAACAGGCCATCGCGCCTAATGGTATTGCATCTATAGCTATCTTTTTTATAGCATCAAGGCCCGTATTCAACCTAAAACCGGCAGTTGGATGCATTTGCCAGCGCTGCTGTTGGGGTGCCAGGCAAGGCGCGACGACGCGGCAGGCTCGTGCCTGCAAGGAGGAGCAACACCGCATGGCGCTCCAAAAGCGGTGCTGGCAAATGCATAGCGCTGTCACCCCAAAGGTGAGGCTGCGAAAACAACCCAAGGCCCGAGTACACGCGGTGTGCGGCAAGACTACAAGCGGTCAACTGCCGTTTTTAGGATTATTTGGAGCGCAGGAACAGCCGGTAGGCCGGGTTCAGGGTCTCTTCGACATACGGGTAGCCCAGCGTGGACAAAAAGGTATCGAAGGTGGCGGCGTCCTCCGGCGGCACCTGAAGGCCTACAAGGATGCGGCCGTAGTCAGCACCCTGGTTGCGGTAGTGGAACAGCGAGATATTCCAGGTGGGCTGCATCAGGCTCAGAAACTTGAGCAGCGCGCCAGGCCGCTCGGGGAAGGTAAAGCGCATGAGCCGCTCATCCTGCGCCAGCGCCGAGTGGCCGCCCACCAGGTGGCGAAGGTGCTCCTTGGCCAGCTCGTCGTGCGTGAGGTCCAGCGATTCAAAGCCGTGGCGGGTGAATGTCTGGGCGATCTTGGCCGATTCGCCTTTGCCATGCGTGGTGAGGCCGACAAACACATGGGCCTGGGTCGCGTCGCTGATGCGGTAGTTGAATTCCGTCACATTGCGCGGGCCACCGGGCAGGCTGCCCACCACCTCGCAAAAGCGGCGGAAGCTGCCGCGTTCCTCGGGGATGGTGACGGCCAGCAGGGCCTCGCGCTCCTCGCCCACCTCGGCGCGCTCGGCCACAAACCGCAGCCGGTCGAAATTCATGTTGGCCCCGCACAGGATGGCCGCATAGGTCTGGCCGCGCGTCTGGTGCGCCTCCACGTACTGCTTGACCGCCGCCACGGCCATCGCACCGGCAGGCTCGACAATGCTGCGCGTATCCACAAACACGTCTTTGATGGCGGCGCACACGGCATCGGTATCGACCGTGATGAACTCATCCACCAAGCCGCTGTGTGCGATACGGAAGGTCTCCTCGCCCACCAGCTTGACCGCCGTGCCGTCGGAAAACAGCCCCACATCCGGCAGCGTGACGCGCTGGTGCGCCTTGACCGACTGGATCATCGCGTCCGAGTCATTCATCTGCACGCCGATCACCTTGATCTCGGGACGCACGGCCTTGATGTAGTTGGCCACGCCTGAGATCAGGCCGCCACCCCCGATGGCCACAAACACGGCATCGAGCTGGTTGCTGCCCAGGCTTTGCAACTGCCGCAGGATTTCCATGGCAATGGTGCCCTGGCCGGCAATCACGTCCGGGTCGTCAAACGGGTGCACAAACGTCAGCCCCTGCTCGTTTTGCAGCCTGACCGCGTGGCCGTAGGCATCCGAGTAGCTTTCTCCGTGCAGCACCACCTCGCCGCCCAGGGTCTTGACCGCATCCACCTTGAGCTGCGGCGTGGTGGTGGGCATCACGATCACCGCGCGCACGCCCAACTTGTGGGCGCTCATGGCCACCCCCTGCGCGTGGTTGCCGGCCGATGCGCAGATCACGCCGCGGGCCAGTTGCTCGGGCGTGAGGTGGGCCATCTTGTTGTAGGCACCGCGCAGCTTGAAGCTAAAGACCGGCTGCTGGTCCTCGCGCTTTAACAGCACCTTGTTGTGCAGGCGGCGGCTGAGGTTGCGGGCGGGCTCCAGCGCCGACTCCACCGCCACGTCGTACACGCGGGCGGTCAGGATTTTCTTCAGGTAGTCGGCGGGGGTGAGATGCTGTGTCATGAGAGAAAAGCCAAGGAGGTCCACCGCGGCGCGGGCGGGGCACCATCATAGGACGAGCCCCCGCATGGTCCACCAGGGCAACCGGTCGGCGGCAGCCGGGGGCAGGCCCGGCTGCACCGCAAGCCAGCCCCGGTCATCCGTGAAGAACCAAAAAAAAGCCCCGGGCCGTGAGGCCTGGGGCTAATCCATCCTTTGAGGAGATGGAGGAGACAATCGGTGCGGGCCAGGGCCATGTTGTGCGAAGACCCCCGGCATTTGCCACCCCACAAGGGCGACGCGCTGGGCCTGATTTTAGCGCAACTGATATTGCATTGCAGCAAAATTCGTTCTGGTCATGATTGCGCGGTCGCTGCGTGCCAAAAAGCGACACACCAAACCAACCAAGGAATCGTTCGATGGAATGCACAGTGAGCTGGACGGGCGGGGCAGGTACCCGCTCTGGAATGGGATTTGTGGCAGAGACCGGAAGCGGCCATGTCCTCACCATGGACGGTGCGCCCGACGCCGCAAACCCTGCCAACGGTGGGCAGAACCTTGCGCCGCGGCCCATGGAAACCGTGCTGGCCGGAACGGGCGGTTGCACCGCCTACGACGTGGTGCTGATCCTCAAGCGCGGCCGCCACGACGTGCGCGGCTGCAGCGTCAAGCTCACCACAGAGCGTGCGGAAACCGACCCCAAAGTCTTCACCAAAATCCACATGCACTTCACCGTGCGCGGCAAGGGCATCCCTGCGGCGGCTGTGGAACGGGCCATTGCCATGAGCCACGACAAATACTGCTCGGCCAGCATCATGCTGGGCAAGACCGCGCAGATCACCACCGGTTTCGAGGTGCTCGAGTCCTGACGGTTTTGCGCTTTGCTTTGCGCAAACGCCGCGCGGGCCTGCGACGACCGCAGAGCGCTTACACGTAGTGGGCTGTGGTCGTCATCACCCTGGCCGCGGCCCGCATGGCGATTTTGACCGGCGGCGGCAGTGCGAGCGCGCCCGATGCGCTCGCCTGCGCGGCGTGGCGCTCCTCATCGTCCTTCATGCGTGACACCACGGCGCGCGAGGCAAGGTCGTTTTCCGGCAGCCGCTGCAAGTGGCTGCGCAGGTGTTCGGCCACCTGGTTTTCAGTCTCGACCACAAACCCCAGGCTGGCGCGGTCGCTGATCTTGGCAGCGACCAGCCCCAGCGCAAAAGCGCCGGCAAACCACAGCGGATTGAGCACGCTGGGCCGCGCACCCAGCGCATCGAGCCGCTGGCGCGTCCAGGCCAGATGGTCGGTTTCTTCGCGGGCCGCAGCCAGCAGGTGCTCGCGCAGTTGCGGGTTGTTCGTGACCGCAGCCTGGGCCGTGTAGAGCGCCTGGGCGCACACCTCGCCCACATGGTTCACGCGCATCAGCGCGCCCGACAGCCGCTTTTGCGCCGGGTTCAGGTCCGCCTCAGGCACGCCCTGTGCTGGTGTCTCGGTCGATGCTCGGGGCACGGCAAAAAGGGTGCGCAACGCCGTGTCAGCCGCGTTGAAAAAAGAATCCACAGACGTTCTCCTGGGGGCCAAAGCGCTGAAACATCGATTGCAATTGGCAACAATGGGGTCGTTCCAAAGACCGGTGATTCGGGACCCCTCTGGCGTGGATTTTGCACCGTCTTTGGGAAATGTTGCAGCACTGCAACGGATTTCCTCTTTCGCCAACTTTGCGGGTGATTTCCTTTGCGAAACCGGTCCGGGTCTGGTGCAATAAGAGCAACTTCCCCACCAGGAGGTTGGCCCGGGGAACCGGCGGGACTGTGCAGGTGTGCTTTCACCATAGACCCCCCGTACCGGCGCCCTATGTTTAACCTTGGAGTAACTCGCAATGAAAAAATCCCTGATTGCCCTGGCCGTGCTGGCTGCTTCCGGCGCTGCAATGGCTCAATCTTCCGTAACGCTGTTCGGCATCGTTGACGCAACCTACGCTTATGGCTCCGGTAGCGTCGCTAACCGCTCGCAGCTGACGAACTCCGGTCTCGCCAGCAGCCGTCTGGGTTTCCGTGGCGTTGAAGATCTGGGTGGCGGCATGTCCGCTTCGTTCCATCTTGAGGCTGCTGTCAACAACGACGACGGTACTGGTGGCTCGACCATTACCAATAACCAAGCGGCGACCAGCAGCGGCGGCGGTCTGGTGTTCAACCGTCGTTCGACGGTGAGTCTGATCGGTGGCTTTGGTGAAGTTCGTCTGGGTCGTGACCTCACCTCTCAATTCTTGAATCTGTCGAATTTTGATCCGTTCGGCACGAATGGCGTTGGCACAACCCAAACCCTGAACTCCAGCATTGGTGGTCCTGTCAGGGTCCGCGCATCCAACTCCATCGGCTACTTCCTGCCCGGCAAGCTGGGTGGCTTCTATGGCCAAGCCCAGTACTACATGGGTGAAAACCTGAGCAACGTCGCCAACAAGAAGGATGGCAACGGCATGGGTCTGCGCGTCGGTTACGCCAACGGTCCGATCGACGCTGCTTTGGCACTGTCTGAGACCAAGTACCTGACTGGCAACATCAAGGCGATGAACTTCGGTGGTGCATACGATCTGGGCGTAGCCAAGCTGATGGCCCATTACAACCAAGACAAGATCAGCAACGGTGCCAAGGGTACCGGCTACCTGCTTGGCGCTACGGTACCCATGGGCGCTGGCTTGATCCGCGCAGCGTACTCGACCTACAAGATCGACAACGTGACCGGCAACGATCCACGCAGCACTAAGTTGGCTCTGGGCTATGTGCACAACCTGTCAAAGCGCACGGCCCTGTACGCCACCTATGCTCGCGTCAGCAACAAGGGCGGCGCTACCCAGGCTCTGAACGGCGCCTCGACCGCAGCAAACAACAGCTCCAACGGTTACGACTTCGGCGTTCGCCACAGCTTCTAATGCAACCACTGGCCTGGTGCCAGTGTTTGAAGCTAATTCCACAAAAAGCCGCCTTCGGGCGGCTTTTTGCTGGCTGATTCCTTTTTGATTCCTTTTCGCTGCCAGGGCCAACTCTTGGGAGGGCTTGGCCAGAGTAACCCTTGCTACACATCCAAGCACTGATCGTGGCGAGAATGCCCTGACGCGGCCACGTCACGGATGCAGTGGCCTTTGCAGAGCCCGGGATTCAGGGATTTCCCGTTGGCAATCGAGTCACGTTTACTGCACAGTGAAATCTTTACCGAAAGGGTGTCATGAAACTCAAGCTCTGTCTGTTGTCGGTGGCCGCCGCTGCCGGGCTTTTGCTCGCCCCGGCGGGTTATGCCAAGTCGTTCAAATGGGCCAGCCAGGGTGAAATTGCAACCTGGGACATCCATTCGCAAAACAATGCGCTGCAAAACGGCATCCACGCCAACGTCTATGAGAGCCTGGTTTACTACAACAGCAAGACGTTTGAAGTGGAGCCCGTGCTCGCCACCTCCTGGCGGGAGATCACCCCGACGCAGATTCGGTTCAACCTGCGCCAGGGCGTCAGGTTCCATGATGGCTCCGCGTTCACCGCAGACGATGCCGTCTATTCCCTGCAGCGGGCCATGGCCAAGACCTCCAACTTCACGCCCTATGTCCAGGGCATCAGCAAGGTGAGCAAGGTCGACAACCAGACCATTGACGTCCTGCTCAGCGCCCCCAACCCGGTGCTGCTGCGCCAGATGACCGAGCTGCGCATGATGAGCAAGGCCTGGGCGGAAAAGAACAGGTCCGTCGAGCCCAAGGACATCAAGGGCACGGATGAAAACTTCGCGCACCGCAACGCCATGGGCACCGGGCCGTACCTGCTGGACACCTGGCAGCCCGACGTCAAAATGGTGTTCAAGCGCAACCCCAACTGGTGGGGCAAGATGGACGGCAACGTGACGGAGATCGTCTACACGCCCATCAAGTCTGCCGCGACCCGCATTGCGGCCCTGCTTTCGGGCGAAGTGGACCTGGTGCTGGACCCCAGCCCGCAAGACCTGGGGCGCCTGCGTTCCAGCCCAGATCTGAAGGTCATTGACGGTGTCGAGAACCGGACCATTTTCCTGGGCATGGACCAGTTCCGCGACGAACTGCCCGGCTCCAACATCAAGGGCAAAAACCCCCTGAAAGACGTGCGCGTGCGCAAGGCGCTGTACCAGGCCATTGATGTGGACACTATTTCCCGCAGCATCATGCGCGGCCTGGGCAAACCCACCGGCACCATCGTGGCACCCCAGGTGGCAGGTTACACAGAAGACGTGGGCAAGCGCTTCCCCTACAGCGTGGATGCGGCCAAAAAGCTGCTCGCCGAAGCGGGCTACCCCGATGGCTTTGAGGTGGACTTCGCCTGCCCGAACAACCGCTACATCAACGATGAGGCCATCTGCCAGGCGGTGACGGCCATGTGGTCGCGCATCGGGGTCAAGGCCAAGCTGCGCACGCTGCCGCTGGTGAATTACTTCCCGATGATTCAGCGCTATGAGGCCAGCGTCTACATGCTCGGCTGGGGTGTGCCCACCTTCGATGCGCTTTACAGCCTGCAATCACTGGTGCGCACCGTGGGGCAGGGCGGCGACGGTAACTACAACGTGGGCCGCTACAGCAACCAGCGCATGGACTACCTGGTCGATCGCGTCAAAGGTGAAACCGATGCGCTCGTGCGCTCGCGCATGCTGACCGAGGCGCTCCAACTGTCCAACGACACGGTGTCGCACATTCCGCTGCACGACCAGGTCATTCCCTGGGCCATGAAGAAGAACATTGAGGTGGTGCACCGGGCGGACAACTACATCGACATGCGTACCGTCAAGGTGAACTGACCGAGCACCGGCGCGCCGGTTCCGGGCAAGGGTCGCGCGTGCTACACCAGCCGAGCGCGTTGTGGGGTTGAATCGGACGCTGACACCTTGCACTGCCCCTGCGCCGCCCCCAGCAGCGCCCGTGCTTCTTACCCAACACGCCATCAAGTTCCCCTGCTGATGCTCGCCTTCATCTTGCGCCGCCTGCTCCAGGCCGTGGTGGTCATGGTCGCAGTGGCCTTTATTTCCTTCATGCTGTTTCAGTACGTGGGAGACCCTGTGGTGTTTCTCCTGGGGCAGGACGCCACCCCCGAGCAGGTGCGAGAGCTGCGCGCGTCGCTGGGCCTGGACAAGCCTTTCTTCGTGCAGTTTGGCCACTTTCTGGTCAACGCGGCGCAGGGTGAGTTTGGCCTGAGCCTGCGCCAGGGCGCCAAGGTGTCACGGCTGATTGCCGAGCGCTTTCCGGCCACGCTCGAACTCGCGCTGGTTGCTGCCTTGATTGCGCTGGCAATCGGTGTGCCCATGGGGGTCTATGCAGCGCTCAAGCGCGGCACGTTCACCAGCCAGGTGTTCATGACGCTGTCGCTGCTGGGTGTTTCGTTGCCCACCTTCCTCATCGGTATCCTGCTGATCCTGGTGTTCGCCGTGACGCTGGGCTGGTTCCCCAGCTTTGGCCGCGGCGAGGTCGTGCAGCTGGGCTGGTGGAGCACGGGCCTGCTCAAAGCCAAGGGCTGGCACCACATCGTCCTGCCGGCCATCACGCTGGCCATCTTTCAGCTCACACTGATCATGCGGCTGGTGCGCGCCGAGATGCTGGAGGTGCTGCGCACCGACTACATCAAGTTTGCACGCGCCCGCGGCCTGTCCAACCGGGCCATTCATTTCGGCCATGCCTTGAAGAACACGCTGGTGCCCGTGATGACCATCACCGGCTTGCAGCTCGGTGGCCTGATTGCCTTTGCCATCATCACCGAGACGGTGTTTCAGTGGCCGGGCATGGGGCTGCTGTTCATCCAGGCCGTAACGTTTGCCGACATTCCCGTCATGGCCGCCTACCTGTGCCTGATTGCATTGATCTTTGTGGTCATCAATCTGGTGGTGGACTTGCTGTACTTTGCCGTAGACCCCCGCCTGCGCGTGGACAAGGCCGCAGGGCATTGAGCCATGCCCAACCCCTCAGGGCCGCCGCGATCCTTTCCAACCCCAGGCACCACTGTTTTCGCTTCCATTGACCTCCAGGAGATTGCCATGAGTTTTCCCAAGAACGCTGCCGCGACGGTACTGTTTGCGGCGCTTGCAACCACGGGCCTGGTTGCCGGTGCGCAGACCATCCGCATCGCCAACCAGGGCGATGCACTGTCGATGGACCCGCACTCGCTCAATGAGTCGCTGCAGTTGAGCGTGACCAGCAACGTCTACGAACCGCTGGTGGGCCGCAACAAGGACCTGAGCCTGGCCCCGGCCCTGGCCACAGCCTGGAAGCAGACAGAGCGCCCACCGTGTGGCGTTTCGAGCTGCGCAAGGGCGTGCAATTCCATGACGGCACACCCTTCACGGCGGACGACGTGATCTTCAGCTTTGGCCGCATGAAGGGCGAGGGCTCAGACATGCGGGCCACCAACAGCGACGTGAAGTTGGTCCGCAAGGTTGACGACCACACGGTGGAGATCGAGACCGTTGCGCCCCAGCCCATCCTGCCCGATGTGATCACCACCTCGTACATCATGAGCAAGAAGTGGTGCGAGACCAACCAGGCGGTTAATCCGGTGGACCGCCGCAAGGGCATCGAGAACGCCGCTTCGTTCCGTGCCAACGGCACCGGCCCCTACCGCCTGCGCGAGCGCCAGCCCGGCGTGCGCACCGCGTTTGTGCGCAACGGCGCCTACTGGGGCAAGATCGAAGGCAATGCCACCGAGGTCATCTTCACCCCCATCGGCAACGATGCCACCCGGGTGGCGGCACTGCTGTCGGGCGAGATCGATGTGATGGAGCCCGTGCCCGTGCAGGACATTGAGCGCATCAACAGCAGCCCCCATGCCCGCGCCATCACCGGCCCCGAGCTGCGCACCATCTTCCTGGGCATGGACCAAAAGCGCGACGAGCTGCTGTACTCCAACGTCAAGGGCAAGAACCCTTTCAAGGACAAGCGTGTGCGCCAGGCGTTCTACCAGGCCATCGACATTGATGGCATCAAGCGCACGGTGATGCGCGGCGCCTCCAACCCTTCCGCGCTGATGGTGGGCCCCGGCATCAATGGCTTTGCGCCTGACGCCAAGCGCCTGCCGTATGACGTGGAAGCCGCCAAGAAGCTCATGGCCGAAGCGGGCTACCCCAATGGTTTCGAGGTGACCATGAACTGCCCCAACGACCGTTACGTGAACGACGGCCGCATCTGCCAGACCGTGGCGGCCAACCTCTCGCGCATCAACGTCAAGATCAACCTTGCCGCCGAGACCAAGGGCACGTATTTCCCCAAGGTGCTGCGCCGCGACACCAGCTTCTACATGCTGGGCTGGACGCCCACCACGTATGACGCACACAACGCACTCAATGCCTTGATGATCTGCCCCGACGACAAGGGCGGTGCGGGGCAGTTCAATCTGGGTGCCTATTGCAACCCCAAGCTCGACGAGCTGACCCGGCAGATCCAGGTCGAAACCGACAAGGCCAAGCGCAACGCCATGATCAAGGAGGCGTTTGAGATCCACTCTGCCGACATCGGCCACCTGCCGCTGCATCAGCAGGCGCTGGCCTGGGGCGTCCGGAAGAACGTCAAGCTGGTGCAGTTGGCCGACAACTACATGCCGTTCAAGTGGATGAGCATCGAAAAGTGAGCAAGGTGATGGCTTTGCCCCTAGCGTTGTTGGGCCCCGGCGGAAACCGCAGGGCGGTGGTGGGGCTCGCACCGCAACGCCGGGCCGCCGCCCGCGCCGAGCGTTGCTGCCTGTTGACTGGTGTTCTGCCATGAAAATGACACTTGCCCGCTGGTGGGACAGCGACATTGGCTACAGCTTTCGCACCTCGCCGGTGGCCATGCTGGCGGCCGCCATCGCGCTGGTTTGCGTGTTCTGCTCGCTCTTTGCCGGGTGGGTTGCGCCGCACAACCCGTTCAATCTGGCAACGCTGGAGCTCAGCGATGCGCGCCTGCCCCCCGCCTGGAGCGCCCAGGGCACCACCAAATATCTGCTCGGTACCGATGACCAGGGGCGCGACATCCTTTCGGCGCTGATGTATGGCGCGCGGATTTCTCTGGTGGTGGGCCTTGCGTCGGTGGCGCTGTCGGTGGTGGTTGGCGTCACGTTCGGCCTGCTGGCGGGCTTTCGTGGCGGCTGGATCGACGCTGTGCTCATGCGCCTGTGCGATGTGATGCTGTCGTTCCCGGCCATCCTGGTGGCGCTGCTGATTGCTGGCGTGGGCAGGGCGCTGTTCCCTAACGCGCACGAGTCGCTGGCCTTCGGCGTGCTGATTCTCTCGATCTCGCTGACCGGCTGGGTGCAGTACGCGCGCACGGTGCGCGGCTCCACGCTGGTGGAGCGCAACAAGGAATACGTGCAGGCCGCCCGCGTGACCGGCGTTTCGCCGCTGCGCATCATGCGCAAGCATGTGCTGCCCAACGTGATGGGCCCGGTGCTGGTGCTGGCCACCATCCAGGTCGCCACGGCCATCATCACCGAGGCCACGCTGTCGTTCCTGGGGGTGGGCGCGCCGCCCACCTCGCCGTCGCTGGGCACGCTGATCCGCATTGGCAACGACTATCTGTTCTCGGGCGAATGGTGGATTACCGTGTTCCCGGGCGCCATGCTGGTGCTGATTGCCCTGTCGGTGAACCTGCTGGGCGATTGGCTGCGCGATGCGCTGAACCCGCGGCTGCGCTAAAAAAATATGTCTCTCCTCGAAGTCCAAAACCTCGTTGTCGAGTTTCCGGGCCGCCGCGGTACGCTGCGCGCGCTTGACGACATTTCTTTTTCGATTGCGCCGGGCGAAATCCTGGGCGTGGTGGGGGAGTCCGGCGCGGGCAAATCGCTCACGGGCGCGGCCATCATCGGCCTGCTGGAGCCGCCGGGCCGCGTGGCCTCGGGGCAGATCCTGCTGGAAGGCCAGCGCATCGACCACCTGGGCAACGATGCGATGCGCCATATTCGTGGCCGGCGCATCGGCGCGATTTTTCAGGACCCGCTGACCTCGCTGAACCCGCTGTACACCGTGGGCCGCCAGCTCACCGAGACCATCCTGGCCCACCTGCCCGTCACCTCTGCCGAGGCCCGCCAGCGCGCCATCGCACTGCTGCAAGACACCGGCATTCCCGCTGCGGCCGAGCGCATCGACCACTACCCGCACCAGTTTTCCGGCGGCATGCGCCAGCGCGTGGTGATTGCCCTGGCCCTGGCGGCCGAGCCCCAGCTCATCGTGGCCGACGAGCCCACCACGGCGCTGGATGTGTCCATCCAGGCGCAGATCATCACGCTGCTCAAGAACATCTGCAAATCGCGAGGCGCTGCCGTCATGTTGATCACCCATGACATGGGCGTGATTGCCGAAACCTGCGACCGCGTGGCGGTGCTGTATGCCGGGCGCTTGGCCGAGATTGGCCCGGTGCACGATGTCATCAACCGCCCCTCGCATCCCTACACCGGCGGTCTCATGGCCTCCATCCCCGACATGACGGTGGACCGCGAGCGGCTCAACCAGATTGATGGTGCCATGCCCCGCCTGAACGCCATTCCCAGGGGCTGCGCCTACCACCCGCGCTGCCCCCAAGCCTTTGATCGTTGCCGCATTGAGCGCCCCGACCTGATCGATGCGGGCGCCACCCGCGCCGCCTGCTGGCTGCATGACGGCAACACCAGCGCCATGGCGGGGGTGGGCGCATGAACCCCCACTCCGCTGCCCCCAGCCACGCCGATACCGTCGATACCGTCGATACCGCCGTGCACCGCAAGGCACTCGTTGAGGCGCACGACCTGGCCAAAACGTTCGACGTGTCGGCCCCCTGGCTCAACCGCGTCATCGAGCGCAAGCCCCGCACGCTGCTGCACGCCGTCGATGGGGTGAGTTTTGAGATTGAAAAGGGCAAGACGCTTGCGCTGGTGGGCGAATCCGGCTGCGGCAAGAGCACCGTGGCCCGCCTGCTGGTGGGCCTGTATGAGCCTACCCGTGGCGGCCTCACGTTTGACGGGCAGGACGCGCACGCGGCCTTCAAGGGCCCGAACGCCAAGGCCATGCGCCGCCGCATCCAGATGATCTTTCAGGACCCGTATGCCAGCCTGAACCCGCGCTGGCTGGTGCAGGACATCATTGGCGAGCCTTTGCGCGAGCATGGCCTCATCACCGACAAGGATGCGCTCAAGACCCGCGTGGGCGAGCTGCTCGAGTCGGTGGGCCTGTCGCCGCTGGACATGGTCAAGTACCCGCACCAGTTCTCGGGCGGCCAGCGCCAGCGCATCTCGATTGCCCGCGCCCTGGCCACCGAGCCTGAGTTCCTGGTGTGCGACGAGCCCACCAGCGCGCTGGACGTATCGGTGCAGGCGCAGGTGCTCAACATCATGAAAGACCTGCAGCGCGAGCGGCAGTTGACCTACCTGTTCATCAGCCACAACCTGGCCGTGGTGCGGCATGTGAGCGATCAGGTGGGCGTGATGTACCTGGGCCGTCTGGTGGAGCTGGCCGACAAGCACATGCTGTTTGACACGCCCCGCCACCCCTACACCCGCATGCTGCTCGATGCCATCCCCAAGATGCACGACACCGGCAAGGCGCGCACGCCAGTGCAGGGCGAGGTGCCCAACCCGCTCAACCCGCCCCCCGGCTGCGCCTTCAACCCGCGCTGCCCGCATGTGAACGACCGCTGCCGGTCGGAACGCCCGCAGCTGCTGAGCATGGGCGGCATCCGCATTGCATGCCATGCGGTGCAGGAAGGGCGCATCTGACCCCGGCGTCATGCGGGTGTGCGGCGCGGTGGGGGGCACCCTGTCATCGTGCGCGATGATGCGGTAATGCTATTAAATACATAGCTATCAAAGCATGCCAGTCGGGCGCAAGTGGCTGTTTTTCTTCGCGGATTCACAGACAAAGTGCATCAGATGGCAGTTTAATGGGGGTGATCTCCAGGCCGTAAAACACCTCATGAGGGGTGCGGTATCCCAAGCACTTTCTAGGCCTGTGGTTCAATGCGTAAACCGCATTATTGACCTC
>NZ_JBKDRI010000119.1:0-5734 GCF_046341535.1 Acidovorax sp. | reverse complement strand
CTGCAAATCGACCGCAGCGGTCCATTTTTAACCGCCTTTTTGCCCCATAGCTCGGCTATGGGGCTGCAAATTCGGCAAAAACTGTCCTCGCTGGGGCCGATTTTCGCTTTCGACGCTCCAAGTCCGACAGGCTCCTAGGCGATCTGGCGCAGCAAGTGGGCAAAGGCTTCCACAGCCAGTTGAATGTCGTTGTTGGTGGTGGACTCCAGCGGGTTGTGGCTGATACCCGCGTTCTCGCCCCGCACGAACAGCATGGCCTGGGGCATGATCTCGTGCAGCTTCATGGCGTCGTGGCCCGCGCCGCTGGGCATGCGGTACAACGGAAGACCCAGGACATTGACCGCGCGCTCCCACCGGTGCTGCCAGTCCTTAGCGCTGGGCGCTGCGGATGCGCGCATCGATTCCTCCACCGTGCAGCGCAGCCCCCTTCGCTCGGCGATGCGTTGCAGGCTGGTTAGCACATCGGTCGCCAGCGCATCGCGCTGGGCGTTGTTGGGAGCCCGCAAGTCCAGGCTGAAATGGCAGCGGCCCGGCACCACATTGATGGACCCTCCCGGCACGTTCAGCATGCCCACGGTGCCAACGGAGTCTCCGTCAATCCGGGCGCGCTCCTCCAGGTACAGAATCAGTTCGGCCACGCCAGCAGCGGCATCGCGTCTGCGGTCCATGGGGGTGGTGCCTGCATGGCTGGCCATGCCAGTCATCTCGCACACGTAGCGCACGCTACCGTTGATGGATGTGACCACCCCCAGGGGCAGGTCCAGATCGTTCAGCACGGGGCCTTGTTCGATGTGGACCTCCACAAAGCCCAGATACTGAGCTGGGTTGCGTTTGATGCGGGGTATGTCCTCGATCTTCAAACCAGCGTGGGACATGGCGGACCGCATGGTGATTCCCTGGGCGTCTTTCTGATCCAGCCAAGCTTGGTCGAAATGGCCGGTCAGGGCGCTCGAGCCTAGAAACGTGGCCTTGAACCTTTGGCCTTCTTCTTCGGCAAACGCCACCACTTCAATGCCGAACGAAAGCCGCTTGCCGCTGCGATGGAGTTCACGCACACAGGCCATGGGCACAAAAATGCCAAGACGCCCGTCATGTTTTCCGCCGTTGCGCACGGTGTCGTAGTGTGAACCTGTGAGCAGGCTGCGCAGGCCCGGCGCTGATGCGTGGTAACGGCCCACCACGTTGCCCACCGCGTCGATGCTGACGTCATCAAACCCACATTCGAGCATGCGGTCACGAATGTTGTTTGCACAGGCCCGGTGAGCGTCGGTGAGGTAGGTGACCGTCAACTGGCCCTGCTCGGCGCAGCCGGGGTCGCTGTGCTGGGCGAGTGACTCAAGCCAGTCCCACACATCGTTGCCTAGAGTGGGCTCGGAATCGAACTTGTCATTCAGGCGAAGCTCGGCGATCCGATGGACGTTACGCAGGGCCTCGGCGAGTTCAAAGTCTGGGTGGTTGGTCAGACGTCGTGCAAATGTATCGATGATCTGTCGCTTGGTCAGTCCGGTGCCGCGCGGGCCACGCACGGCAAGGATAAAGGGGAAGCCGAACCGGGCGTTGTAGTCGGCGTTGAGCTTTTGGATGCGTTCGAATTCTTCAGGCGTGCAGTAAGTCAGTCCGGCCCTGCTTTGCTCGTGGGAGGACTCCGCGGTCAGCGTGTTGCTGATCATGGCCTTGCCCGCCAGCTCGGGGTGGGCACGAAGCAGCTTTAACTGGGCGTCGGTACCGGCATTGCGGACGCAGTCCACCATGACTTGCTTGAGGTGCGTCAGCGAACGCAGGGGGCGCTGCGCCAGCGCTTGCTGGGCAACCCATGGAGAGTGCTCGTACACGCCATCGAGCGCCCGGATGGCGTCCTGAAGGGTGTCAGTGTTGATCTTGTTGATGGTCAATGCCATGGAGATTGCCTTGATCGTGCCTGAGAGAGTGTATGCAGTTAGGGCGTGGCTCCACGGTACGGATGTGCCTGTTGCCAGTGCCGAGCGATGTCGATTCTCCGCGCAACCCAGACGTCTTCGTGCCGCCCCACGTGGTCCAGAAACCGCTGCAGTGCCGTGATGCGCCCCGGGCGACCCAGCAGTCGACAGTGCATGCCGATGCTCATCATTTTCGGAGCATTGTCGCCCGCAGGGTCGCCCTCGGCGTAGAGGGCGTCGAACGTGTCTTTGAGGTACTGGAAGAATGGATCGGCGTGCGAATAGCCCTGCGGCAGTGCGAAGCGCATGTCATTGCAGTCCAGGGTATAGGGCACGATGAGCTGGGGCACAACGGTACCGTCGGTGCGCCGTACCTTCATCCAGAAGGGCAGGTCGTCCCCGTAGTAGTCGCTGTCGTACTCGAAGCCTCCGAAGTCGGCTACCAGGCGGTGGGTGTTCGGGCTGTCGCGGCCGGTGTACCAGCCCACAGCCCTTTGGCCGGTCATGCGCTCGATGATGGCCATAGCCTCGGCCATGTGCGCGCGCTCGACGTCTTCGGGGATGTGCTGATAGTGAATCCACTTGAGGCCATGGCAGGCAATCTCGTGGCCCAGTTCGACAAAAGCTGCTGTCAGTTCGGGGTGACGCTGCAGCGCACTGGAAACCCCAAACACCGTGAGCGGCAGCTTGCGCTTTTCAAACTCGCGCAGGATACGCCACACGCCCGCCCGGGAGCCGTATTCGTAGATGCCTTCCATGCTCATGTGCCGTTCAGGGTAACTGGCAGGATTGAACATTTCCGACAGGAACTGCTCGCTGCCGGCATCCCCGTGCAGCACGGCGTTCTCACCGCCTTCTTCGTAGTTGAGTACGAACTGCACTGCAATGCGGGCACCGCCAGGCCATTGGGCGTGGGGTGGCGTTTTGCCATAGCCGATCAGGTCGCGGGGATAGGGGGCAGTGGCGTCGTAGATCATGGGAGGGGCATTTCAGTGGGCCAGTGCGACGGCAAGGTCGCTGACCGGGCGCTTGCGGTCGAAGGTGAGGCTGGCCTCGACATGTTCGAGGTGCGCCTGCATGAGCAGCACGGCGCGGTCTTCATCGCGGGCGGCCAGGGCCGCAACGATGTCTGCATGCTCTTGGTGAGAATGGGTGGCTGCACTGGCCGATTGGTACATCAGCGTGATGAGCGCGCAGCGCGATATCAGATCGCCTAGCATCTGGGCCAGCACCTCGTTGCCCATGAGTTCGGCCATGCGCACATGGAAGTCGCCCAGCAATTCCGCGCGGCTGTTAGGGTCATCCGAGCCCACGGCGGCCTTTTCTCGGGCCACATGCGCGCGCAGAGCCTTGAGCCTGGCGGGAGTGCAGGTGCGCACAAAGCCGCGTGTCATTTCGGTCTCGAGCATGCGGCGCACGGCGAAGACCTGACGGGCCTCCTCGACCGATGGCGTGGACACAAACGCACCGCGCGCCGGTTCCAGCGTGACCAGACGGTTTTGCGCCATCTGGAACAGAGCCTGGCGCACCAAGGTGCGCGAGACACCGAAATGGTCTGCCAATTTTTGCTCGGCCAGCTTCGTGCCAGGTTGCAGCCGATGCTCCACGATGGCGCGGGTCAAAGCTTCGACAATGGCGCTGGTGGATGACGGTTCCATCACTGCATGATACGGGCCAACACCGGAAAGTGTATACACTTTTGGTCTACATTGAGCGTTTCTACGGATCGGCGCACTGGTACCGTCTTGGCTTGCAACCTCAGGAGATTCCCATGGGCCTCAGCACCCACGTTTTGGATACCATGCACGGCTGCCCTGCCGCCGGCATGGAGGTGACCCTGTATTCGACGGAGGGCGATGCGGCCACCGTCATCAAGCGACTGGTGCTCAACCACGATGGCCGCACCGATGCCCCGCTGTTTGACCATGCGAGCCTGCGCACCGGCACCTACAGGCTGCGCTTTGATGTGGGGGGCTACTTCAAGGCGCGTGGGGTTGAGCTGCCCGAGCCCAACTTCCTGAACCAGGTGAACCTTGACTTTGGCATTGCCCATGCGGATCAGCACTACCACGTGCCGCTGCTGGTCAGCCCCTGGAGTTATTCCACCTACCGCGGGTCGTGAAATGGCTTGCCTGCGGGGAGCGGATCGGGACGATGGGGCTAAAGTTGCCCTTCGGTCAGCGTATCGAGCTGGAAATGGCCGCTGCTGTCCCACAGCCAGGTGTCGGTGTAGGTGACCTTGCCCATGCGCGACGGTGCCGGAAACGGCGCTGCAGCGCGCACGGTGCGCTCGATTTCTGCCATCACTTCAGGGGCATGGCGCGGAGCGCGCAGCCAGTGCAGGCGTGTCACACGGCCAGCGCGGTCCACATCAATCTCCAGCACGCCAATCGCGTACAGCATGGGCGGAAGCTTGCCCTTGAAGATCCGATTCGCGTTGAGGCCATACAGGTGAGTGGCGGCGTCTTGCCGGTATGCCCGCGGCGTAGCGGCGGCCGATGCCCGCGCCGATCCGGCCGCACCTGGTACCGGTACCTTGACCGCAAATGGTGGTTCGCCGCCAGCGCTGGGCTTGTCCTGCGGGGTGGGTGGGGGCGATTCCGGCGCGGACCTGCAGGCGGCTACCATGGCAGCCACCGCAGCCATAACGCCTGCGGTCAGCCAGTGGCTGCGGGGAGCCGAAGTGCTTTTGGAGGCGTCTTGGGTCATGTTTGCGGACCGATGGCGTTCAGTGGGGATGTTTGCCCGTGTAGGAGGCCGAGGGCGGATTGTATGAAGGAACAAACCACGTGAGTGATCTGGATACCCTGGTCGCGAGCCTGACCTGTGCGCACGCGTGTTTGGTGCAGGTCGAGTCCACGCAGGGGTCGGCTCCTCGTGAGGCGGGTGCCTGGATGGCCGTGTTTGCCGATCACATCATTGGCACCATCGGAGGTGGGCATCTGGAGCATCAGGCCATCGCCGAGGCCAGGCGCCGCCTCGCAGGCCAGCCCGGCGATGCCCGCCTGCGCTACCCGCTGGGCCCGGCTCTTGGTCAGTGCTGCGGCGGCGTGGTGCATCTGACCTACGGGCATCTGGGCGCGATGGATCCGTTGGCGTTGGACAGGCTCCGTGCGAGGCTCGCCCCCCCGCGGTACCCGGTCGCACTGTTCGGGGGAGGCCATGTGGGCCACGCGCTTGCCCAAGTGTTGGCTCCGCTCCCCTTTGCCCTGCACTGGATCGACAGCCGCGATGGCATTTTTCCACAAGCGCTGCCTCAGGACGTGGTGTGCGAGCACTCCGAACCGGTGCAACAGGCCGTGTCGGCGCTGGTGCCGGGTACCCGCGTGCTGATCATGAGCTTCAGTCATGCGGAAGACCTGGACGTGGTGGCCGCCTGCCTGCGCCGCCAGCGCGAGCGCAGCGACCTGCCGTTCATCGGCCTTATCGGTAGCAAAACCAAATGGGCGACTTTCTCGCATCGGCTGACCGAGCGCGGCTTTACCCCGCAAGAGCTCGCAGGGGTCACCTGCCCGATCGGCATCCCCGGCATCACCGGCAAGGAACCGGCAGTGATTGCGGTGGCGGTGGCAGCCCAACTGCTGCAGACCCTGGAGACAGCCCGGCCCAAGGATTGAGGACATCCGGGTCACCCCGGGCTGGAACTGGGAACAATCCTTGCATACACTTTTGAGCTTGGATGGTCGCAGCGGTGCCGGGCAATGCATGCCCTGGTGCGCGACCCATTGTTCTGCTCAGAGCGCCCGCAGTGGTGAGCAGGTTGCCAGTAACGCGCGTTCGCCCGGTCCGGGGTGCACTGCGTTCAAATGCGGCGCTCC
>NZ_JBKDRI010000118.1:0-9679 GCF_046341535.1 Acidovorax sp. | reverse complement strand
GAGGTCAATAATGCGGTTTACGCATTGAACCACAGGCCTAGAAAGTGCTTGGGATACCGCACCCCTCATGAGGTGTTTTACGGCCTGGAGATCACCCCCATTAAACTGCCATCTGATGCACTTTGTCTGTGAATCCGCGATATTTTGGGCCTGTTGCGCACGGCCTGATTGACCTGGATGCTATTTTTTATATAGCACTTATCCTCGGGTTTGCACGTGGGCGCTACGGCCCGGTTTACGCGCAGATACCGTGTGTCTGCTCCGCTGCGCCGTGGACCATCACCTTTGGTTTCTGTCTCATGGATGGCGTCAGCGCGTTCGACCGGACGATGGCGCGGGACCCTCGTGCGCTCCAAGCCCTCGGTGAGCAGCGCTGGGTGGCGGGAGATTGAGCCTGCGGGCTGTAGACATACGCTCCCCCACCGCGCGTTGAAGCCCCTTATGCGAAACTCGCGCGGGCGGCGCTGGCAGGCTTTGCAGGCTTGCGCGGCATGTCGGCCTCGGCGCATGCGTGAGAAAATCCAAAATTCCCTCAAAAAATCCGCCTACGCCGAGCAACTCAAATGGATTACTGATGCGTTGGCGCGATGATTTGACGCTGGACTGAATCCAATTCACGCTTGCCGGTGCCAGGCAAGGCTGCGCATACCCCCGCCAGCATCCCGAGCGCAGTTTCCAATCGCCGAAATTGGGCAAGCGCTTGGACTCCAATGCCACTGGCAGTGCAATAAGAAGTGCGTTGCGGCCTCTCCCGTGCCAACGCGCTCAGTCGCGCATCACAGCAAGACGATGTCGTATTGCTCCTGCCCCATCGCGCTTTCGGCCTGCAACGAGATCGGCTTGCCGATAAAGTCCGACAGTCCCGCCAGGTGCTGGCTCTCCTCATCCAGAAACAATTCCACCACCCGCGCGGACGCCACCACGCGAAACTCGCGAGGGTTGAACTGGCGGGCTTCGCGCAGGATCTCGCGCAGGATGTCGTAGCACACGCTGCGCGCGGTTTTGACGCTGCCCTTGCCCTGGCAGGCCTCGCAGGGCTCGCACAGCATGTGGGCCAGCGATTCGCGGGTGCGCTTGCGCGTCATCTCCAGCAGGCCTAGCTGCGAGAACCCGCCCGCCATGGTCTTGACCCGGTCGCGCGCCAGCTGTTTCTTGAACTCGGCCAGCACGGCCTGCTGGTGGTCTTCACGCACCATGTCGATGAAGTCCACGATGATGATGCCGCCCAGGTTGCGCAGGCGCAGCTGGCGTGCGATGGCTTGCGCGGCTTCCAGGTTGGTCTTGAAGATGGTGTCGTCAAAATTGCGCGCGCCCACATAGCCACCGGTGTTCACGTCGATGGTGGTGAGCGCCTCGGTCTGGTCCACGATGAGGTAGCCGCCGGACTTCAGGTCCACTCGGCGGCCCAGCGCCCGGGCCACTTCCTCGTCGATGGCATACAGGTCGAAGATGGGGCGTTCGCCACGGTAGTGCTGTAACTTGCCCGCCGCGGCTGGCATGAACTCCTGCCCGAAGGCGCGCAGCCTGTGAAACTGCTCCATCGAGTCCAGCCGGATGCTCTGCGTGTGTTCACCCACCAGGTCGCGCAGCACGCGCTGCAGCAGGTCCAGGTCCTGGTGCAGCAGCGAGCCGGGGGGCAGCTTCAGGGATGCCTCCTTGATGCGCGACCAGGTCTTGCGCAGGTAGGCAATGTCTTCGGACAACTCGGCGTCGGTCGAGTCTTCGCCATTGGTGCGCAAGATAAAGCCGCCGCCCCCACCGGAGGATTTGTCGCCCACCAGGGCCTGCAGGCGTGCGCGCAAGGCTTCGCGCTCGGCGCCCGGTATCTTCTGCGACACGCCCACATGGTCGTCCTGCGGCAGAAACACCAGCAGCCTGCCTGCCACGCTGATCTGGGTGGACAGGCGCGCGCCCTTGGTGCCGATGGGGTCTTTGATGACCTGCACCATGAGAGACTGGCCCTCGAACACCTGCTTTTCAATGGGGACGGGAGGCTCGGTCTTGCGGGCGAAGGCCGGCGGCTCGCCATCGGGCTGGCGGTGCCACACATCGGCCACATGCAGAAATGCCGCGCGCTCCAGGCCAATGTCGATGAACGCCGACTGCATGCCCGGCAACACGCGCGAGACCTTGCCCAGGTACACGTTGCCGACCAGCCCGCGCTCCAGCGCGCGCTCCACGTGCAGCTCCTGCACGGCACCATGCTCCACCACCGCCACGCGGGTTTCCTGGGGCGACCAGTTGATGAGGATGTCTTGTTGCATGGTGTCCCGGTTGGATCGTTGTGCGGGCTGCGTGACGGCAGCCGGTGCACGGCTCAGACGGCGAAACCCACCTCGCGCAGCAGGTTGGCGGTCTCGAACATGGGTAGCCCCATGATGCCCGAATAGCTGCCCGACATGTGCGCGATATGGGCCGCGGCCCGGCCCTGGATGCCGTAGGCGCCGGCTTTTCCCATGGGTTCGCCGGTGGCGACGTAGGCATGGATCTGCTCGGGCGTCATGGCCGCAAACCTTACCTGCGAGACCGACAGCGCCTGCAAGCGCCGCGACCCGGCTTGCAGGGCCACCGCCGTCGGCACCTGGTGCTCGTGTCCGGCCAGGGCCTGCAGCATGCGGGCTGCATGGGCCGCATCGTCGGGCTTGCCCAGGATGGTATCGCCCAGCGCCACCGTGGTGTCCGAGCACAGGATGGGTGCGTCGGGCAGCCCGCGGCGCAGGCGTCGGGCCACCGCCGCGTCGAGCTTGAGGCCCGTCACGCGCTGCACGTAGGCAGCAGGCGCCTCACCCGGCAGCACGGCTTCGATGGCTTCTGCGTCTTCCGGCGCATCCCCGTCCGCATTGGGCAGCAGCAGCTGGTAGGCCACTCCCAACTGCTCCAGCAACTGGCGGCGGCGTGGGCTTTGCGATGCAAGGTAAATAGAGTCCGGCATGGATAAATTTTGATTCAAATCAGGCCTCGCGCACGCTGCGCATGCAAAAGTAGCTATCAAATCAGGAGCATTGATTCATTTGGTGCAGTCGGTGCAGTCGGTGGGGGTGCTGCTGCGTCAATCCGCTCACTCGCGGTGGTACGGGTGACCGGCATTCACCGACCAGGCGCGGTAAAGCTGCTCGATCAGCAGCACCCGCACCATGGCGTGTGGCAGCGTCAGATCGGACAGGCGGATGCGTTCATGGGCCGCCTGGCGAAAGGCAGGGTCCAGCCCGTCGGGCCCGCCGATGACCAAGGCCACATCATCACCGCCAAGCTGCCAGCCTTTGAGCCTCTCGGCCAGCGCCTTGGTGGTCAGGGGTGTGCCGCGTTCATCCAGCGCCACCACCCGGGTGCCACGGGGTATGGCGGCTTCGATGCGTTCGCGCTCGGCGGCGTACAGGGTTTCCAGCGTCTTGGAGCCCCGCGGTTCGGTCTTGACCGCCCTGAGTTCGACCTTGAGTTCAGGCGGAAACCGTTTGGCGTAATCGTCATACGCCGTCTGGGCCCAGTCGGGCACCCGCTGCCCGACCGCCACGATGAGCAGCTTCATGGATGGTCAACCGAGATGCGTGGAGAACACTGGCCGCAGCCCGCAAGGCGACGGTGGGTGCGCCCCGCTTCAGCCCTTGCGGGCCGGAGCCTTCTTGGCGGCGGGCTTGGCGGGGGCGCGCCCCGGCGGAGCCTTGGCGGCTGGCGACGACTTCCTGGCCGCTGGCTTCTTGGTGCCGCCAGTCTTGACGACCAGGGTCTTGACAGCAGTCTTGGAGGGCGATTTAGCGGGCGATTTAGCGGGCGATTTTGCAGCAGTCAGAGCGGGTATCTTTGCAGGGGCCTTTGCCGTCGCCGGCTTTTTGGCGGCAGCCGCCGCACCCGCCTTGGCTGGCACCTTGCCCGTTGCCGACGTTGCCCCTGGCTTGGCTGCAGCCGCCTTGGCCGAAGGCGACACCTTCGCGGTGCTCTTGGCTACAGCCTTCACCGTGGCCTTGCCCGAGCGGGCTGCCACGGTAGGAGCTGCAGCCTTTTTGGCAGGAGCCTTACCGCCCGCCTTGGCATCGGATTTGGCCTCCTTTTGAGCCGACTTTTTGGCGGCCAGGTCCGCAGCCGCCGTGGACACCGGCTTGGCCGCGCCCAGTTTCAGGCGCACCGGCACTTCGCCCCACAGTTCTTCCAGGCGGTAATACTGGCGTATAGCGGGTTGCATGATGTGCGCCACGGCCGAGCCGCAGTCCACAATGATCCATTCGCCGTTGTCTTCGCCTTCGATGCGCGGCTTTGCAAAACCGGCTTCCTTGACAGCGTCGCGCACGCTGGCGGCCAGGGCCTTGGTCTGGCGATTGGAGGTACCCGATGCCACGATCACCCGTTCAAACAGCGGCGAGAGGTGCTCGGTGTTGAACACCTGAATGTCTTGCGCCTTGACGTCTTCCAGACCATCGACGATGGCACGCTGCAGTTTGGTGACGTCTTTTTTGGCTGCGGTTTCCGATTTGGTGGAGGTGGTCATCAGGCGTGGGGTAGAAGGGATGAGGTCAATATAGCTCGCAACGCAGCGGGCAGCCAGTGGGGCAGCGCCTCGGGTGTTGCGCGGGCGCGCAGCGTGTTTTTATGGTGATTTTGCCCACTTGCGCACGTGGAAGAAGCACTTGCAGCTATTGAAATTATAGCATTTACGCCTCAAGGCCTGTGGATGGCGTTATGCCAGGAACGTCATGGAGCCAGTCGCGCCGCACCAAAAAGCGCTGGGTGAGCGCTGCCTCGGCCGAGTCCGCTGCGTCCGAGCGCTGGTATGACCAGGACACCAGCGGCGGCATCGACAGCAGGATGGACTCGGTGCGCCCGCCCGACTGCAGGCCAAAGTGCGTGCCGCGGTCCCACACCAGATTGAATTCCACATACCGGCCACGCCGGTAGAGCTGGAAGTCACGCTCGCGCTCGCCGTAGGGCGTTTCCTTGCGCCTGTGCACGATGGGCAGGTAAGCGCCCAGCAATGCGTCTCCCACCGACTGGGTCATCGCCAAACTCTGGTCGAAACCCAGCTCTGAGAAATCGTCGTAGAACACCCCGCCTACGCCGCGCTGCTCGCCGCGGTGCTTCAGGCAGAAGTACTCATCGCACCACTGCTTGAAACGGGGGTACTTGTCATCGCCAAAGGGAGCCAGCGCGTCGCGACAGCTGCGATGAAAGTGGACCGCATCCTCATCAAAGCCGTAGTAGGGCGTGAGGTCCATGCCGCCGCCGAACCAGCAGGTGGGCGCCTGGCCGGGGTGGCCCGCCGCAATCATGCGGACATTCATGTGCACCGTGGGCACATACGGGTTGCGGGGGTGGAACACCAGCGACACACCCATGGCCTCAAAAGGCGCACCAGCCAGCTCGGGCCTGTGCTGCGTGGCCGACGGCGGCAGCTGGGGGCCGCGCACATGGCTGAAGCCGCAGCCCGCGCGCTCGAACACACGGCCGTTTTCCATGATCTTGGTGATGCCATCGCCTTGCAGCATCTCGCCCGGAGGCTTGCTCCAGGCGTCGGCCACAAAGCGCGCGCCGCCCTCGCCTGCGCCAGCGTTGGCGGCTTGTGCAGCCTCCACGCCTTCAAGCGCGTCGGTGATGCGCTCCTGCAGACCCTGCAGGTAGGTTCGCACAGTCGCCACCGTGGTGGCCGGATTCAGTCCAGGTTGTTGCATTTCAGTGATCCATTGCCATCAGCACGATGCGCTGCCGTTAAAACTGGTGCGACCCAAGCCAGGGACGCCGAACCAGGGCCATCCCGTAGCAAGGGCGTCGCCCCCCTGGGGGAAGGCGCCGCAGGCGACTTGGGGGAAGCTATTTGACCGCCCTGAAGCCGATGTCGCGGCGGTACTGGGCTCCCTCGAAATGGATGCCGCGGGCGACGTCATAGGCACGCTGCTGCGCCTGCTTGACGCTATCGGCCAGCACCGTCACGCACAGCACGCGGCCACCGGTCACGGTAATCACGCCATCCTTGAGCTGCGTGCCAGCGTGGAACACCATGGCGTCTTCGGCCTCGGCGGGCAGCCCGGCGATCGGGTCGCCTTTGCGCGGCGACTCAGGGTAACCGTGGGCGGCCATGACCACGCCCAGTGCGGTGCGTCGGTCCCACTGCAATTCGACGGCGTCGAGCTTGCCATCGGCAGCGGCACCCATCACGTCACAGAAGTCGCTTTTCAGGCGCATCAGGATCGGCTGCGTCTCCGGGTCGCCCATGCGGCAGTTGAATTCCAGCGTCTTGGGCTGGCCCCTGGCATCGATCATCAGGCCGGCATACAAAAAGCCGGTATAGGGAATGCCGTCCTTTTCCATGCCGCGGATGGTGGGCAGGATAATCTCGCGCATGGCGCGCGCGTGCACGTCGGCTGTGACCACCGGAGCGGGCGAGTACGCGCCCATCCCGCCGGTGTTGGGGCCTTCATCGTGGTCCTTGAGGCGCTTGTGATCCTGGCTGGTGGCCAGCGCCACCACGTTTTTGCCGTCGCACAGCACGATGAAAGACGCCTCCTCGCCCTCGAGAAACTGCTCGATCACCACGCGCGCACCCCCTTCGTTGTGCTGCACGCCATATCTGTTGTCCACCAGCATGAAGTCCACCGCATCATGGGCTTCCTGCAGCGACATCGCGACCACAACGCCTTTGCCCGCCGCCAGGCCATCGGCCTTGATGACGATGGGGGCGCCCACGCGGTCGATAAAGGCGTGGGCCGCCGCCGCGTCGGTGAAGGTGTCGTAGTCGGCCGTGGGAATGCCGTGGCGACGCATGAAGGCCTTTGAAAACGCCTTGGAGCTCTCCAGCTGCGCGGCAGCCTTGGTGGGGCCAAAAATGCGCAGGCCATGCGCCCGGAACTCGTCCACCACGCCTGCGGCCAGCGGTGCCTCGGGGCCTACCACCGTCAGCGCGATCTTCTCGCCCTGCGCCCACGATCGCAAATCCCGCACGTCGGTGATCGCCACGTTCTCCAGCTTGGAGTCCAGCGCCGTGCCGCCGTTACCCGGCGCCACGTACACCCGGGTCACCTTGGGGGACTGGGCCAGCTTCCACGCCATAGCGTGTTCACGGCCGCCTCCACCAATCACAAGTACTTTCATAGGAACCTTCGGTGAACCCTTGCTGGCACTGCACCAGCTACCAGGGGTTCGTAAAACAACTCAATCTAAGCGACCCACCGCGCCAAACGCTGGGCACAACCGTTAAAACTGTCGCTGGCAATGCGAGGGACGCCGAGCAAGGGCCGCCCCGCAGCAAGGGCGTCGTCCCCCTCAGGGGGAATGCGCGCAGCGCCTCAGGGGGGAGCCTCACAGTGCCGCGTTGTGATAAACCTCTTGCGTATCGTCCAGGTCTTCCAGCACGTCCAGCAGTTTTTGCATGCGCGCAGCATCGTCGCCCTTCAACTCAATCGTGTTTTCGGGCCGCATCGTCACGCCCGCCAGCTCGGCCGTCAGGCCCGCAGTCTCCAGGGCATTTTTCACCGCTTCGAAGTCGGCAGGAGCCGTAAGAACCTCCACCGCACCGTCGTCATCGGTCAGTACATCGTCGGCGCCCGCCTCCAGCGCTATTTCCATCACTTTGTCTTCACTGGTGCCGGGCGCAAATATCAGCTGACCACAGTGCTTGAACTGAAACGCCACCGACCCTTCAGTGCCCATATTGCCACCATGCTTGCTCAATGCATGACGCACTTCCGCCACAGTGCGTACCCGGTTGTCCGTCATGGTGTCGATCATGATGGCCGCCCCGCCGATGCCATAGCCTTCGTAGCGTATTTCTTCGTACGTCAGGCCCTCGGCATTGCCCGTGGCCTTATCGATGTTGTATTTGATGCGGTCCGCAGGCATGTTGGCCGCCTTGGCCTTGTCCACCGCGAGCCGCAGGCGGGGGTTGGCAGACAGATCGCCGCCACCGGCACGGGCTGCCACAGTGATTTCGCGAATGATGCGCGTCCAGATCTTGCCGCGTTTTTCATCCTGCCGCCCTTTGCGGTGCTGGATATTCGCCCATTTACTGTGTCCTGCCACGAGAAGTCCTTTGCTGCGGGTAGAGAGATACGGAAGTCTTGATTTAATCTACCGAAGGATTTTACTTTTTGCCGAACCCAGGGGACCTTCGCACTCGGCGCGTGCCAAGGCTCCCTCCCCCTCTGAGGAAACCCGAAATGGCTGAACCCCTCTTGATTGCCCAGCACGACTCCATCGAATGCCACCTGCTCCCCGGCCTGGCCAACCGCCACGGGCTCATCACCGGTGCCACCGGCACCGGAAAGACCGTGACGCTGCAAACGCTGGCTGAAAAATTCTCCCGCATTGGCGTGCCGGTCTTCATGGCCGACGTCAAGGGCGACCTGACTGGTGCCAGCCAGCCGGGCAAGATCGGCGACAAGCTTGCGGCGGTGCTCAAGGAGCGCGGCCTGGATCTGCCCACCCCACTGGCCTGCCCCACCACGCTGTGGGATGTGTTTGGAGCACAGGGGCACCCCGTGCGGGCCACGGTGTCGGACATGGGCCCGCTGCTACTGGGCCGCATGCTCAACCTCAATGAGACCCAGCTGGGCGTGCTCAACCTGGTCTTCAAGATTGCCGACGACAATGGACTGCTGCTGCTGGACCTGAAAGACCTGCGTGCCATGCTGCAGTACGTGGGCGACAACGCCAAGGAATTCACCACCGAGTACGGCAACGTGAGCGCCGCCAGCATCGGCGCCATCCAGCGCGGCCTGCTGCAGATCGAGCAACAGGGTGGCACGCAGTTCTTTGGCGAGCCCATGCTTAACATCCAGGACTTCATGCAGACGGTGGACGGGCACGGTGTGGTCAACATCCTGGCAGCCGACAAATTGATGAATTCGCCCCGGCTGTACGCCACGTTTTTGCTGTGGATGCTGTCGGAACTGTTCGAGCAGCTACCCGAAATCGGCGACCCCGAGCAGCCCAAGCTCGTGTTCTTCTTTGACGAAGCACACCTCTTGTTCAACGAAGCGCCCAAGGTGCTCGTCGAGCGCATCGAACTGGTAGTGCGCCTGGTGCGATCCAAGGGCGTCGGGGTGTATTTCGTCACGCAAAACCCGCTTGATATTCCCGACAGTGTGCTTGCGCAGTTGGGCAACCGCGTGCAGCACGCGCTACGCGCCTTCACGCCGCGCGACCAGAAGGCTGTGAAGGCCACAGCCACCACCATGCGCCAAAAGCCTGGCCTTGACATCGAAACCGCCATCACCGAACTGGCCGTGGGCGAGGCGCTGGTGAGTTTTCTGGACGCCAAGGGCCGTCCCAGCATGACCGAGCGCGTCTTCGTGCTGCCACCGGGCAGCCAGCTGGGGCCCATCACGCCGCAGCAGCGCCAGACGCTGATCACCGGATCGCTGGTAGCCGGGGTGTACGAAAAAGTGGTGGACCGCGAATCGGCCTACGAAAAACTCAAGGGCCGCGCGGCGGATCTGTCTGCCCAGGCTGGCACCACACCTGGAAAGCCCGGCGCCCCGGTCACTGCCGAGCAAGGCGGTGGCGGTCTCATGGGTGGCCTCAACGACGTGTTGTTTGGCAGCACCGGCCCGCGTGGCGGCAAGCGCGAAGGCCTGGCGCAAACCATGGCCAAGTCAGCCGTGCGCACCATGGGCACCACCCTGGGCAAGGAAATCCTGCGCGGGGTGCTCGGCGGCATTTTTGGCGGCAGCGGTCGCCGCCGCTGAACAGTCGCAAA
>NZ_JBKDRI010000117.1:0-35058 GCF_046341535.1 Acidovorax sp. | reverse complement strand
GGAGCAACACCGCATGGCGCTCCAAAAGCGGCGCTGGCAAGTGCATAGCGCTGTCACCCCAAAGGTGAGGCTGCAAAAACAACCCAAGGCTCGAGTCCACGCGGTGTGCGGCAAGATGACAAGCGGTCAACTGCCGTTTTTAGGGTTAACGCAACACCCCGGCCTGCAAATGTCCCAGCACAATCAACACCACTTGCAACAACACCAGCAGGACCAGGGGTGACAGGTCGATACCTTGCACCAGGGGCAAGACTTTTCTGATCGGCCGAAGCGGGGGTTCGCACAGCCGACCGATCACATCGGCCAGGGCAGACCGTGTCTGCACCCACGACAGCACCGCGTACACGATCATCAGCCCCATCAGACCCGACACCGACACGCGCGCCATGCCGAAAAGCGCCATCCACGGCAGCCAGGCCCAGGCCGCAGCAGCGCCGAGCAACAGCAACGCCAGCGCGTACTGCACCAGCTGCGTCAGCGCTGCGGCGACCAGGCTGGAGGCGTCCCACCGCCCCACCGGCGGGATGACCTTTCGCAGCGGCATCACCAGCCAGTCGGTCAGGGCAAAGACCAGCCCGCCGACCGGATTGGAAAACGAGATCCGTTGCACCTGCATGTAAAGGCGCAACAGACAGGCCCCTGTGATCAGGCCACCAAGGACATCCAGTAGAAAAGAGGCGATCTGGTAGAGCATAAGGGTCAAGAAATCCGAGGAGCAGCCGCGAAAGCCGGTTGGGTCATGGGATGATAGCGGCCGTATTCCGTCCCACTTCATGTCACAGCACCTGACCTTGTCATCGCTGCCCCTGTTTCCCCTGGGTTCCGTCCTGTACCCCGGCGGGCTGCTGGCCTTGCGCGTGTTTGAAGTGCGCTACCTGGACATGGTGCGCAAATGCCAGCGCGCAGGAGCGCCGTTTGGCGTGGTGGCGCTGACGCAGGGCCAGGAGGTGCGACAGGCTGGCGCGGCGCAAGAACAGTTTTGCGACGTGGGTACGCTGGCCGCCATCGAGGCGCTGGATAACCCGCAACCGGGCCTGATCACGCTGCGCTGCCGTGGCACGCAGCGTTTTCGGATCCTGCGGCGCGCCCAGCTCACCAATGGCCTGTGGACCGCAGACGTTGAGCAGATTGATGACGACCAGGTAGTGCCGATTCCCGACGACCTCAAAGTCACTGCTACGGCCTTGTCCCAAGTTTTGCATACGCTCAGGCAACGCGAACCCGACATCCCTGCGCTGCTCCCCGAAGGCGGCGATCAGCTCAACGACTGTGCCTGGGTGGCCAACCGCTGGTGCGAGCTGCTGCCCGTGCCGCTGGGGCTCAAACAACGCCTGATGGAGCTGGAAAACCCCCTGGTCCGGCTGGAGCTGGTCGGGGATGTGCTGGAGCGCACGGGCATTGCACAGTGAGATTGCGGGCGCCATGCAGGTAGACGTTGTGCTCCAAAGCGTGCTCTTGTGGCATCGCAACACCAAACGGGCCTTCGTGGTGGCGCTGGACGCCGCCATGGGCGTGCTCGCCATGTGGCTGGCCTTCTCGCTGCGGCTGGACACGCCACACTGGCCCGAGGGCAAGCAGTGGATTGCGTATGTGCTTGCGCCAGCGCTGGCCTTTCCGATCCTGATGCACCTGGGCCTGTATCGGGCGATCTTTCGCTACACCGGGATGCGTGCGCTTGTCACCACCGGCAAGGCCGTCACGCTGTACGGGGCAACGCTGCTGGCCGTGTTGCTGGCAGGCCGCTGGGAGGGCGTTCCGCGCAGCGTTGGCGTCTTGCAACCCGTGCTCTTTTTGCTGCTGGTCGGGGTCAGCCGCTCGCTGGGATGGTTGCTGCTGGCCGGCCAATCGGGCCGTGCGCCGCACCGGCTGCTGATTTATGGCGCAGGCACGGCCGGGGCGCAAACGGCTGCCGGGCTGGGTTCGGCCCGCAACTACGAGCTCAGGGCATTTGCTGATGATGACGGGTCCAAGGTGGGTCGCAGCATCAACGGAGTCCGTGTCTACAGTTCGGACTCCCTGCCAGCGACCGTGCAGCAGCTGGGCATCACCGATGTGCTGCTGGCCCTGCCCAGCGTGCCGCGCGAGCGACGCCATCAAATCATCGACCAGCTCAGCGCGCTGCCCGTGCGCATTCGCACGCTGCCCGGGCTGACCGACCTCGCCAGTGGTCGGGTGACCGTCTCGGACTTTCAGGATCTGGACATTGAAGACCTGCTGGGCAGGCCCGCCATCCCGCCCGATCTGCCACTCATGCACAAACACATCGCGGGCAAGGTGGTGTTGGTGACGGGCGCGGGCGGCAGCATCGGCAGCGAGCTGTGCCGCCAGCTGGCGCAACTGGAAGCCGCCGAGATCCTGCTGGTAGACCACAGCGAATTTGCGCTCTACAGCATCCATCAGGAGTTGCAGGCCCTGGCGCTCAAAGGTCTGGTGCAAAGCAAACTGACGCCGCTGCTGGCAAGCGTCAACCACGCAGAACGCATGGCCGACCTGTGTCGCCAGTATCGGCCCGCCTCCATCTACCACGCCGCGGCCTACAAGCATGTCCCGATGGTGGAAACCAACGCTGCAGAAGGCATTCGCAACAACGTCTTCGGCACGCTGAACATGGTGCGTGTGGCAGTGGAGTATGGCGTCGCCGATTTCGTTCTGATATCGACCGACAAGGCGGTGCGCCCCACCAACGTGATGGGCGCCAGCAAGCGGATTGCAGAGCTGGTGCTGCAGGCCATCGCGCACGCCACGTCACACCCCTTCAAGCCCACCGAAGATCCTGGCCCGGTTACGACGGCGGGGGCGCACTGGCGCAGCCCCACGCGCCTGTCGATGGTGCGCTTTGGCAACGTGCTCGGCTCCAGCGGAAGCGTCATCCCGCTGTTTCGCAGCCAGATTGCACACGGTGGCCCCGTCACGGTGACGCACCCGGAGGTCACGCGCTATTTCATGACCATCGCCGAAGCAGCCCAACTGGTCTTGCAGGCCGGCGCGATGGCCGAAGGTGCAGATGTATTTGTGCTGGACATGGGCGAGCCCATCAAGATTTTCGAGCTGGCCCGCCGCATGGTCACGCTGGCCGGGCACAGCCTGCGCGACCAGGAGCACCCTGGTGGCGATATCGAAATCACCTTCACCGGGCTGCGGCCCGGAGAGAAGCTGTACGAAGAACTGCTGATTGGCGACAACCCCATGCCGACGGCGCACCCCCGCATCCTGCGCGCGCTCGAAGAGCGGCTGCCCTGGCCGGTTCTTCATGCACAGCTCCAAGCCCTGCATGCGGCCGTGAAGGCGGGCGACGAGGCCGGAATGCGCCAGTTGCTGCACCGCCTTGTGCCCGGCTACCAGCCCGATGCGGCCCCCTCTGAGGCATGACCCGCGGGCTCTTCACGGCCACCGCCACCGTCCTGGCCGGAAGCGTCGCCGCGCACGCCGTGCCCTTGTTGCTGGGCCCAGCCCTCGCGCGGCTGTACCCGCCCGAGGTGTTCGGGCAGTTTGCGCTGCTCTGGGCCATTGCCACCAACCTGGCCGTCATTGGCTGCATGCGCTACGAACACGCACTGCCCCTGGAGCGTGGCGAGGCCGGGGCCGCGCAGTTGATGGCGCTGTGCGCCCAGCTGCTGTGCGTCACCACCATGCTGGCGGTCGGCGCAGGAGCCGCGCTGGCGTGGTACCACCAGATCAGCCTGTACGCCATGCTCCCCCTGGCCGTGCTCGCGCTGGCCGCCACGCAATGGCTCACAATGTGGGCCACCCGCGGTGAACGCTTTGGGTTGCTCTCAGGCGCCCGGCTGCTCCAATACGGGGGTGGAGCCGTGCTGCAACTGCTGCTGGGCTGGTGGGCCTGGGGGCTGGCCGGACTGATCGCAGGGGCCATGATTGCGGGGCTGTCGGCCGCCGTGCTGCTGGCGCGCCCGGCACCCGCGGGCGGCTGGATGGCCTTGCTGCGCGCCCCCCTGTCGTCCTTGCGCGCCGTGGCGCTCAGGCACCGGGATTTTCCCGTGCTCAACACCCCGCATGCCTTTCTGGGCGCGCTGCAGGACACCCTCACGCTGCTGGCGGTCACCGCATGGTCTGGCGATGCCGCAGCCGGCCTGTGGGCCATGTCGCTGCGCTACCTGAAGGCCCCTGCCACGCTGCTGGGGGGATCGCTGTCGCAAGCCCTGTACCCCCGGCTGGTGCAAGCGCGCGACGCGCAGGCCTCACGCCGGGCCGTGCACCACAGCATGCTCGCGCTGGCGGCGATGGCCGTGCCCATGGCGGTCATGCTGCTGCTGTGGGGGCCGGATCTGTTCACATGGTTGCTGGGCCCCGGCTGGAGCGGGGCGGGCGCACTGGCCCAGGCACTGGCCCCCTACATCGCGCTGCACTTCGTGGCCTCGCCGCTGGCAGTGACCACGCTGGCCTGGAAATCACAGGCCTGGGCGCTGCGCCTGGCCCTGGCAGGGCAGGCAGCGTTTTTTGGGGGACTGCTGACCGGGCTGATGCTGGGCGGCCTCACCGGGGCGGCCTGGGGCATCTCTGCCTCTATGCTGCTGTACTTTGGCTACTATTTCTGGGCTTTGGCCACCTGGAAGGACATCCCCCATGGAGGACGCGATGAAAGCCTGGCTTAACCGCTGGCGTCGCCGCCTGTGGCAGGCGCTGCTCTACCGCACTGCATTCGGCGAGCGCACGGCGCAGGGCGCGCCGCTGGCCCACACGCGCATCTCGCCCAGCACCTGCATCGAGGGCGAGGAAGGCCTGCAGCTCGCGGACCATGTGTTCATCGGCCATTTCAATTTTCTGGACGCTGCAGGCGGGCTGCGCATCGATGAAGGTGCCCAGATTACCAACTACGTGAGCATCGTCACCCACAGCTCGCACCGTGCCATCCGCCTGATGGGGCGCGGCTACGCCACCCACACGGGGCCCGCAGCTGCCCGCCCGGGCTATATCCACGCGCCGGTGCACATTGGCGCTTACGCGTTCATCGGCCCCCACAGCCTGATCGAGGCGGGCAGCCGCATTGGCAAGGGCGCTGTGGTGTGCGCCTATGCACAGGTGCGCGGCGAGGTGCCCGACTTCGCCGTGGTGTCCGGGCAACCCGCCCGCGTGGTCGGGGACGTGCGCACGCGCGATGCGGTGTGGCTCGCCCGTTACCCCGAGTTGCAGGAGCACTATGCGGCCTGGGCAGGCGCCCTGCCCTCCGCGCCGCCTGCCGCATCGCCTCCGCCACCGACCTGACATGCGCCCCATCCACCTGTGCCTGCTGGGCGACGCCACCAGCCCCCACATCCAGCGCTGGACGCGCGAGATGATGGCGCGCGGCTACCGCGTGTCGCTGGTCACGGCCCGGCCTGCGCCCATCGATGGCGTGCAGCAGCAGGTGCTGCGGCCCGTGCGCCGCTCCGTGCAGTGGCTGCTGCGCACCAGCGAGGCCCGCCGCGCCGTCCGTTCGCTGGCACCCGACATCGTGCACGCCCACTACACCACCTCCTACGGCTACCTGGCCGCCCGATGCGGGGGCCGCCCCCTGGTGATGACCGCCTGGGGCAGCGATCTGCTGGTGACCCCGCACCGCAACCCCTGGATGCGCTGGCTCACGGGCTGGACCTTGCGCCAGGCCGATCTCATCACGGGCGACTCGCAAAGCCTGGTGGACGCTGCGCTTGGCCACCGCCCGCGCGCTGCGGTGCACTGCATCCACTGGGGGGTGGACCTGAGCCGCTTTGCGCCAGCCGACTGGAATGCCAAGCCAGGGTTCGAAATTGCCAGCCTGCGCGCCTGGGAGCCCAACTACAACATCCCCGCCATCATCGATGCCCTGGCACGCCTGCGCGCCCAGCTGGCGAGCCCGCAGGCACGGGCATCGGTGCACCTGCATCTGCTGGGCGGCGGCAGCATGGAGGCCGCGCTGCGCGCCCAGGTGGCACAAACCGGCCTGACAGACGCGGTCACCTTTCATGGGCGGCTCGATGATGCGGGCATGGCGCGTGTGCTGGCCCGCTGCAAGGTGTCGGTCTCGGTGCCGGAGCAGGACGCCACCTCGGTCTCGGTGCTTGAGAGCATGGCCTGCGGCCTGCCCGTGGTGGCCACGCCATTGCAAGCCAACGCCCACTGGTTGCCCGCCCGCTGGCTGGTGCCCGCGCACGATGGCCCGGCGCTGGCGCAGGCGCTGCTTGCCCTGGCCCAGGACGACGCCCTGGCCCGCCAGGCGGGGCAGCACAATGCGCAACGCATCCAGCGCGAAGGCGACCGCGCCACGCAGATGGACCGCATGGCTGCGCTGTACCGCGGCTTGCTGCAGGCAGGCAGTCAAAAAAATGATTAAAAATCGCCTCCGCCGCCCGACCAGCATGGCCTGCAAGCTACAACAAATATAGCAATCATGTTCAACCACCCCGCCCAGCCCCTGTGGCTCAGCGTCATCGTGCCCTGCCGCAACGAAGCCGCGCACATCGATGCGTTCTGCGACAGCGCGCTGCAGCAGCAGTTGCCCCCTGGCTGGCAACTGGAACTGCTGGTGGCCGACGGGCGCAGCGATGACGGCACGCGGGAGCGGCTGCAGCAGCGCTGCGCTGCCGACCCGCGCCTGCGGTGGGTGGACAACCCTGGCCGCATCGTCTCGACCGGCCTGAACGCCTGCCTGCATCAGGCCCGTGGCAGCGTGATCGCCCGGATGGATGTGCACACACGCTTTGCGCCAGACTATCTGGCCCAGTGCCTCGCGGCGCTGGAGCGGACCGGTGCCGACAACGTGGGCGGCCCCTGGGTGGCCGAAGGCGTGGGCCCCGTGGGCAAGGCCATTGCCGCTGCCTTCCAGAGCCGCTGGGTGGTGGGCGGGGCCCGATCGCGCGATACCGCGCACGAAGGCCCGGTGGACACGGTGTACCTGGGCTGCTGGCCCCGCGCCACCCTGGAACGCTTTGGCGGCTTTGACGAGATGCTGGTGCGCAACCAGGATGACGAGCACAACCTGCGCCTGCGCCTGGGCGGTGCGCGCATCTGGCAAAGCGCCCGCATCCGGTCGCACTACCGCCCGCGCAGTTCCCTGCGCCACCTGGCGGCGCAGCAGCTTCAGTACGGCTACTGGCGGCCGTTTGTGATGCGCAAGCACGGGCAGCCGGGTTCGGTGCGGCAGCTCGTGCCTGCCGCCTGGGTGGCCGCGCTGCTGGGCTGCGCCCTGCTGGCCCCGCTCAGCAGCGCACCGCTGGTCGGTCTGCTGGCGGCCTATGGGGTGTATGTGGCCGGTGCCAGCCTGCACGCGGCCGCTGCCACCACATGGGCCGCCCTGCCCTGGCTGCCAGCCGTGATTGCGGTGCATCACACCTCGTATGGCCTGGGCACCTGGCGCGGCCTGTGGGACATCGTGCGCGGACGCGCCCCCTCGCACCAGTTCGCGCGCATCACCCGATGAATGACAAGACCCTCGCCCCTGAGCCTCGGGCCGTGAGCGCACGCTACGCCCGCCGCGACGCCGCGCACGATGCCCAGCACTACAGCCTGTACGCCAGCGCCTCGGCCCTGCAGGCCCAGCACGAGCGCCTGCGCGCCATGCGCCAACTGTGGCGGGCCCACGGCTGGCAGAGTCTGGCGGGCCTGCACATCACCGAGGCAGGCTGCGGCACCGGCGGCAACCTGCAAGACCTGCTGCGCCTGGGTGCCGACCCGGCCCGACTGCACGGCCTGGAACTATTGCCTGAGCGTGCCCAGGCCGCCCGCCTGCGGCTGCCCACCACCGTCGCCGTACTGGAGGGCGATGCCCTGCAGGCCGCCATCGCCCCCGGCAGCCAGCAGGCGGTGCTGGCCTTTACCCTGTTCAGCTCGATTCTGGATACCGACTTTCGCAGCGCGCTCGCACGGCAGATGTGGCAATGGGTTGCGCCCGGCGGCGGTGTGCTGGTGTATGACTTTGTGGTGGACAACCCGCGCAACCCCGACGTGCAAGGCGTGCCGCTGGCCGAGGTCCGGCGTCTGTTCCCGCACGCCCGCATCACCTCGCGCAGGCTCACCCTGGCACCGCCGCTGGCGCGCCGCCTGCCTGCCCCACTGCTGGCCCCGGCAGCCATGCTGCTGCCCTTTGCGCGCACGCACCGCCTGACGTGGGCGGTCAAAACCCTGAACCCATCACCATGAAAATCACCGTCATCGGCACGGGCTATGTGGGCCTGGTCACCGGCGCATGCCTGTCGGAAATGGGCAACCAGGTGGTCTGCCTCGACCATGACCCGGCCCGCATCGCCACCCTGCAGCAGGGTGGCATACCGATTCACGAACCCGGCCTGGAAGACGTCGTTCGCCGCAATGCGCAGGCGGGGCGGCTGCGGTTTACCACCGATGGTGCCGACGCCGTTGCGCACGGCGGCATCCTCTTCATCGCCGTGGGCACCCCGCCGCAGGAAGACGGATCGGCTGACTTGCAGCAGGTGCTGGCTGCGGCGCAGACCATCGGCGAACACATGGCGGGCTACAAGCTCATCGTGAACAAGAGCACCGTGCCCGTAGGCACGGCACAGCAGGTGCGGCGCACCGTATCGCTGGCGCTGGCGGCACGGGGGCATGGGGCCGATTTTTCGGTGGTCTCCAACCCCGAGTTCCTCAAGGAAGGCTCGGCAGTGCAGGATTTCATGCGCCCCGACCGCGTGATCGTGGGCAGCGACGACGAACGCGCAACCGCCCTGATGCGCACGCTGTACGCGCCGTTCATGCGCAATCGCGAGCGCCTGATCGAGATGGATGTACCCAGCGCCGAATTCACCAAATACGCCGCCAATGCCATGCTGGCCACACGCATCAGCTTCATGAACGAGCTGGCGCTGCTGGCCGAAAAGCTGGGGGCCGACATTGAAAGCGTGCGCATCGGCATCGGTTCGGACCCACGCATCGGCACGCATTTTCTGTATGCGGGCGCGGGCTATGGTGGCTCGTGCTTTCCCAAGGACGTGCGCGCCCTCATCCAGACGGCCGACGATGCGGGCCAACCCCTGCAGATCCTCAGGGCGGTGCAGGCGGTGAATCAGCATCAAAAGCAGGTACTCATCGACAAGATCGTGGCCCGCTTTGGCCCACAGTTGCAGGGTCGCCGCTTCGCGCTGTGGGGGCTGGCCTTCAAGCCCGGCACCGACGACATGCGCGAAGCCCCCAGCCTCGCGGTGATTGAGCAACTGCTGGCCCGGGGCGCGGACGTGGTGGCCTACGACCCGCAGGCCATGGCGCAGGCGCGGGCGGCACTGGGCGAGCGCGCCCGTCTGCGCTTTGCACCGCATGCCAACGCCGCGCTGCAAGATGCCGATGCGCTGGTCATCGTCACCGAATGGAAAGAGTTCCGCAGCCCCGACTTTGCCCATCTTGCTGCCACACTCAAGCACCCGGTGGTGTTCGACGGGCGCAACCTGTTCGAGCCCGACACCCTGCGCAGCGCCGGGCTGGAGTACTACCCTATTGGTCGTGCCGCCGTAGCGCCCACCTGCCACCACCCTTGCTGATCGACATGTCTGCTTCTGTGCCCCACCCGTTCCTTCCCTTTGCCCGCCCCGATATCGGCGATGCAGAGATCAACGCCGTGACCGAAGCGATGCGCTCGGGCTGGGTCACCACCGGCCCCGTCACGCGCCAGTTCGAGCAGAACTTCGTGGACTACCTGGGCGGCGGCCTGCACGCCGTGGCCGTCAATTCGGCCACCGCGGGCCTGCACCTGGCGCTGGAGGCGTTGGGCATCGGCCCGGGTGACGAAGTGATTGCGCCCACGCTCACCTTCACCGCCACCGTCGAGGTGGTGCGCTACCTGGGCGCAGACGCTGTGCTGGTCGATGTGGACCCCGTCACCCTGAACATCGATCCCGCGCACATCCGCGCCGCCATCACCCCCCGCACCAAGGCCATCATGCCCGTGCACTACGGGGGGCTGGCCTGCGACATGGAGGCCATCCTGGCCATTGCCCACGAACACGGCCTGAAGGTGGTGGAAGACGCCGCCCATGCGCTGCCTGCCACCTGGCGCGGCACGCTGGTGGGCCAGTTGCCGTCCGACATCACGGTGTTCAGCTTCTACGCCAACAAGACCATCACCACCGGCGAAGGCGGCATGGCCGTCACGCGCGATGCTGCGCTGGCCCAGCGCATGCGGGTGATGCGCCTGCACGGCATGAACCGCGACGCGTTTGACCGCTTTACTTCCAAAACCCCGGCCTGGTACTACGAGGTGGTGGCCCCCGGCTTCAAGTACAACATGACCGACGTGGCCGCCGCCATGGGCGTGCAGCAACTGGCGCGACTGCCGCAGTTTGTGCAGCGCCGCGAGCAGCTGGCACAGCGCTACCACGCTGCGCTGGCCGACCTGCCCCTGGTGCTGCCCGCCACCGCCCCGGCGGGCGAGCGGCATGCCTGGCATCTGTATGTGGTGCGCCTGGCAGCGCCGGCCCGCATCGACCGCGACACACTGATCCAGGCCCTGTCCGACCGGGGCATTGGCACCAGCGTGCATTACGTGCCCCTGCACCGCCACCCCTACTGGCGCGACCGCTACCAGCTCACACCGGCGCAGTTTCCGCACGCCGATGCCGCCTACCAGACCATGGTGAGCCTGCCCCTGTTCACCGCCATGAGCGATGCCGACCAGGAGCGCGTGATTGCTGCACTGCGCTACCTGCTCGGCTGAAGGCGGGTTGCCCCATGTGGCTCAAGCGCGCCTTTGACATCGCCTTCTCGGCCACCGTGCTGCTGCTGCTGGCGCCCCTGCTGGCAGTGATTGCGCTGTGGGTGCGCTGCGATTCGCCCGGCCCCATTTTTTACCTGCAGGGGCGCGTGGGCAGGCATGGGCAGCCGTTTCGCATCTACAAGTTCCGCACCATGCAGGTCGGTGCCGACGCCGCCGGGCCGCACATCACCATCGGGCGCGATGCGCGCATCACCCGCGCAGGGCACGTACTGCGCCGCGCCAAGCTCGACGAGCTGCCCCAGTTCGCCAACGTGCTGCGTGGCGACATGAGTGTGGTGGGCCCCAGGCCCGAGGTGCCCCGGTACGTGGCGCTGTACCCGACCGACGTGGCCGCGCAGGTGTTGAGCGTGCGCCCCGGCATCACCGATCTGGCATCGCTGGCGTTTCGAAACGAGGGCGATCTGCTGGCGCGCAGCGACGACCCCGAGCGCACCTACGTGCAGGACATCCTGCCTGCCAAGCTGCAATACGCCTGCCAGTATGTGCAAACGCGCAGCCTGTGGCTGGACCTGTCCATCATCGTGCGCACCGTTGCGACACTGGCTGGCAGCCCAAGGACACCGCGCAGCCCATAAAATCACGGGTTTGGCTGCTCCGCGCAGACCTTCACCCGCCTTTTGACCGTGAGCGACGTCGCGCGCCCACATTTGAGCACCGTAGCAACGGCACCCCTATGTCCGAACACCACCACGCACCCGCCCCCCAGGACGACAACCAGCTCATCGCCGAGCGCCGCGAGAAGCTGCGTGCCTTGCGCGAAGCGCAGTCCAAGGGCGGCGCTGTCGCGTTCCCCAACAACTTCAAGCCAGCCCACAAGGCCGCCCAGCTGCACCTGGAGCACGCCAGCGCCACCAACGAAGCACTGGAAGCAAACCCCGTGGCCGTCTCGGTGGCCGGGCGCATGATGCTCAAGCGGGTGATGGGCAAGGCCAGCTTTGCCACCGTGCAGGACGGCTCCCTGGGTGACGTGGGCGGGCGTATCCAGCTGTACGTGACCCGCGATGCGCTGGGCGAGGACCTGTACGCCGCCTTCAAGCACTGGGATCTGGGCGACATCCTGGGGGCCGAGGGCACGCTGATGAAAACCAAGACGGGCGAGCTGTCGATCAAGGTGACCCGCCTGCGCCTTTTGACAAAAAGCCTGCGCCCGCTGCCCGACAAGTTCCACGGCATGGCCGACCAGGAGCAAAAGTACCGTCAGCGCTATGTGGACTTGATCACCGACGAGCAGGCCCGCCAGCGTTTCATGGCACGCAGCAAGGCTGTGAGCGGCCTGCGCGAGTTCATGGTCAGCCACAACTTCCTTGAGGTGGAAACGCCCATGCTGCACCCGATTCCGGGCGGCGCCAATGCCAAGCCCTTCGTCACGCACCACAACGCGCTGGAGCAGGAGATGTACCTGCGCATCGCGCCCGAGCTGTACCTCAAGCGCCTGATTGTGGGCGGCTTCGAACGCGTGTTCGAGATCAACCGCAGCTACCGCAACGAAGGTATCAGCGTGCGCCACAACCCCGAGTTCACCATGATGGAGTTCTACGCGGCGTACTGGAATTACCTGGATCTGATGGACTTCACTGAGACGCTGATCCGCGAGGTGGCCCTCAAGGCCACCGGCTCGCTGCAACTGACCTACCAGGGCCGCGCGGTGGACCTGAGCCAGCCGTTTGCCCGGCTGACGATCCGCGAGGCGATCTTTGAGTACACCGAAGCGGGCGCGCATGTGGACGATGCAGCCTGGCTGATCAGCGCGCTCAAAAAGCTTGGCCTGTCGGAAGACAAGGACCGGCTCTCGACCCGCTCGCTGGCCAGCCTGCAGGTGCTTTACTTTGAAGAAACCGTGGAAGACAAACTGTGGCTGCCCACCTTCATCATGGAGCACCCCACCGAAATCAGCCCGCTGGCCCGCGCCAACGACACGCGCCCGGAGGTGACCGAGCGCTTTGAGCTTTACATCACCGGCCGCGAGTTTGGCAATGGCTTTAGCGAATTGAACGACGCCGAGGACCAGGCCGCGCGTTTCCATGCCCAGGTGGCTGCCAAGGATGGTGGCGACGACGAGGCCATGTTCTTTGACCACGACTTCGTGCGCGCGCTGGAATATGGCATGCCCCCCACCGGCGGCTGCGGCATCGGCATTGACCGCCTGATGATGCTGCTGACCGACAGCCCCAGCATCCGCGACGTGATTTTGTTCCCGGCGCTGCGGCGCGAGATGTGATGCAAACCACTGTGCGCCTGGCTCGACCGCCGCACCCCGGCGTGTCGTGGGGCGGGCGCACTGGTGCCCTCTGACCCAAGACCATGGCAAGCTCCAAACTGCAGATGCTGACCCAACGCCTTCCTGCATGGATGCAGGACTGGCTGGAAGTCATCGTGCCCGGCACGCAGATCCTGCTGATCGTGCTGGCCGCCTGGCTGATCCAGCGCACACTGCGCCGGCTGATGCGCGGGGCATCCGCGCGCTACCAGTTGCCCGATGAGCTGGTGGTACCCATCAACGGGCTGATCCGCTGGCTGACCATCGCCACGGCAACGCTCATGGTGCTTGAGCGGCTGGGGGTGTCGGCCACCGTGCTGTGGACGGCTTTCACGGGCTTTGCCACGGTGGGCGCGGTGGCGTTTTTTGCGGCCTGGAGCGTGTTGTCGAACCTGTTTTGCGCCCTGCTGATCTTCACCGTGAGGCCGTTTCGGGTGGGCGATCACATCGAAGTGCTCGACACGGCCGAGAAACCCGGTGCCAAGGGCCGTGTGGTGGACATCAACCTGCTCTACACCACGCTGGAAGACCTGACCCTGGCACCCGGAGAAGCCTGCCTGCAGATCCCCAATGCGCTGATTTTTCAGCGGGTGGTGCGGCGATTCAACGGGGTTGCACCGCCTGCTGCCAATCTCCCTGCCAATCTCCCTGCCCATCCCCCTGCGGCCCCTGCCAGCGCGCCCGAAGCAGCCGCGCCCGCACCCGTGGTGCCCGCCCCATCAAGCGCGCCCTGACATCGCTGGCGGCGCCCGCCGCCATGCCACCACAGGCACCCAGCGCCCGCGCATCCAGCAGGCGCATCCCGCAGGCGTATCAGGGCAGCAGATCCAGTGCCTGCCGATACGCGGGCTGGTACATCAGATCGTCCCACGCGTGGGGCAGCGTTTGCGGCACCAGCGCCAGGCGACGCGCCTCGCTGTCCACACTGGGTTGCCATGCGCCCTGGTCCCGGGCGGCCAGCAGTCCGTCAAGCAGCTCGTCTACCGGCTCGCCCTTGCCCATGCTCTGGTTGCACAGCAGCACCAGATCGCAACCGGCCTCGAGCGCCGCCACGGCGGCATCGGTGTAGCTGACCTGTTGGCCATCCAGACGCCGGGCGCCCTCCATGCTCAGGTCGTCGCTGAAGATGGCACCGTCAAAGCGCATCTGGCGGCGCAGGATGTCCTGCAGCCAGCGCCTGGAAAAGCCTGCGGGGCGGCTGTCCACGTTGGGGTAGATCACATGGGCTGGCATGACGCTGGTGAGCACGCTGCTCAGCCACGGGTAAGGGGCCGCATCGTCGGCCAAAATGGCCTTGAGGCTGCGCCGGTCCACCGGCACCTCGGTGTGCGAATCGGCCCTGACGAAGCCATGCCCCGGAAAATGCTTGCCACAGTGGGCCATGCCCGCTTGCAACAGGCCGTGCATCAGGCTCTTGGCCAGCATCGTCACCACACGCGCGTCGCGGTGAAAGGCGCGGTCGCCAATCACGCCGCTTTCACCCCAATCGAGGTCCAGCACGGGCGTGAAGCTGAAGTCCACACCGCAAGCGCGTAACTCGGCCCCCAGCACATAACCTGCCGCCGTGGCCGCATTGCTGGCACGCAGCGCGCCGCTGCCGGGCACGGTCTTGGCGCCCTTGCCGTCGTCCATCCACATGTCGCCGAAGACGCGCATGGGCGGCAAGTGGGTGAAGCCGTCGGTGCGAAAGCGCTGCACGCGGCCGCCTTCATGGTCCACGCAGATGAGCAGGTCGTCTCGCACGGCCTTGATGGCGCTGGTGAGCTGCAGCAGTTGCGCGCGGTGTTCCCAGTTGCGGGCAAACAGGATCACGCCGCCCGTGAGCGGGTGGGCCAGGCGGCGGCGGTCATCGGCGGTGAGCGCGGTGCCCGCCACATCAAGAATGATGGGTGCGTGTTCGGTCATGGCAATACAGTAAAAATGCTACTTAAATGATAGCTGTCAGCGCATACAGGTCGTGCGCAATAGGGTATTTTTATTCAAATTTTCTCGACCACGCAGAAGCTGGCGGCGTAGTCGGTTTCGTCGGTGACGCTCAGATGGGCTTTCAGGCCCCTGGCGTCAAACCAGTCCTTGAGTGCGCCATGCAGCACCAGCTGCGGCTGACCCGAAGGCAGCTTGGCGATCTCGCAGTGGCGCCATGTCATGGGCATGCGCATACCCAGGCCAATGGCTTTGCTGAAGGCTTCCTTGGCAGAAAAGCGTGTGGCCAGGTAGCGCAGGCCGCGGTCGGGCCAGCGGGCGCTGCGCTCGCGCCAGGTGCTGAGCTCGCCTTCGGCCAGCACCTTGGTGGCAAAGCGCTCGCCGTGGCGGTCCAGGCTGGCGCGGATGCGGCGGACATCGCAGATATCCGTTCCAATGCCGTAGATCATGGTTTGAGACTCCAATAGGGCGGTTACGCTCGACGAGTATGCCTTTGCAGCTATCAAATCAGGAGCATTCACCACCCGTGCCTGCGCGGCTGCCCGCGGCGATGCAGGCCAGGTAGGCTTGCACCGTGGCGGCGTAACCCAGCTCCAGCGCATCGGCGATGAGCGCATGGCCGATCGACACCTCATGCAGCCCGGGCACCTCCCGCACAAACGCGGTCAGGTTGTCGCGGTTGAGATCGTGGCCCGCGTTGACCAGCAGCCCCGCATCCAGCGCCGCCTGCGCTGCCGCCCGGTAGCGGGCCAGCTCGGTAGCCTGCTGCGGGGTACCCCAGGCCGCTGCGTAGGGCTCGGTGTAGAGCTCCACACGGTCGGCCCCCACTGCGCGGGCCGCAGCCATCTGCCCGGGCACCGGGTCCATGAACAGGCTGACACGCACGCCCAGGGCCTGGCACTCGGCAATCAGCGGGCGCAGGCGCTGCGCGTCTTGCGGGAAGCTCCAGCCGTGGTCACTGGTGAACTGATCTTCGCCGTCGGGCACAAACGTGGCCTGGTGCGGACGGACTGCGCGCACGAACTCCATCAGGTTCTGGGAGGGATTGCCCTCGATGTTGTACTCGCGCCCCGGCCAGGATTTCATCAACGCGGCCAGATCGAACACATCCTGCCGGCGGATATGGCGCTCGTCCGGTCGTGGATGCACGGTGATGCCCTGCGCACCGGCCTGCAGGCACAGCTCGGCCGCGCGGGTGACGCTGGGAATGCCCAGATGGCGGGTGTTGCGCACCAGGGCCACCTTGTTGATGTTGACCGACAGCGCGGTGACGGGCGCGGCGGCTGGCGGCGCAAGCGCGCTGGATGAGCGGGTGGGCTGGTTCATAGGGCCTGAAGATCCATCATGAGCTGGCGTGTGCGCAGCGTGGGGCTGCCGCAATGGTATTGCAGCAGGGTGCGCAGCTGTGGTTTGAGCTCGGCGGCAAAAGGGGCGCAGGCGCGCAGGGTGGCGGTGTAGCTGGCAACATCATCCAGACCGCGCTGCAGCGCCATCCACTGGCTTCCATGCAGGCCGAAACGCTCGCTGGGCAAGGCCGTCCGCAAGCCGCCTTCGGGTACCAGCGTGTAGCGCGTGTCGGGCAGCAGTGGTGCGAGCGTCATGGTCTGCGCATCCAGCGCGGGCAGCAAACCAATCTCGCGCAGCAGCAGCAGCTCAAAGCTGCGCAGCACGGGCTCCAGCGCATCGCCATGCTCGCTGGCCAACACCCGCACCACGCCCGCATAGGCATCAAACAGATCGGCGTGCGGGTCGGCGCGAGCCAGCAAGCGCAGCAGCAATTCGTTGAGGTACAGGCCCGACAGCAGGGCATCGCCCGTGGGCATGACATGCCCTCCCACCCATTCGGCCGCCTTGAGCGCATGGATGTCACCTTCGCCATCACCGGCCAGACTGTAGGTCAGCGCCAGCGGCTGCAAGGGCAGCAGCACGGGGCGAAAGTTGGAGCTGGGCTTCTTGGCACCCTTGGCCACCAGTGCCACGCGACCCTGGTGGCGGCAGAAGGCTTCCAGGATGAGGCTGGACTCGCTCCAGTCGTAGCTGTGGAGCACGAACGCGGGTTCGTCCGAAATGCGCTTGGCGGCAGCCACGGGACGTCCGTCGTGGGCGTGCGGGTCAGGCAGCGGGCGCTGGGCGACGCATCACTCGTAGCCGAACGATCGCACGCGGGCTTCATCGTCCGCCCAGCCGGACCGCACCTTGACCCAGAGTTCGAGGAACACCTTGGCATCCATGAGCTTTTCCAGCTCCTGGCGCGCCTCGGAGCCGATGCGCTTGAGGCGCTCGCCCTTGTCGCCAATGACCATCATCTTGTGGTTGTCGCGCTCGACCACAATGGTGGCGGCGATTTTGACCATGCGCTTGTGCTGCCGGCTGGGCTCCTCGTCGAACTTGTCCACCACCACGGTGGAGGTATAGGGCAGCTCGTCGCCGGTAAAGCGGAACAGCTTTTCGCGGACGGTTTCAGAGGCCAGAAACCGCTCGCTGCGATCGGTCAGCTCGTCTTGCGCGTACCACCAGCCCTGCTCGGGCAGATACTTGGCGCAGATGCCAAACAGCCGCTCGACATCGGCCTTGTTCTTGGCCGACATGGGCACAAACTCGGCGAATGGGTGGCGCTCCTGCATGCTTTTGAGCCAGGGGGCCAGCTCGGCGCGGCGATTGACCATGTCAAGCTTGTTGGCCACCAGCAGGGTCGGAATCCCCGGTTTGAACAGCGACAGCACCTTGGCATCGGCCAGCGTGAAGTTGCCGGCCTCAACCACAAAGAGGATCAGATCCACATCGCCAATGGCACCCATCACGGTCTTGTTGAGCGACTTGTTCAGCGCGGTGGCATGTCGCGTCTGGAAACCGGGCGTGTCCACAAAGATGAACTGCGTCTGCTCGCGCGTGCGGATGCCGGTGATGCGGTGGCGCGTGGTTTGCGCCTTGCGCGACGTGATGCTGATCTTTTGCCCCACCAGCGCATTGAGCAGGGTGGACTTGCCCACGTTGGGCTTGCCAACGATGGCAATCACCCCGCAGCGCTGCCCCGGCACGGCCGCAGGCGCGCCTGCGGCAGCGAGCATCGCTTCCAGGTCAGTTTGCTCACCTGCGCCTGGTTTTTCGGCGCAATCAGCTACATTTTTTGTAGCATCGTTCATAGCTTCCTTGATTTCAGTGTGGCGAGCATGGCCGCAGCCGCCGCCTGTTCGCCTGCGCGGCGCGAGCCGCCAATACCGCGCTCGGTCAGGCCGAGATCCGGAATGTCGCACTCCACATCAAAGGTCTGGCGATGGGCAGCGCCGGTGGTGGCCACCACCTGGTACTGCGGCAGCTTCATTTTGCGACCCTGCAGCCACTCCTGCAATGCCGTCTTCGCATCCTTGGACGCCGCCTGCATTTGCGGGTTGATTTCAACGCCCTCGAACAACCGGTGCACCAGGGCCTCGGCGGTCGCATACCCGGCGTCAAGATAGACCGCCCCGATCAGGGCTTCCAGCGCATCGGCCAGGATGGACGGCCGCTGCTGGCCGCCCGATCTGGCCTCGCCCTCCCCCAGACGGAGCACCTCCGACACCTTGAGCCGAAGCGCCAACTGGTGCAAGGTATCTTGCTTGACCAGATTGGCGCGCACCCGGGACAGATCGCCTTCCGGCAGCTCCGAAAGGCGCCGGTACAACAGGCTGGCCACAGCCAGGTTCAACACCGAGTCGCCGAGGAATTCAAGGCGCTCGTTATGGTCGGCAGAAAAGCTGCGGTGCGTGGTGGCCCGCTCCAGCAGGGACGGGTCGGCGAACACATGCTGCAAACGGGCCTGCAGCCCCTGGAGTCCGGGGCGCACTAGTTGGTCTGCGCTTCAAATCGGTACACGAGGTAAGCGGGGCCTGCCAGAGCGATTTCGCGCGAATACTTGAAGCCAACCACCATCTTGTCTCCCCGCTTGGTGATTTCCAGGTCTTTTCCCTGGATAGAGTTGATGCTATCGACAATTGCAGCGCGATCGAATGCGCCACGGATCTCCAAAGCAGATCCCTTCGACTTGACCTTCTCGATGGCCTGCTTCGCAGCGGAGTACTCCAAGAAGATCGGAACCGACTGGCCACCAATGGCAACCACGGCTACGACCAACACGCCCAGGATCACCACACCAAAAAAAGACATCCCGCGTTGGCGCGAACGCAGGGCTGACTGCCCCAGTTTTCTCATGACTACTCCCTTGTTGATGGTTGATCCCGGCGCGACGTCAATTAAACGGGCCGATACGCTTGAGATTGCCGAAATTCATCCAGACGAAGAATGCTTTTCCGACAATGTTGGCCTCGGGCACAAACCCCCAGTAGCGCGAATCCAGCGAGTTGTCGCGGTTGTCCCCCATCAGAAAGTAATGCCCCTGCGGCACCTTGCAGACCACGCCCTCGATACTGTAGCGGCAGTTTTCCCGGTGGGTGAAGTTGCTGGCTCCCTGCACGAACGCAGGCACCTCGGCGTTGTTGAGCAGGCGGTGACGCTGCTCACCGAGCTGCTCTTCAAACTGCTTGAAGTAGCGCATCGACTCTTCTTCCAGAAAATCCGGCAAGGGTGAGGTTTCCACCGGCTTGCCGTTGATGCTCAGACGCTTGTTGATGTAGGCAACCTCATCGCCCGGAACCCCAACCACGCGCTTGATGTAGTCCAGGCTGGGCTGGGGTGGGTAGCGAAACACCATCACGTCACCACGCGCAGGCGGGCTTCCCTCGGTCACGCGGGTGTGGATCACGGGCAGCCGGATGCCATAGGTGAACTTGTTGACCAGGATGAGGTCGCCGACCAGCAGCGTCGGAATCATCGAACCCGAAGGAATCTTGAAGGGCTCAAACAGAAATGAGCGCAGCAGAAACACTGCCGCGATCACCGGGAACAGCCCTGCCGTCCAGTCCAGCCACCACGGCTGCATGAGCACGCGACCCTTTGCTTCGGCGGTGTCCAGGTCAACCTTCTGGATCCCCAGCCGGTCAAGCTCGGCCCGCCGCGCGATGGCAGCATCCTCAATGGCCTGTGCAGCACGGCGGCGGCGCGGCAGAAAGTAAAACCGCTCTGCCAACCAGTAACACCCGGTGACCAAAGTGGCGAGAAACAGGAGCAACGCAAAGTTGCCCTCGATGAGGCCCAGGTTCCAGGCGCCGACATAGCCCACGCCGGCCGCCAGGATGGCGGCGGTGATGATCTGCATGAACTGCATCAGTCTTCCACCTGCAAAATGGCGAGGAAAGCCTCTTGGGGAACCTCGACCGAGCCGATTTGCTTCATGCGTTTTTTGCCTGCCTTCTGCTTCTCAAGAAGCTTGCGCTTGCGGGTGATGTCGCCGCCGTAGCATTTTGCCAGCACGTTCTTGCGCAGCGCCTTGATGGTTTCGCGCGCGATGATGTTCGCGCCAATCGCGGCCTGGATGGCCACGTCGTACATCTGGCGACTGATGATCTCGCGCATCTTTGCCACCACCGCGCGGCCACGATACTGGGATTGCGACCGGTGCACGATGATGGACAAAGCATCCACCTTCTCGCCATTGAGCAGGATATCCACCTTGACCACGTCAGAGGCTCGGTATTCCTTGAACTCGTAATCCATCGATGCATAGCCGCGCGACACCGACTTGAGCTTGTCGAAGAAGTCGAGCACGATCTCGCCAAGGGGCATGTCGTAGGTCAGCATCACCTGACGGCCATGGTAGGCCATGTTGATCTGCACCCCGCGCTTTTGGTTCGCCAGCGTCATCACGGGGCCCACATAGTCTTGCGGCATGTACAAATGCACCGTGACGATGGGCTCGCGAATTTCCTCCAGCCGCCCCTGGTCGGGCATCTTCGAGGGGTTCTCGACCATGATGACTTCGCCGTCGGCCTTGACCACCTGATAAACAACGCTGGGCGCCGTCGTGATGAGGTCCTGGTCGAACTCGCGCTCGAGTCGCTCCTGAACGATCTCCATGTGCAGCAAGCCCAGGAAGCCGCATCGAAAACCGAAACCCAGCGCCTGACTGACTTCGGGCTCGTAGTGCAACGAGGCGTCATTGAGCTTGAGCTTCTCCAGCGCATCCCGCAGGGAGTCGTATTCGCTGGCTTCGGTCGGGTACAGGCCCGCAAAAACCTGGGGCTGGATTTCCTTGAAGCCCGGCAGCGCTTCGGCGGCTGGGCCCGCATTGTTGGGCAGCTTTTTTTCCAGCGTGATGGTGTCGCCTACCTTGGCCGCCTGCAGCTCTTTGATGCCCGCAATGATGTAGCCCACCTGCCCTGCATGCAGCGCATCGCGGGGCTCGTTGGCAGGGGTGAAGACACCCAGGTTGTCGGCGTTGTACACAGCACCGCTGGCCATCATCTTGATGCGCTCGCCCTTGAGAAGTCGGCCGTCCACGACACGCACCAGCATGACCACGCCGACGTAGCTGTCGAACCAGCTGTCGATGATCATCGCCCGCAAGGGGCCATCAGGGTTGCCGCGCGGCGCGGGCACCTTGGCCACGATCGCCTCCAGAATCTCATCGATGCCCATGCCGGTCTTGGCAGAGCAAGGTATGGCATCGGTCGCATCAATGCCGATCACATCTTCGATTTCGGATTTGGCGTTGTCCGGGTCGGCGTTGGGCAGGTCCATCTTGTTGAGGACCGGCACGACCTCGACACCCAGTTCGAGCGCCGTGTAGCAATTGGCGACTGTCTGGGCTTCGACGCCCTGTGATGCGTCGACCACCAGCAGCGCGCCTTCACACGCAGACAGCGAACGGCTCACCTCGTACGAGAAGTCCACATGCCCCGGTGTGTCGATGAGGTTGAGGTTGTACACCTGCCCATCCCGGGCCGTGTACTGCAGCGCCGCCGTCTGTGCCTTGATGGTTATCCCACGTTCCTTCTCGATGTCCATCGAGTCTAGGACCTGGGCTTCCATCTCGCGATCGGCAAGACCGCCACAGCGCTGGATCAGACGGTCGGCAAGGGTCGATTTGCCATGATCAATGTGCGCGATGATGGAAAAATTTCTGATGTGATTCATCAACGGGAAGCGTCAAGTGATTGAATTGAAACAGTGCGCACAAGAAAAAAGGGCGCGTCGAGTGGCGACGCGCCCCAAACCAACAATCATTGGCAACTGCGATAGTTGGAGCTTTATTGTAGGCAAAAAGGGCCGGGGCGCCAGCGGATCCGAGTGCATTTGAAGGAGATGTCGCGCGGCAACAAGAAATTTATGAACAGGTTATCCACAGTCGGCAAACGCGCCACGCTGGACAACTTGTGGGCGACTTGGCAAACCGCATTTCATGCGGTCAACAAAGCCCGAATCGGCAACATCCAGGACGCTTTTATGCCAAAAACCGCTAACGCAACCAGTCATTCTATCGAAAATCATCCATAGAGCGACTGGGCCATCCCACCCCGCGATCCGGGATCCAGCGACCAAGGTCGCGTGCTGATCTTTGTGCAGTTACTTGCCAGGACGGATCAGGGCGTATTGCGCCCAGTCGCCGCGACGGTACAGCACATTGATCGGTTTGCTCTTGTCCACCTTCGCCAGCACTGCCTCGAACTCCTTGACACCGCTGATCTCGGTATTGGCCATCGCCAAAATCACGTCCCCCTCCCGCAGACCTGCGCGGGCTGCGGCATCCGTGGCCGACGTCACGAGCACGCCCGCATTGAGCTTAAGTTCCTTTTTCTGCGCCTCTGGCAATTCAGACACTGCCAAGCCGATTTGTTGCGCGGCCGCAGAAGCCCTGGGTTTTTCCTCGCGCTCCGGGGTTTTGGCGCTCGCGGATTTTTCGGCCTCAATCTCGGCAACGGTCACCGTCAGATCCCGTGAGCTGCCTCGCCGGAACACCGTCATGGTGCTCTTGCTGCCGGGCTTGGTATTGCCGACCAGACGCGGAAGATCAGCCACCTTCTCGATCGGCTTGCCATCGAACCGGATGATGATGTCGCCCGCCTCGACACCCGCCTTGTCCGCAGGGGAGCCTGCCTCGATACCCGTGACCATCGCCCCCTGCGCCTTGCCCAGGCCGATGGACTCAGCAACATCGCGGCTGACCGGGCCAATCTGCACACCAATCCGCCCGCGGGTCACGCGCCCGGTCGCTCTGAGCTGATCGCTGACACGAATCGCCTCGTCCATGGGAATGGCAAACGAGATTCCCATGAATCCGCCCGAGCGCGAATAGATCTGGCTGTTGATACCGACCACTTCACCGCGCATGTTGATCAGCGGCCCCCCGGAATTGCCGGGGTTGATGGCGACATCGGTCTGAATGAAGGGCAGATAGTCGCCCGTCTCGCGCTGCTTGGCGCTCACGATGCCCGCAGTCACCGTGTTTTCCAGGCCAAAGGGCGAACCAATCGCCATCACCCACTCGCCAACCCGCAAGCGACTCACATCGCCCACCTTGACCGCCGGCAGACCCGTGGCATCGATCTTGACGAGGGCCACGTCGGTGCGCTTGTCGGCACCGACGATCCGGCCCTTGAACTCCCGCTTGTCTGTGAGGGTCACGATCAACTGGTCCGCGCCCTCGACCACATGGGCGTTGGTCATCACAAACCCATCCGACGTCAAAATGAAACCAGAGCCCACACCCCGGGGCTGGCTTTCTTCGTCTGGCTGGGGGCGCTGGGGACGCTGCTGCCGCGGGATGTTGGGGATCGGCACACCAAAGCGCTTGAAAAACTCCATCATCTCTTCGTCCATACCGCTCGAACCGCCGGAACGGCTGCTTGCCTTTTCAACCGTACGGATGTTGACCACGGAAGGCCCCACCTGATCGACCAGATCCGTGAAGTCAGGCAAGGCGCGCACTGTGCCCGCCGGTTGGGCATAGACCATGCGGGGCGCCACTGCGGTACCCGCCAGCCCGGTGACCAGGCAGGCCAACGCGAACGAGCGCAAAAAAACGAATTGGGTCATCGTCAACCTTTCATGGATGAAAACAGAGCACATTGCTCACTTCAGGTCACTCAGAAGTCTTTACCATCAATTGGTTCCTCGGCGTTGCTTGTGGGGCGGCAGGCAGGCACAGGGTGCGCCATGCCCCCGGCCTGGCCGCGCTGGCCCCTCTTGAACCCATGGTCAACGTATCCGCTGGAATTGTCCGGCAAAGAGCTTGAGCGTGTGCATTGGCACCTCGCCCACGGCTGTGACCCACGCATCGGGGTTCAAGCGCTGACCCAGTATGTGGGTGGCCCCCATGCTGGCAGCATGCGCCTTGTCGGGATGGCGCTGCGGGTCAAAAGGCTCGACAAACAGCGAGACCGACGTCATGCCGTCTGAATACAAGCACTGCAAGACCTTGCTGGGCGCATCGGCCACGACCATGGTGCGCTGGTGGCAGCTGACGGGCACGAATCCCGCCACGGGCTGCCGCAGGGCCCACCCCTCGGCCTGGGCCGAGGTTTTCGTGACCCGGGCAATGACTTCCCGGAAGCCATCGGTCATGTCCATCTGCCGCGCAATCTGCTCGGGCTCAATCGGCGCACGCAAGTCCAGTTCGGAAAACGCCGCGTTCTCCAGCACTTTCCCATCGGGCGCGAGCGTCTGAAGTTTGACGACCAGGCCGGTGTCCACCTCGCTCCAGAGTCTGTAACCGAAGCGCAAGTTATCGAGTGGCTTGAACCAGACCACATCGGCCAGATACCCTGCCACGCGATCCTGGCCGAGCCGAGTGGCAGCGTAGTACTGGGCAACGGCAGTGCCCTCCACCCATGCGACGCGGGGAAAGGTGGTAGCCGTGTCACGGCGATCGGTTCGAACCGTGCGGGTGTCCTGCGAAAACGTGCGCACCTCATCATTGCGACGAAACACCGTGCGCCGGTGGCCACTGAGGGACTCCACCCGCTCCAGGCGATGACGCTCGTCGCAGGCGTGCCAAATTTTGGAGGTCGACATGGCACCCGATGCCGAGAGTACGACGAACGTGCCGGTGTAGGCATGCCGACAGGGTGCGCTTTGAACGCGCTCGATCCACTGCATCACGTCGCGCTCGCGCGTGGCGCTGGCGTCTTGAGAGCCCCTTGCACTGGCCGCTGAGCCCGTCTGCCGAACGGCCTCGGAGGCGACACTTGCGCCCGCCGCACACCACAGTGCCGACAGTCCCAGCAACAGGCGCAACAGGCAGGCAACCCCTGCCGCTGTGAGTCGTTTCGGTAACGATGCGGCCTCGCCCCAGACGCCTTCCACGACGCCATCCATGCTCATCGGCCCGGCGATTCAAACGTCGCGTTTCGCAGGAAGCCGGCCGGCATCTGCAAGGCAGAAGTACTACCAAACTGCTTGTGCGCCGCCAACAGCTCGTCCAGCCGGGCGTCACGAAGCATGACTTGCTGCCCATCCGCATCCGCCACAGCCACCACGGGCGAACCTGGGTCCGTTGCATTGGCGGCTGGAGTCGCGGCCGTGGTCAGCGGCGGGGTGGCACCCGCCACCACGGGCCCTGCGGTCTGCAGGCTGGCCAGCGAGGACCAACCGATCGCCGCCACCGCTGCCAGGGAGGCAAAGCCTGCGGCCATCTTCCAGCGAAAGACAGCGGCGTTGGACGCGTTGTCGCGTTCTGCGCCCGCCACGCGACGGGGCACATCCTCAGCCAGAGGTGGGGCCACTGGAATTTCCTGGCGGGCGATCTCTTCACGCAAGCGCGACATGAACGCCGTGCTGACGGGCCGTGCCAGATCCGGGGAGCGCAGCACGTCGCCCACCAGGTGGTAGACCTCCCACGTCGAATGGCTGTCCTCGTGGGCACAGAGCTCGAGCGCAGACGCCAGTTGGGCACCTTGAAGTTCCCCATCGGCCAGCGCCGAGAGCAATTCGCGCCCTGCAAGTTCGCGGTCTGCAGCGTCGCGCGCCAGATCATCGTCAGTCATTGCACCATGCATCGCATCACCTCACCATCTTTTGCCTGTCTGGTTTTCCAGCAAAGGCCGTACCTTGGCCGAAATCGCTTCCCGCGCTCTGAAAATCCGCGACCGCACCGTACCAATCGGGCAGGCCATGGCCGTGGCGATTTCCTCATAGCTCAGGCCCTCGATTTCACGGAGCGTGACTGCCTGACGCAAGTCGTCCGGCAGCGCCTCCATGGCCGCATTGACCGCTTCAGCGATTTCGCGCGCTGCGAGCATCGTTTCGGGGGTATCGTCGGTGGTTAGTTCCTGCCCGAGACGGGAAGTTTCATCTTCGTCATCGCTGCCGCGCAGCGCGTTTTCGGAGATGACCGGATCGCGCTTCATGTCCATCAGCGCCTTCTTGGCGGTATTGACTGCAATGCGGTACAGCCACGTGTAGAACTGCGCCTCGCCCCGGAATTGATGAAGCGCCCGGTAAGCACGGATGAAAGTTTCCTGGGCAATGTCCTGGACCAGGTCGGTGTCCCGCACCATGCGCCCGATCAGGCGCTCAATGCGCCGCTGGTACTTGATGACCAGCAACTCGTAAGCGCGCTGATCGCCCGCAACCGTGCGCTCCACGAGCTGAAGGTCGCTGTCGTCTGGGCGAGAGGGAGGAAGGACGGTCATGGGTACTCAGGAAGTGCGGTCCACGGCCGCTTGCCGGGTCGGGTCGACACCCGCGCCCAAGTCGGCGCGCGAATATACCGCACGGCGCAAATCGATCCACCGCTGTGGATGATGCGCCCGCTCCAGCCAGAGCCACATGCGCTGATCATCAGCGGCAGTGAGTACCACCCAGAGATGCGACTGCAGGTCGATCAGTGGCCGGGGAGCCCCCTTCAGGACACCGCTGCGCGGGTCTGGCTGACCCGTTGCGACCGATTGGAGCAGCCAGGTCGAGCCATCCCATCGCACATCACCGCGAAACTGGCGCAGCCAAAAATGCAGCGCTCCCAACGCCGCCAGCACCCATGCCACTGCAGCAATGCAGACCCAAGCGTACTTGCCAGAATTCGCAGTGCCGTCCGAAACAGCCCAAAGCGCGATGACGACCGCCGCCGCAAGAAGGATGACGCCAAGGGTCCACGCAAGGGCAACGCTGCGGCTTGCGGGGTAGACCACCGACGGTGCGCTTTTGCGAGAGGCGGTTTTCACTGGGCAAATGGCCTGAGCAACCCGTGGCTTGGCGCTTTTGCCGCGTCAAAACGCGCTCCGACGCGGTGCGGGATCTGCCTGGCCGATACCCGCACAGGCGGGGCGGGCACAGGGCCGTATCGGTCAGATACGCTTGAAGACCAGCGTTCCGTTGGTGCCACCGAAACCAAAGTTGTTCTTCACAGCCACGTCCATCTTCATGTCCCGTGCGGTGTTGGCGCAGTAGTCCAAGTCGCACTCGGGGTCCTGATTGAACAGGTTGATGGTCGGCGGTGCCTTTTGGTCATGCAAGGCCAAAATGGTGAACACGCTTTCGATGCCGCCAGCGCCGCCGAGCAGATGGCCCGTCATCGATTTGGTGGAACTGATCACGGTTTTGTAGGCATGATCGCCCAATGCCGCCTTGATCGCATTGGTCTCATTGAGGTCGCCCAAGGGGGTTGAGGTACCGTGGGCGTTCAGGTAATCAACCTGATCTGCGTTGATACCGGCATTTCGCAAAGCGCTCAGCATGGCGCGCCGGGGCCCATCCATGTTGGGGGCCGTCATATGGCCGGCATCGGCGCTCATGCCAAAGCCCGCTAGCTCCGCGTAGATTTTTGCGCCGCGCGCTTTCGCGTGCTCATACTCTTCCAGAACGACCACCCCAGCGCCTTCGCCCAGCACAAAGCCGTCGCGGTCCTTGTCCCAGGGACGCGAAGCGGTCTTGGGATCATCGTTGCGTGTGGACAGCGCCCGCATGGCCGCGAAACCGCCGATTCCCAGCGGAGAGACCGTCGATTCGGTCCCGCCTGCAATCACGACATCCGCATCGCCATATTCGATCATCCGCCCGCCTTCACCAATGCAGTGCAAGCCCGTGGTGCAGGCGGTCACCACCGAAAGGTTCGGCCCTTTAAAGCCAAAGCGAATGGACACGTGCCCCGCCACCATATTGATGATGGAAGCAGGCACAAAAAACGGGGTGATGCGGCGAGGCCCGCGGCTGACGAGTTCGGCGTGGGTGTTTTCAATCAACGGCAGACCGCCGATCCCGGAGCCGATGACGCAGGCGATGCGGGTCGCAAGATCGTCGTGCAGCGCATCGCCCGTGGGAAGGCCCGCGTCTTGCACGGCCTGGGCCGCCGCTGCGATGCCGTAGTGGATGAAACTGTCCATCGCGCGCGCATCCTTGGCGCTGATGTAGGACTCCAGATCCAGCCCCTTGACCTCTCCCGCAATCTTGCAGGAAAAGTTGGACGCATCGAACTTGGTGATGGGACCAATGCCGGACTCACCGGCGAGGATATTGGCCCAGGCATCGGAGACCGTGTTACCCACGGGGCTGACGCAACCCAGGCCAGTCACGACAACGCGACGACGGCTCATGCGGAAAACCTTCTGCTCATCGCTTGAGTCAGGCGCAGGACGCCTCTCAGGCCTTCTGGTGGGTGTTGGCGTAGTCGATCGCGTTTTGCACCGTGGTGATCTTCTCCGCGTCTTCGTCAGGGATTTCGATGCCGAACTCGTCTTCCAAAGCCATCACCAATTCCACCGTGTCGAGAGAGTCTGCACCCAGATCAGCCACGAAAGCCTTTTCGTTCGTGACCTGGGACTCTTCCACCCCAAGTTGTTCGGCAATGATTTTTTTGACGCGTGCTTCGATATCGCTCATGGTTTCCCTCTGGGGGTTGTGAATGAATCCGCGATTCTAGCCGGTTAAGGAACGCCCCCTAAGCAGCCCGCCGTCCGGATGAACCGGCGTTATCTTTCAACAATTACATATACATGCCGCCATTGACGTGCAACTCCTGCCCCGTCACGTAACCCGCCTCCCGGGATGCCAGGTAGGCAACGGCATGTGCGATGTCCTGCGGCTTGCCCATGTGCCCGAGCGGGATCTGGGCATTGAGCGCTTTTTGCTGCTCTTCGGGCAGCGCCGAGGTCATGTCGGTCTCGATGAATCCGGGGGCCACGCAATTGACGGTGATGCCGCGGCTGCCCAGCTCACGGGCCAGGGCACGCGTCATGCCCGCCACGCCCGCCTTGGCGGCCGCATAGTTGGCCTGCCCCGGATTGCCGGACGCACCCACCACGCTGGTGATGCTGATGATGCGGCCAAAGCGCTGCTTCATCATTGGACGGATGGCGGCGCGGCTGGCGCGGAACACGGCCTTGAGATTGGTGTCCAGCACCGCATCCCAGTCGTCGTCTTTCATGCGCATGGCCAGGGTGTCGCGCGTGATACCGGCATTGTTGACCAGCACATGCAGGCCGCCCCGCTGCTTGACGAGGGTATCGATCAGCGCCTCGACGGCGGCAACGTCATTCACGTTGAGGTTGGCCCCGCAGCATCCCGGATGGGAGGCCAGCGCCTCGGTGATGCGCTGTGCGCCATCGTCCGTGGTGGCGGTGCCAATGACCTGGTAGCCGCGCGACGCCAATTCCAGCGCAATCGCTGCGCCAATGCCCCGGGACGCACCCGTCACGAGCGCAACCTGCGCCGAAGATGAGGATGCGTTCATGCCAGCAGCTCCCGGGTTTCGGCCAGCGTGGCCATGTCGTACAGGGCCATGCCCACGAGTTCAGAGTCAATGCGCTTGGTCAGGCCCGCAAGCACCTTGCCCGGACCGCTTTCCACGATGTGCGTCACGCCCCGGGCCTTGAGTGCGTGCACACACTCCACCCAGCGCACAGCGCCGAAGGCCTGCCGGTACAGCGCATCACGAATGGCGGCAGGATCGGACACCACAGCCACATCCACGTTGTTCACCACCGGGACATTCGGTGGGGCAAACGCCACATCGGCCAACGCGGCTCGCAGCTTTTCGGCTGCGGGCTTCATCAGACTCGAATGGAAAGGCGCAGAGACCGGCAACGGCAGCGCCCGCTTGGCACCGGCTGCCTTGAGGATCTCGCAGGCCTTGTCAACCCCGGCCCGGGTTCCGGCGATCACCGTCTGGGAGGGGTCATTGAAATTGACCGCTTCGGCCACCTCGGGCGAGCCCTCTCCGAAAGACGCCACGGCCTGGGCACAACCGGCCATCACGCCCGCCGCATCCATGCCCAAGATGGCAGCCATCGCCCCAGCACCCACGGGCACCGCCTCTTGCATGGCAGCCGCGCGCAGCCGGACCAGCGGCGCAGCCTGCGACAGGCTGAGCACCCCAGCGGCGACCAGCGCCGAATACTCCCCCAGCGAGTGACCGGCCACCGCCACCGGGTCAGCGCCCCCTTCGGCACGCCACACTCGCCACGCAGCCACGCCTGCCACCAGCATCACAGGCTGGGTGTTGGTGGTCAGCGCCAGCGCCTCCTTGGGCCCCTGGGCAATCAGCGCGCCGATGTCTTCACCCAGCGCGTCGGACGCCTCACGCAACGTATCCACCACCGCCGGGTGACCCGCCCAGCCATCGAGCATGCCAACAGACTGCGAGCCCTGGCCCGGAAAGACAAACGCAAATGACTTCATGAAAACTGAAAAAAGATAATCAAAACTGCACGTCGCGCACGGCCCATAAGCCCGGATTGCTACATTTTTAGTAGCACAGCACCCCAGGTGAAACCGCCGCCCACACCTTCGAGCAACACGGTGTCGCCCTTCTTGATCTGACCCGCGCGGACGGCATGGTCCAGTGCCAGCGGAATGGAGGCGGCAGACGTGTTGCCATGCTGATCCACCGTGACGACCACCTTGTCCATGGACATCTTGAGCTTGCGGGCGGTGCCCTGCATGATGCGGATGTTGGCCTGGTGCGGGACAAGCCAGTCAATGTCGGCCTCGGTCAGGCCCGCCCTGGCCAGAACCGCGTGGGCCGCCTTTTCCAGCACACCCACTGCCAGCTTGAAAACGGCCTGCCCGTCCATCCTGAGAACCGGATCGCCGAGCGCCACACCACCGGACACGTTGCCAGGCACACACAAGATGTCCACATGCTTGCCGTCGGCGTGCAGGTCGCTCGACAAAATGCCGGGTGTCTCTGACGCCTCCAGCACCACGGCACCGGCGCCGTCGCCAAACAGCACGCAGGTGGTGCGGTCATTGAAATCGAGGATGCGGCTGAACACCTCTGCGCCCACCACCAGCGCGCGGTTGGCCGCCCCCGTCTGGATCATGGCATCAGCCACCGCGAGGGCATAGACAAAGCCGCTGCAAACCGCCTGCACATCAAAAGCAGGGCATCCATTGGCCCCAAGCTTGTGCTGGAGGATGCAGGCGGCCGAGGGGAAGACCATGTCGGGGGTGGATGTCGCCACGATGATCAGATCGATCTCGGACGGCTGAACGCCCGCTGCCGCCAATGCGTTGCGTGCGGCCTCCACACCGAGATCGCTGCTGGCCACCTCAGGGGCGGCAAAGTGACGCGCCCGAATGCCGGTCCGCTCCACAATCCAGTCGTCCGACGTTTCCACCCCACGTTCTGCCAGCTCAGCCACGAGGTCGGCGTTGGACAGACGACGGGGAGGCAGATAACTGCCGGTGCCGGTAATGCGGGAGTAACGTCTCATGGGTAGGTTGCCGCCGCGAGGTCGGGCCGGGGCTGGGCATCGGCGGGAGCCAGAAGCGGCGCCGCATGCGCAATCCGGTTCTGGACACGGTCGAGCAGGTTGTTGCGGGCTGCATCATACGCCCGGTTCAAAGCCTGCTCGAAGGCCATCGCGTCGGCCGAGCCATGACTCTTGAACACCAGCCCGCGCAGCCCCAGCAGGGCTGCGCCGTTGTAGCGCCGATAGTCCATGCGCTTCATCAGCGCCTTCAGGACGGGATAGGCCACAATCGCCGCCATTTTGGTGAAAACATTGCGGGAGAACTCGGCCTTCAAACCACCAATGATCATGGTGGCGACGCCTTCGCTGGCCTTGAGCGCCACGTTCCCCACAAAACCGTCGCAGACAACGATATCCACCACGCCCTTGAAAATGTCGTTCCCCTCGACGTTGCCGACAAAATTCAGATCGCCAGAATTAGCAGCAGAACGCAGCAGTTCACCCGCTTTTTTAATGACTTCGCTGCCTTTGATAGCTTCTTCACCAATATTGAGCAAGCCCACGGTGGGCTCACCCCGGCCGCTGAGTACCGACGCCAGCGCCGAACCCATGACGGCAAACTGGAGCAGATGCTCGGCCGAGCAATCCACATTCGCGCCCAGGTCGAGCACCGTGGTGGCCCCACCAGCGGCGTTGGGCATCTGAGTAGCGATGGCCGGGCGGTCGATTCCGTCCAGCGTTTTAAGAAGATAACGCGCGATAGCCATCAATGCGCCGGTGTTACCAGCAGATACCGCCACGGACGCGGAGCCGTCCTTGACCTGCTGGATGGCCACGCGCATCGAAGAGTCCTTCTTTTTACGAAGCGCCACCTCCACAGGGTCGTCCATGGCAACGACCTCCGAGGCCGCCACGATGGTGGCCCGCTCGTGAGAGAACGCTTGAAGACTGCCCGCCATGCCGACCAGCAGCAAACGAGCCTCAGGATGATGGTCCAGGAATTGGCGACACGCCGCGAGCGTGACGCGGGGGCCATGGTCGCCCCCCATGCAGTCAACAGCCAGTGTGATCATGGGCGACTTGTCCGGCTGGCCAAGAAGACCAGAAGATGATTGCAACGGTCAAAACAAAGGCCCGCGCTACGTTTGCAGTAGCAACGGGCCTTTGCGGAGGCGGAAAATCAGGCTTCAGCCTTGTTCTTCAGCACCTGGCGGCCACGGTAAAAACCGTTGGGGCTGATGTGGTGACGCAGGTGGGTTTCGCCGGTGGTGGGCTCAACAGCAATGCCCGGCACATTCAGGGCGTTGTGCGAACGGTGCATGCCGCGCTTGGAAGGGGACTTTTTGTTTTGCTGAACAGCCATGGTGGCTCCTGGTCTTCAATAGGTTGGTAAAACGCGATTAGCCCATTAAGACTCGAGGGGGTTCGCGCGAAGCCCTCCATTATAGCCCAAACGGGTTTTTTAGCCCAGACCAAGCCAGTGGAGCTTCAGGTCTTGCGATCCTTGCGCAGATCGGCCAGCGCCGCAAACGGGTTCGGTTTGGCGGCACTGGCCTCCTCGAAATCCTCGTCGGACGATGCCAAGGGGACGGTGTCAGGGCACTCTTCGTGCTTGGGCACGACCGGCAGCGCCATCAGCAACTCATCCTCGATGAGCTCGCGCAGGTCAAACTCGCGGCTAATCGCCAGCAAGTCTTCCTCGCTCTCGTCATCCAGCGCCTCTGCCGTGGCCTCGTCCGCCACGAACCGGAACGAACGCTCTACCTCCACCGGGACGTCCACCGGCGTCAGGCAGCGCTGGCATTCCATGGGGAGGCTGACCCGCGCCTTCAGGTGCAGCCAGACCTGGCTCATTCCACCCAGGGCGGTTCGGAGCTCGCCATCGGCCTGCCAGTCGACCGACAGATCAGGGTGCAGGCCTTTGGCCTCCTGCACCAGACGCGCGTATTTCAGCAAGGAGTCGCGCCCAGCCAGCCGAGCGCCTGCTTGCGCAAAGGCTTTGACATCAAGTCGCTGCGCAGAGAATTCCTTGGTCATGCGGGCAGTGTAAGAGAATCACCGCATGCATCCAACTCCCCCCCTCCAACGCTCATTGGTATTGGGCTCCACCTCGCGCTACCGGCGAGAATTGTTGCAGCGCCTGGGCCTGCCCTTCGAATCGGCGGCCCCGGATGTGGACGAAACTCCGGCAGCCGCAGAGGCTCCGGGCACCCTGGCCCTCCGGCTGGCGCGGGCGAAGGCCGATGCGGTGGCGCGCAAATACCCCGAAGCCATCGTGATCGGGTCCGACCAGGTCGCCGACCTGCGCGGCAGCGTGCTGGGCAAGCCCGGCAGCCATGAGCGCGCCGTCGAGCAACTGCGCCGGATGCGCGGGCAGACCGTGGTGTTCCACACCGCGCTGGCCGTGGTCTGCGCCGCCACGGGATTTGAGCAGGTGGACAGCGCCCGCGTGCAGGTACGCTTTCGCGAACTGGACGACGAGGAAATCGAACGCTACCTGCGCGCAGAACAGCCCTACGACTGCGCCGGCAGCGCCAAAAGCGAGGGTCTTGGCATCGCCCTGGTCGACGCCATCGACAGCGACGACCCCACAGCGCTCATCGGCCTGCCCCTCATACGCACCTGCAGGATGCTGCGCGCGGCCGGGCTGGTGCTGCCATGACCAGCACAACGCCGCCGGGCACGCTGTATCTGGTGCCTGCTCCTTTGGATTTTGGCTGCGAAACGCAGACGCCGCTCACGGACACTCTTGCCTCAGGCACGCTCAGCACTGCCGCGCGGCTGACCCATTGGGTGTGCGAGAACGCCAAGAGTACCCGCGCCTACCTGAAACGGATCGACGCCCTGTACCCGCTCGCGGCGCCCCTGCAGCAGCAGGTCTTGACCGAACTCCCGCGCGAAGTCCACAAAAAAGGGGATCACAGCGACAAGGGTTCCGCCTCCTTCGATGCCCGCCCGCTCCTGGCACCCGCACTGGCAGGGCACGACATGGGCCTGGTGAGCGAGGCTGGCATGCCAGCGGTGGCCGACCCAGGCTCGTCTGTCGTGCGGGCCGCGCATGAGCTGGGCATCGCCGTCGTGCCTTTGGTGGGGCCCGTGTCATTGCTGCTGGCGCTCGCCGCCAGCGGACTCAATGGTCAGAACTTTGCGTTTGTAGGCTACCTGCCGCAAGACGCGCAGGAGCGGCAGCAGCGCATCCGGGAGCTGGAAGCGCTGGCGCACAAAAGCGGCCAGACCCAACTGTTCATCGAAACTCCCTACCGAAATGCCGCAGTCTGGCAGGCGCTGGTGCAGGCCTTGCAACCGCAAACCCGCCTGGCGCTGGCCAGCGGCCTGACGCTGGCCAAGGCAAGCGTGCGGAGCCAGAGCGTTCAGCAGTGGCGCCAGCAACCGATCTCCCCGGACAACCGCACGCCCACGGTTTTCGCGCTGGGGCGCTAGCCCGCACCCCACCTGGGCCCGGCACCACCACCACCTTGGGCACCTCTGCACAGCCCCCTGCGGTCTGCGCTGGCGCGGGCTCGCGAGGGTGATACAGCGCTTGCCTAGCCCGGATATTTCACCGTCCTCCGTAAAAACGATGACGGCATGGCCCTTTGAGTGCGCGTTTATCGAGGTGTAGAAACTTGATGAACGAGCGAGCCATGCCGAATCCAAACTGTACCGAACAAACTGAACTCGATCTG